>NZ_JBHINT010000053.1:0-7632 GCF_042195145.1 Bartonella sp. CL434QHHD | reverse complement strand
AATGGCACGAGAAAATGCTGGTAGTCGTGATATGGTTTTTTATTATGGCTGATCCATGAGCTCTAAAATATAAATTGAGAGGGAATGGGTGGCATTAAAAGTTAAACGCGCATGGCGAGGCTTGAGATTGATTAGTTCAAAATCCTTTTTTGAGCGAATTATAAAAAAATGCTTTGGCTGTGTTGCACATGGATATCAATAGAATATTATTCGTGCAGAATGTAGCTACCTTACGCTTGTCTGCCCCCATAATACTTTAAGCTATGAGGCAATTGGCAACGGAGCCTTACAGAGCAATCTTTAAAGACCGTTTCGAGCTTCTTTGCCGCAGATTGTATTACAAACCCATAATTGAGTGATTTATGGCGAATTATTTTGAGTGCTCTTGTTGTGCTACGGGTTTTCAAAAATGATATGTGACATGGAAGCTGCTTATTTTTTCGTTTGCATGAGGCAAAGGCAAGAAGCAAAGGCGGAGGCACCAACAATCATGCAAAAGGTGAAAGCGATATGATTGTTGAAATGGCTGATGATCCATCCACTTGTCTATGAGCCGGCAGCTTGGCCAATATTTGAAATAACAAGAATATAACTAAAAAGAACACTGGCAGAGAGGGATGAGGTTGTTTTCCCTGCTTGATAGTATATCTCTGGAATCATGACAGATTCATAGACACTGTAGGCAATTAACGCAATCACAGCGGTAAAGACCCCACCTATGAGGAAAAATGCAGCGAAACTTCCCATAAAGCAGAGCAGATAAAAAGTTGCTTTATCGGAAAGGGTGAGATGTTTATTGATTACCCCCTGCCAGATACAAATACTGATGCCAACAATTGAAAAGAAAATTCCACTATAAGGGGCGAGATTTCTGTCAAATTTACTGAGAAGTGTTGTGGTGGTGATGAAAATTCCCATGAGGAATGCACAAAGCAAAGCCGTGACCAGCAAATAAGCAATAGAACGATTATGTATTATTGTTTTTAAAGAAGAAAGAAGAGCTTTTTTTGTTTTTTTATTCTTTTCAAGAAATAATGTTTTATGTGGGTAATGATAAACAATTTGAATGGATAGAACACAAAGATACAAACCAATGAGTGCAAAAAAAGCCATTAAGAAGGTTGATGCGTTGTATTTTATGGCACTCGTTGCAACAAGAGGGGCGATAACGACAGCAGCATTTTGAAAAAAAGAATAGAGAGTTAATGCGCGTTTAAGAGCATTTTCATTGAGATGTTCTGATAAAATTTCTCTCAAAAATGGCTTTGAAACTGCTTTCGAAAAAGCCATTAAGGTAAAAAAGATCAACCATGCAGAAGGTGTGAGCGATAGGATAATGCACACAAAAGCGCTACTCCTTAAAATAAAGGCGCTAGCCATTAAGAGTTTACGCGAAAATCTTTCTAATAAACCCGTTGTGGTTACCATGAGAATGCTTTCAAGGATTACTGATCCAGCGAGATAAAAAGCGACATTGGCAGCAGTTATGAGAGAAGAGTTTCCAAGCAAAGGGAGTACAAAGAAAAAGGAAAATTCAGAAAGAAAAACTGTGCTATAGATGAAAAAAGTTATTTTATTTTTGCCCATGGAATTTCCATAGAAGTGTCGTTAAATGATCAAATACATTTTGTTGTATCTTTTGAGGAAGCTTTGCTAGTCCTGTTTCTACCGTGCACATTTTGTTGAAATAGGATCTTTCTTGATTCACCAGCCAGTCCAATGCAAGAATATTGTTTTTTCTACGATGTTTTTAGAAATATCGAGCATGATTTGGATTGAGCAAGAATACTGTGCCCTGATGTTCGCGCAACAACCGTAAGATCATTGAGACCTTGATCCTATATCTTCTCCTGATGATTTTGACTATTCCCAATTCTTTTTGATAACCACCCAATCCTTTTTGATAACCAATTGGCACCCCGCATTCTTGCTTTTCCATTTTATCCTTTATGAAGAGGATGTACTATCCCCCCATAGATTGTCAACATATGAATGGGATGAATGATTTTGTAACTTTTTAATGAAATTATATTTTTTTAGTGGAAGGTTATTCATTCTCTTGAAATAGAGAAGAAAAACGATAGAGTTCGCTAATCATTTTTCAAATCTCTTTTAGCGCATGCGTTGATATTTGCCTCCATGGCGTTGTAAAAAACCTCTCTCAACAAGAGTGCGTCGTAATCGGGCAAAGTCTATCGTAAAGAGGTTGCATATCTTGGAAACTTCCGTTTCGCTATAGATTTTTTCCTTTTGAAAGGCTTCACCAATTTTTGATAGCATCTCTTCTGTTTCTAAATGGCGGTCGCTTAAATTTTCCCTATTCCGCTCATGTTTATTTTCTAGCATTTTCCACACTGTCTCTTCGGCTTGAAATCCTGCTGTTGTGTTGTGAATAAGTCCAAGATTCAAAAGGCGATTGATGGATTTGTGAATGTTTTTGGCATCTGAATCGACATGTTTGAGGATATCAGGAAGATTTTTTGCACCAAGGATAATGGCGGCATAAACAGCGCGCAGTGTCGGTGAGGTCATGGCAGAGATCAGTGAATTGCGGGTATTGCGTTTGTGAAGGGCTTCTTTTTCCATGGGCAAAATATCATTGCGAATGGGAATTTCATTGATTTCTATGAGTTCTGCTTGTAGCGATTGTGCGCGTACAATTTGTTCGGCAGAGGTGCGTTTGCGAATAATCCCCAGACCACTTTGGCGATATTTGTGGTTTTCGGGAAGAGTTAAAGCTTCATAGGAGCCATCAAGCCGGTAGAGAATTTCTTCCCACAAAGGAGTTCTAACACGTCGAACCCGTTGTTCGCCATTGAGAGCAATTGTTGTTGTCATTGTTGGTTCATGCAGACATAGATAACCACCAGCGGTGATGTGTTCCCAAAGGGTTATAACAAATCGCACATCATCTGCGGGAGTTCCTGCATCAATCCAAGCAAAATCTATTGGCGCCCAAGATTTGAGGGTGCTTTCATCAAGAGAGAAAAAATTCTCATGGATAAATGTTACCATGTTTTTTTCAATACCGTCTTGAAGCAGTTTTTGCCATGCTTCTTCTGCTGATTGACCTTCAACTGTAAAATCATCAATGGTGATAAGCCGAGGTTCGTAATTCTCAAGGATTCCTGAAGGGTCAAGCAAAGCTGTGCGCTCTTCCCAGGTGGAAGATTCTAAAAGTTTTTTATCTTGTTGCCATGCTTGTTTTGCTTTTTGCAGTGCTTTAGCAATCAAGCGCGTACTATCACCAGCACCGATTTCAATGACTGTGCGCGGTCTTGCCATTTGAATAAGCGCATAAATGAGCTGTGCACTATTTTCTGTTCCCATGCCAGGTCTTATCAGCTGCATCTTTTTATCCTTATAATTTTACCAATCGTAGCATTCCTGCTTTTACAAAAAATTTTATTGAATCCTCTATAGGGTGTTGAATGTGCATTGGTGTGGTGGCTTGCTTCAAGAGATGTTTTGTTTTTTCATGAAGCCGGATTGTACGCCCATTGAGTTGATTAATGGCAAGACTGCCAAGAGAAGAATCTATGATAATACATGTTGGCTCTCGTAAAAGAGCGGTTGCATCATTTTCTGAAAATGCTTTTTGATCTGTTTCGATGAGACCGTGTCGTAAAAGTGAGATCAAAAGACTTCCAGAGGCAAGAAGAGTACCATTGAATTGTATTTCCCTCAGTGATTGGACATGGCAGCTTTCACGAAGTGCTTCAAATGTGGGAAAGTCGAATCCGCCAAATGCCGCTCCTTTTGTAGAAACAATGGTGATGGGTTGTATTTGCCGTTTGCCAATGAGTGCTGGTTTGTTTTTTATTATTTGTACATCTTTTGCCCATTGAACGCGTGATAAAGGATTGAGTTCACTTGGGTAGACAGCGAAAGAATTGATGGCTATGGGTGGTGTTGGTTTTTGCAATTCAAGTGTGTGGGAGATCTCATGACAATCATGTCGCATATAGTCTGCCAGTTGCCACACATAGCCGCCTGTTCCATTGTAAAAGTTTAAGCCTATAGGATCTTGTTGCATGATGTTAAACCGGTTTCTATTTTGCTATAAACTAAATTTTGGGAATGGTTGTTAGCTCTTCCACACTCAAGAGTGGTTCATCAAAGTCTTATTGGTTGGTGTGGGGTTGTATGGGAGATACAACGATTTTATCGAGGGGTGATTGTCATGTCCTTTTGGGGTGTATGGTTTGCTTGAGAGCAAAGATAGCAAAGTCCGTTAACCATTATCATATTCCTTTTTTTTGTACGGCACTGTTCAAGATAAAACCTAATATGCCTGCGATCATTGTGGCGATGCCAATGATAAACAGTGTGCTTTGGGTATGATGAACATGGACAAAACCGGCTCCTAGAAAGCCAATGCACACCGCTGTTTGTATGATAAAGATATAGGCGGGCATTTGGTTGTTTCGATGTTCTTTCTGAATGGCTTTCATCATAAAACTTGCCATTAGAGCATTTTGCACACCGTTTGCACCCCCAAAGATGAAAAATGACAGCATCATCAACCATACAATATGTGTTAAGGAAAAGCAGAAAATTGCAAAACCAATGATTGTAGCGGCAAGTGATGCACCAGCGGCATTGCCAAAGCGATGAAAAAGACTGGAGAAACAGAGTGGACCAACCACGAGGCCAAGACTTAACATGCTTGTGATTACCCCATAGGTTTCAGCGCTTAAGTTGAGATCGGTACGAATGCGGACAATCGATAAGACGTTGAGAGCAGAGGTAAGGATGATGGTAATGATGAGGGGAGAAAGAGCATAGACAACATTTTTTTTACGCAAGAGACCCGTTAAATCTAGCCTTTTTTTGCTTTTTTGCGTTGTGTTTGTCGTTTGTGTATGAATTTTTAAACTTTTAAAACAGAAGAGAGTGATAAAGGTAGCAAAAAGAACCATGATTGACAACGCAAACAATCCTTTTTGCCCGTTCGATAGACTATACAACACACCCCCTAGCAGTGGTCCGGCAATATAGCCAAGATTACGGACTGTTTGGATAACGCGGTTTATACGGTCTAATTGCTGATCATTTTTTGCGAAGTCAGGTACCGCAACAAGAATAGCGGACCAAAAGAGTGAACCAGCACAACCTAGTGCGAAAGAAAGGGCAATATAAACCCAAAATTGGTTTGCGATTGCAGCAACGGCTATGAAAAGTGCTTCAAACAATAAAACAACAGTGACTGTGTGTACTGGTTGGAAGTGATGCAAAAGACGTGGTGCAATGGGTCCCGCACAAATCGCTCCGATAAGCCCTGCAAAAAGCAGCATTGAAATAGAAGCTGTGCTTTCTGCTAAGTGTAAAGCAAATGTGACTTGTGCTGTTTCATCGGCAAAGCTGCTAAAGCCCAAAATGAGGAAAAGTCCCATTTGGGCGAAAATCATGGATTTTTTCTTTGTCACAATGCTCCCCAACATGCTAAAGCTTTTACAGCTTTTAAAATTTCCTTTTGCGCATATTTATATGATTTATCATTTAATTTTACTAGATCTAGTTTTTTTCCTGATGAAAGTTGAGAAAGGAAATGCTCTAGATGAGAGCTATATTCAAAGCTTGCACAATGTCCGTTTGCTGCGATGAGCAGTTCTTTTGTTTCAGTTAAGGGCACCCATTGCAGGGTTGCAGGTGGGCGAAGAGAGATTTCATTTTCAATTTCGGAGACGTCAACAAGAGGGCGACCGATGCATAAACGTGAACTTGTATCACAAATTAATTGAGAAACCAGCATATGGCGTTTTAAGGTACCATTTGCGATGGCGGAGTTTAGTGCAGAGTGTTGAAAAGCATTATCAGGGTTTAAATTTGCTCTTCCTGATGCGCGGATATCATGTCGCGTTCGATCATCAAGATGGAGTAAATGCGTGACATAATTTTTATGATGTTGTGCATCGTGTGCTGTTTCCCAAAAAGCAATATTGATATTTGCCGCGATATTTTTTCCAGTTTCAGCAACGTGGAAAGCATCATGGGGAAAGTAGGCAACACGGTCTGTACGGTTTTGCAGCGCAATTGCTGTTAATTTATGCGCTTCATATTCAGGATATTTTAGCCCTTGGAGGTCTTCTCGTGTACTGGGCCATGCAAACATTGTTTTGCCATCCTGTAGAGTAAAACCAAAATTATGAGCGTGATCCACATGTATCCCAACATGGGTGGAAGAATATCGGCCGATGAAGCAGTCAATATCCACGCGTCCACCAGGCCTAAAACCTAAAGAATGAGCTAATTGATCTGAAAACTGTTTTGCCACATCCCATAGAACAGGGGTTGCAGCGTATAATCCATAATACATGACCGCCCATTCTTGTCCTTCGGCATATTGGTCAACGCGGGCAGTATATTCTTCTATAGTTCTATCCGTATCTAAAACAAGAAAGTTTGAAAGAGTACGTGGACTCCGCACTCCATTAACCACTGTTACTACTTCGGATTTAGGATTAAGAGCTAAGAGTTTATGAGGATATAGAGCGTATTGTCTTAAAGCATGCAATACATCCCTTTCATCGAAAGGGATGTATGAAATCGACAACTCAGCTGCTTGCTTAGCCCAAATTTTTTGAGAAAAGCTCTCTGAAAATAACTGAAACATGCACTTAAATAAGCTTAATTTTTAAAGTTGGATGTATAAGAAGATTTGCATCAACAATACATCATTAAACTTCCAGAAAACCATCCATATCAAGCTCATCTTGATAAACTTGAACATCGCTGCGCTGAGCATATTTACTATTCATCACAATTGGCACAACTTCCTCAGCAGCCAATTCAATAACATCTTCTACTTCATTAAGTGAAATATTCATATATTTCCCCCTTATAGTTGATAAAAAAACAATGATAACCAAAATAAAAAAATTACCACTTATTCCCTCTTAGTATAGATTTTATTTTTTGTCAAATGTTATGTTGATTGCAAAGAGCATTTTAAATAAGAGGGCTGAATTTTAGAGTGATCAAGAAGAATTTACATAAAAAGCTGCACTATGCGTGCAGCTTTTTATGTATTTGCTTTAGAGCTAGACGTTTTAAAGCATGAAAGTGTCCTTACGGCTTCTATAACCATAATAGCCAAAAACACTGGAAATAATGGCGCCTACCAGACTGCCTAAAAAGCCCCACCATCCCATATTGGAGGCTGTTTTTGTGGCTTTAGTCGCAGTGTTTTTGGCGCCCTTGATCGTATCCTCAAGATTGTCTGAGAGTGTTTCTGCCCGTTCTTCAAGGACTTTGATGGCTTTTTCGGTCTTTTCCTCTGCTCTTTGATAGAGTTGGACGGCACGGTTGGCTGCTGTTTGTGCATCCGCACGGGACATGCCATCGGTCACAAGGGCCTTGATGATATCACTTCGATCAAATTTTGTCGTGAGATCTTCTACACGATCGGACAGACGCTCACCAAGATTTTTTAAAGTGGTGCGATAGTAAGAAGGGTCATTTTTGAAAGCTGTTATCGCAGAACCAATATCATTGAGTGCAGCTTGATAGGTTTGTTTCAAGCGATCAGGGTTGAGAGCAGGAATGTCGCTTTTATTGAGAAGGGTGCGCAATTCACTCGAAAGTTGGTCAAAATTGATGCCATTGTCACTATTTTTTGCAAAAAACTTT
>NZ_JBHINT010000057.1:0-1069 GCF_042195145.1 Bartonella sp. CL434QHHD | reverse complement strand
ATAGCCCATGACCTGATCATAATAGATGTCGTTGCCTGCAAAAATTTCAATATTGCCACCACTGGCAATCTGACCAACCTTTACCCCTTCTTTTGCTGTAATCAAAAGAAAGCCGTTTTTATCTAAAATAAGATCCCCTGAACCGCCCGTAGAAACGACACCTGTCATCAGTGTGCCTGCATCAAGGCTGCCTACCTTTAAAACAGCTTCTTCACCCGTCATCAGCGAAGAAAAGTCAACCGCCCCACCCTCAATATTTGCCTTACCATAGACTAAAAGTTGTCTAAAATGAACGGGAGCATTTGTTGCTGGTTGTGCTTGAATGGCAACATTTTGATGCGACAGAATTGTTTGAGAAACAGATAGCCCGTTATGAGAAACCAGGGTGATATCTCCTGCTCCATAAACACTTTCAGCAACAATTGCACCTTGACTGCTCTGGAGATCAACATCCCCTTGGGTGCCAAGAACAACAACACCAGCAGCACCCGTTGCCGCCATATCAACCCCACCGGCTAAAAGCTGCGCCTGTATATCACCACCGGCATGCGCCTTGAGCTTCCCTTGCGCTAAAACAATCCCCTCAAGCTTCAAGTCTCCGCCCGCTTCAAGAGCCATATCAGCACCTGACCCTAGCCCTGAAACTTGAAGTGTCTGGCGCGAAGAAAGCTCCATATTGCCCCCAGAGGTTGCCTTACCGGCAATCGATAAAAGCCCATCCTGCGCCTCTATCTTCAAATGACCATCAGCACCAACCGTTTCTAACGTCACATCCTTATGGGCGGCAATATCAATATGCTTTTTCGAGGTGATGTGCTTTGCCAATACGCTCTGGCTTTTCGATTTGAGGACAACGCCCCCATGACCAAAAACATTCTTCAACGAGATTTTCCCGTCAGCAGAAAGATGCAACTGCCCCGCATTGGCGGCCATATCATGGCGCATGCGAACCCCAACACCTTTTTCTGTTGCCACAAGTTTTATTCTGTCCGCCTGTAGAGCCCCCAAAGCAGAACCATCTATCGCATATTCCGGTTTACCGGTAATATCAGTTAGCTCTTTCATTTCC
>NZ_JBHINT010000009.1:0-1069 GCF_042195145.1 Bartonella sp. CL434QHHD | reverse complement strand
ATAGCCCATGACCTGATCATAATAGATGTCGTTGCCTGCAAAAATTTCAATATTGCCACCACTGGCAATCTGACCAACCTTCACCCCTTCTTTTGCTGTAATCAAAAGAAAACCGTTTTTATCTAAAACAAGATCCCCTGAACCGCCCGTAGAAACGACACCTGTCATCAGTGTGCCAGCATCAAGGCTGCCAACCTTTAAAACAGCTTTTTCACCCGTCATCAGCGAAGAAAAGTCAACCGCCCCACCCTCAATATTTGCCTTACCATAGGCTAAAAGTTGTCTAAAATGAACGGGGGCATTTGTTTCTGGTTGTGCTTGAATGGCAACATTTTGATGCGACAGAATTGTTTGAGAAACAGATAGCCCATTATGAGAAACCAGGGTGATATCTCCTGCCCCATAAACACTTTCAGCGACAATCGCACCTTGACTGCTCTGGAGATCAACATCCCCTTGGGTGCCAAGAACAACAACACCAGCAGCACCCGTTGCCGCCATATCAACCCCACCGGCTAAAAGCTGCGCCTGTATATCACCACCGGCATGCGCCTTGAGCTTCCCTTGCGCTAAAACAATCCCCTCAAGCTTCAAGTCTCCGCCCGCTTCAAGAGCCATATCAGCACCTGACCCTAGCCCTGAAACTTGAAGTGTCTGGCGCGAAGAAAGCTCCATATTGCCCCCAGAGGTTGCCTTACCGGCAATCGATAAAAGCCCATCCTGCGCCTCTATCTTCAAATGACCATCAGCGCCAACCGTTTCTAACGTCACATCCTTATGTGCGGCAATATCAATATGCTTTTTCGAGGTGATGTGCTTTGCCAATACGCTCTGGCTTTTCGATTTGAGAACAACACCCCCATGACCAAAAACATTCTTCAACGAGATTTTCCCATCAGCAGAAAGATACAACTGCCCCGCATTGGCTGCCATATCATGGCGCATGCGAACACCAACACCTTTTTCTGTTGCCACAAGTTTAATCTGATCCGCCTGTAGAGCCCCCAAAGCAGAACCATCTATCGCATATTCCGGTTTACCGGTAATATCAGTTAGCTCTTTCATTTCC
>NZ_JBHINT010000043.1:0-8215 GCF_042195145.1 Bartonella sp. CL434QHHD | reverse complement strand
AATCACTTTTTTCACCAGCAATTTCTTTGCTAATCTCATTTTTAATATTCGCGATAGAATCACCAACACCGGCAAAGGCAGACGCGACACTGTCATAAGTCGAGTCAGTAACGTCACCATCAGAATTGAAGCGCTTAACCTTGAATGTAGGAGCAGTCCACGTGCCATTCTCATACTTAGCGTTACCACCTAAAGATTTTGCAACTTTATCACCTAGAGCATAAAGCTGGGAACCATTAACGGCATCGGTTGACGTTTTTGAGAGTTCACCAGGAGAAACATCCAAAAGACGCCGTGTCTCACCTTCACTATTCCGAATAGTTATTTGAGTTAATGGTGAGGTAGCAGCAATAGTTATCTTCTTTTCATCATCCGCTCGGGCTAGTTCACGAGATAAGCTTCTTATAAGAGAAAAGCTGTCTGTGTTCTTATGCTGATCATCACTTTGAGATGGATTATCTTGTTTTTCCCCAATAGCATGGGGTTCCTTTATCTCAATAAGCTGATGATTTAAACCTGCCAAATCACTATTAGTGCCAGAAAATGCATCCGCAACACTTTTATAACCTTCTACATTCTTATAACCTTCCGTACCTGCAAATGCAGTATCAAAAGCAGCTTTAGTCTGAAACTTAATATTAAGACTTAAGTTCTTGGGGGTATCCTCCCCCTCCACANAAAATGCATCCGCAACACTTTTATAACCTTCTACATTCTTATAACCTTCCGTACCTGCAAATGCAGTATCAAAAGCAGCTTTAGTCTGAAACTTAATATTAAGACTTAAGTTCTTGGGGGTATCCTCCCCCTCCACAAATGCAGAGCCACTATCTCTATACAATTTACTGCCAACTACATAGGCTGGCGGTATACCTTTAAGCGCATTTGCACCACCACTAAAGTCGTTTGATTTGTTATTTAAAATCTGAGTAGCAGCAGCAACAGGAGAAACATTTGATAAAAAGATAATCACTGAAGCCAATGAAAGCGCTTTAATAAAAAGCCGTCGATAAAACGAGCAAGAATTTTTACAATCATTCACCACTAGCGCTTTTGGTGTGGTATATAATTTTTTCATAACAAATTCTCCAAATAAGAAATACATATTTAGAACATTAAAAAGTCATATTTCAGTGCTAGGGGTGATTAACGACGTGATTTTTGTTTGTTCTCTATAAAGTTTGAGTTTGCCGCAGAGGCGAACAGAAGTAATTAGAAGTCCGGCAAGGTTGTGATGGACGTTGATTAAAGGTTTGGTTAATGGGTTTTTTATTTTTTCCGCTTTTAAGAAGGATGCTTTTTTTTGCAACAAAACTCCTGAATGAGGGTGAAAAACGGATATGAAGAAGACATACTTGCGCCCTATTGTTAGATCTGCGGTTTATAGTTTTTAAAGTAAAAGAGTTCATTTTGTATAATTAAGAGGCTGTAATGTTTATTAGGGGAAAAGGTTAAGTTGTTGGCTGAATGATTTAGAGTACTTGTTGTGAAATCATTACGCTTTTATCGCGGGGATAAGAGGCATACTCTTGAGCTTTAGATTTTTTTCTCTCAAAGAGCTTCAAAATAAAATGAAGGTGATTGTTTGTTTTTTTCATAATCCGTCGCGCCCCCCTTGCGAGCATCTTTCTGTTTTTACCAAAATGAGTCTTACTAAAGAATATTTCGCGATGTTATAGACTATTGCGTAAAATAGCAAGAGGAAAATGAATTTAATTATTTTTACAGAATGAGTCTTTCCGATTTATACAATCGTAAAATATCCTTATAACTTTAAAATTCATAGATTCCATGCACTATAGACTTGTCTAGAGGTTCTGTTTAATCGTTCGTTTTAGGTGTCCCATTTTGATCAAAATGAGTCTTACTAATAATTGCCGCTGTTGCGCACCTCATGATTGCTACTGCTATGCACAGAGCAAATAAATAAAATAATAATAATACGATTTTTGATTTTTTTAAACGTATCCCCCAATGGATATTTTCTATCAATGAAATTATAGAACGTACAGTTTTAAAATACTGTGCGATTACGCACTCTATCAATTTATATGAGAGTATTACGCTGTATTTATAAAATTTTTGTTAAAGTAATTCACTTTTTACTAAAATCAATCTCACTAAGATTATTACTATAGAATACCTTGTTATAAGACTTTATAAGTATACTACTCTATGGACTTCTCTGTAAAATATTACTTCTCTATAATATAACATTTCGCCCTTGTCTGATGAGACAAGGGCGAAACTTCGCTTAAATTGTAGTTTTTCATATTCTCTGGTATTATTTTAATTTCAGAGTTATTCCACCACCTACACCCCACTGACCGCCAGCACTGGTTGCTGATAGATTAGAACGAATCTTGCCATCTTCAGATGTATAACCTGCACCAATCGCAAAGGCAGATTGTCCACGCCAAAAACCACCACCAAATGAAACACTCACAGATCCTGGGTCATCGAAGTAACGTAAGTTAGAGACTGCCAAACCAATCGCTGCTGCTTGCCTTGCCTCTTTGCGCACATTCGTAATATCATAACTTAGTGCGTCAAACTTCATATCGGTATAGGATTTCGCCGCATTAACACCATTATCGACTTGTTCTTTAGTATACTCTTTCGCACTTTCAAGAGTAATCTTCATCTGCTCCGCGGTATGATCGTATAACTGACCACCATTCACTGCGTCCTTAGAGCCATGTTCAATTTTTCCATCTTGAACATTCGTAATCAAAACAGGCTCACTGTCATCGACACCTTTTAGAGTGATGCTATTGATTTTCTTTCCGCTATCATCGGTATCATAGCTAACCGCAACATTCACCTTGTTTTCAACTTCTGTTACCCTGCCTGTAACGTCGGTTACATTTTTTTCAACTTCTGTTACCCTGCTTTCAACTTTATCCACCCTGCCTGTCACGTCGGTTACCCTGTTACTCATCTGCGAAAACTGACTGTCAGTCACCTCATAAGTTGACTTTTCTAAAATTTCACTAGGAGCAACAGTTACCGTGGTTGAATTATCCGCCTCATCTATGGTGCTTTCTTCCTCATCTATGGCAAGAGGTAAGCTTCTTAGAAAACGTGCGCTTCTCATAAAAGGAAAGCCTTCTGAAATAATATCCGAAGGATCACCATCTAGTGATTTACTCTCTGTTTCACCAATACCAAGGCCATTCTTTATACTAACAATCTCCTTATTCAAAATTTTGAAAGCACTATTAACGCCAGAAAACGCATCTGCAACATTAGTATAGTTTTTCTCAGTTTCATTACCATTCTTATCAAAGGCTTGAACTGTAAATGTAGGATCTGACCATTTTCCCGCTTTATTATATCCAGCACCACCGCCAAAATAACTTGCAAATGCCTGAGTCATAAGATAAATCTGACCACCATTTACTGCTTCAGTCGATGTTGCCGTAAATGCACCCCCCTTAACACCAGAGAGAACTCGTGGAAAATTAACACTGTTTGCAATATCTATTCTATTACCACCCTTGTCTCCACCAATCGTAATAAGCCCAGCGCTATTTTGCTTAACAAAACTATCACCTGTCACACTTTCGATCTTTTGATTAAGATTCGTAAAAGAACTACTTACACCAGAAAGCGCTTCCCCAACATTCTTATAGTTCTTTTCAGTCCCACTACCATTTTTATCAAAAACCTTAACTGTAAAAGTAGGAGCATTCCAGTTTCCATCTTTATCATATCCAGCATTATCACTAAAATAGCTAGCAACTACATTGCTCATGGCATAAAATTGAGAGCCATTTATCGCATCAGTCGATGTTGCTGTAATCGAACCAGCCTTAACACCCGCAAGAGTCCGTGCCACATTATCAACATTCGCGATATTTACCCTGGCCCCACTTACTTTTCCACCAATGGTAATAAGTCCGGTATCATCTTGCTTAACAAGATTATCACCTGTCCCATCAATGACTATATTCTCAATCTTTTTATCAAGATTCGTGAAAGAACTACTTACGCCAGTAAAGGCATCCGCAACATTCTTATAGTCCTTTTCAGTTCCATTACCATCCTTATCAAAAACCTTAACTGTAAAAGTAGGAGCACTCCAGTTTCCATCTTTATAGCCAGCACCACCGCCAAAATAGCCTGCAACTACATTGCTCATGGAATAAAGTTGAGAACCATTTATCGCATCAGTGGACGCTGCTGTAATCGAACCAGCCTTAACACCCGCAAGAGTCCGAACTGCATTATCAACGTTTGCAACGCTTACCTTAGTTCCACTTACTTCTCCACCAATGCTAATAAGTCCCGTATCATCTTGCTTAACAAGACTGTTACCTGTCGCATCAATGACTATATTCTCAATCTTTTTATCAAGATTCGTGAAAGAACTACTTACGCCAGTAAAGGCATCCGCAACATTCTTATAGTCCTTTTCAGTTCCATTACCATCCTTATCAAAAACCTTAACTGTAAAAGTAGGAGCACTCCAGTTTCCATCTTTATAGCCAGCACCACCGCCAAAATAGCCTGCAACTACATTGCTCATGGAATAAAGTTGAGAACCATTTATCGCATCAGTGGACGCTGCTGTAATCGAACCAGCCTTAACACCCGCAAGAGTCCGAACTGCATTATCAACGTTTGCAACGCTTACCTTAGTTCCACTTACTTCTCCACCAATGCTAATAAGTCCGGTATCATCTTGCTTAACAAGATTATCACCTGTCCCATCAATGACTATATTCTCAATCTTTTTATCAAGATTCGTGAAAGAACTACTTACGCCAGTAAAGGCATCCGCAACATTCTTATAGTCCTTTTCAGTTCCATTACCATTTTTATCAAAGACCTTAACTGTAAAAGTAGGAGCACTCCAGTTTCCATCTTTATAGCCAGCACCACCGCCAAAATAGCCTGCAACTACATTGCTCATGGAATAAAGTTGAGAACCATTTATCGCATCAGTGGACGCTGCTGTAATCGAACCAGCCTTAACACCCGCAAGAGTCCGAACTGCATTATCAACGTTTGCAACGCTTACCTTAGTTCCACTTACTTCTCCACCAATGCTAATAAGTCCCGTATCATCTTGCTTAACAAGACTGTTACCTGTCGCATCAATGACTATATTCTCAATCTTTTTATCAAGATTCGTGAAAGAACTACTTACGCCAGTAAAGGCATCCGCAACATTCTTATAGTCCTTTTCAGTTCCATTACCATTTTTATCAAAGCCCTTAACTGTAAAAGTAGGAGCACTCCAGTTTCCATCTTTATAGCCAGCACCACCGCCAAAATAGCCTGCAACTACATTGCTCATGGAATAAAGTTGAGAACCATTTATCGCATCAGTAGACATTGCTGTAATCGAACCAGCCTTAACACCTGAAAGAGTCCGAACTGCATTATCAACGTTTGCAATGCTTACCTTAGTTCCACTTACTTCTCCACCAATGCTAATAAGTCCTGTATCATCTTGCTTAACAAGACTATTACTTGCCACCTTAATATTTTCAATCTTTGCATCAAGATTCGTGAAAGAACTACTTACGCCAGTAAAGGCATCCGCAACATTCTTATAGTCCTTTTCAGTTCCATTACCATTTTTATCAAAGACCTTAACTGTAAAAGTAGGAGTTATCCAGTTTCCTTTTCTATCGTATCCAGCACCACCACCAAAAGAGATCGCAGTACTGATGCCTTGGGAAAAAAGCTGAGAACCATTGACTGCATCATACGAGATTGGCGAAACCCAACCATCAGCAACACCAGTAAGAGTCCTCAATCCATGAGAGCTATTTGCGATAGTTATTCTATTGCCACCTACGTCCGCACCAATTGTAATAAGTCCTGATGCATCTTGCTTAACAAACTTATCATACCTAGTTTCAGCGACATAATTCTCCAAACCATACAACGCAGAACCAACATCTCTATATATTTTACCGTTAATTATATAGGTTGGCGCAATACTTTTACGTATATTTGTACCTCCACCAAAATACTGCGCTACATTACCCCAAAGATCACAAGCAAAAACAGGAGAAGCACTTGATAAAAAGGCAGCTACTGA
This sequence comes from Bartonella sp. CL434QHHD, assembly GCF_042195145.1. NCBI lineage: Bacteria > Pseudomonadati > Pseudomonadota > Alphaproteobacteria > Hyphomicrobiales > Bartonellaceae > Bartonella > Bartonella sp. CL434QHHD. Next base: position 2,157 of record NZ_JBHINT010000043.1, on the reverse strand, counting down.
CACTAATGAAAGCGTTTTAATAAAAGGTAATCGATAAGACGAGCAAGAATTTTTTAAATTACTCACTGCTAGTGTGTGTGGTGTGGTATATAATATTTTTTTCATAATAAATCCTCTAAGTAAAAAAAACATATTGAAAACATTAAAAAGACATATTCCGGTGCTACTAAGCTCTAGAGGTAGTTTTTTCTTGTTTTATAAAAGATTAGGGTTGTCATAATGCGGAAGAGGACTATCTAAGATATCAATGAGGTTGTAGTCCACCTTGATTGATAGTCCGATTAATAAGGTTTATTTTCCCCTTTTAGGGGGGATTTTCTTTCTGTAGCAGAGCCTTTAAATTTAAAGGCGTAGAAAGGTGAAAGAAGTGTAGAAAAAACATGTTTGCGCGCTATTATTAAGTGTTGTGTGTTTAAGAGGCAATAAAGGGTGTTTATTGCGCAAGGGAGTTAAGTTGTTTGTTGAGTAATTTAGAGCGTTTTTTGTAGGGTTATTGTGCTTTTGTCGTGAAAATAAGCGAGATACCCATGAGTTTTATATTTGTATCTCTTAAAGCTTTTTGAGATCAGACGATTGTGATTTTGTAATTTTTCCATAACTTACCGCACCCCGCTTTGCGAGAAGATTTCTAGTTTCTTTATAATCAATTTTTCGCACTCTATACAGATTATTAAAAAATAGCAAGGAAAAAATAATTTAATTATTTTTTTATATTTTTATATAATGCGTCTTTCTGATTCTTGAAATAATTCAAGAATTCATAGCCTCATTGTTTACACTTTAGGCTTTTATAAAAGTGCTGGTGCATCGTTATGCTTTAAATATCCCTGTTGTGATCAAAGTGAGTCTTACTTAATCATTCCCGCTGCTACATACAAAGAAAATAATAAAAATGGAAAAAATGAGATTTTTTATTTCTTTAAGCATACCCCCTAGTGGATATTCCTATTAATAAAATTATAAACTGTACAGTTTTAAAATATTGTGCGATTACGCGTGCTCTATTAATTTATATAAAAACATCACTCTGCATTTGTAATTTTTTTTGTTAAAATGCTTCACTGTAACTAAAATTAGTCCCACTAAGATTATTATTACAGAATACATTGTTATAAAACTTTACAAGTATACTACTCTATGAGTTTCTGTGTAAAATATCACTTCTTTATAAAATTTTTACCCTTGTCTGATGAAACAAGGGCGAATGCGTTTTTTATTATTAATGCAGTGTTAAGTTTACTCCTGCACTTAACCCCCTGTAACCTCTTGCACTCGTGACAGATATATTAGAGCGAATCTTTCCATCTTCTGACATATAAACGGTTCCAATAGCTCAAGCCAATCGACTACGCCATAAACCACTACCAAAACAAAGACTTAAAGACCAAAGGATATTAAAATAACTTAAATTCGATACTTCTAAACCAACAGAGGATGCCTGTCTTGCTTCTTTCTGAGCTGTCTTAATATCACATCTTAATGCTTCAAATTTTGTATCCGTGTAAGATTTTGCATCATTAACAACATTACTCATTGCATTATACTATGGATTCAGAAAAACATTTATCTATATATTTTTTCGCATCATTAAAAACTGTCTTAATCTGCTGCTCACTGTCATGTAATTGATCACCTTTTATAGCATTATACAATCCAATAATAATCTTATCAGCAGTAGAATTATGCAAAATAAAATACCCCCTATCTTGTCATAAAAAACAATGCTGCATTCATTAATAATATTATTACAATATATTAAAAATAAATATCGATTACTCAAATAATTCCTTTTGGAGATGATAAATGATTTTTTCATATAAAATTTCATAATAAAAAATATATTTTTACTCGAAATACGCCCTTATCTTCTATTGCTATTCATTTATGATGAAAATAACTTTCCTTCTCTTTAAATGGCACATGTAACGCATTTGATAAGAGAAGGAAAATTTATTTCGAATTTTCTATTGTTAATTCAGTGTTACCCTAAATCCAGCACCTACCCCCCAATGTCCCCCAGAACTCGTTGCAGATACGTTAGAGCGAAATCTTCCATTTTCAGACATATAACCAGCTCCAAGAGCAAGTGCAGATTGACTGCGCCATAAACCACTCCCAAATGAAAAACTTAATTTTCCTGGTGTATCGTCATAGCTT
>NZ_JBHINT010000001.1:0-1712 GCF_042195145.1 Bartonella sp. CL434QHHD | reverse complement strand
AAACCAACACCCTAAAAAACGAAGCCGATAGCACGCCTGTCATCACGGAAAAAACGGAATATAGCGATATTTCTTTCCAAAGACCAAAGGGTTCTGATCAACTCAGTGATGGGATGTTATATCATGATGCGAAAGTTGGTCTTTGGGGACAAGGGCACGAACATCAAGATGATAACGGAGTTTGGAAAGGACACTTATACATTTACTTAGATAATCCACTTTGGAATAGTAAAGAAGAAACCTATGGCACCGCAATTTCAAGCGATGGAACAGTCTATAAGGCATTTACTTGGAAATATATTGACGAAAGAAACTCTGTAGAACAGTATCGATGGAATGGTGATAGGTGGAAGGCAGGAGGGATCTGGTCAATAAACAAACACTGGTCACATATGACAGAAAAGACTGTCACACAAGCATTTTCGCATAAACCAACTGTTTCGGGGGTAATACAATCTAGTGGCAATCTCATCATTAACGCTGATACCATTGACAACCATTATAGCACTATAGAAGCGGGGGGAAATGCCGATATCCAAGCCAAGACGCTGACCAATTTAGGTGCAACGGCTTATAAAAAAACCTATATGGGTTGTAATGCCAATACCCAGGATGGTTATTGTTATGGCTATAAAGCTGATGGAAGCCGCGATGTTTCTTTAGATATAGCCAATGGCAAGGATCGCCAGATTGGTTCAGAAGCTTTGGAGAGCGTTCCTGGTCTTGTCCAAGCGGGTGGCACGTTGAATTTGGTGGTCGATCAACTCAATAACACGGCAGCGGAAGGTTCGATTACAGGGGATGCGCATTTTAAAGCACAAGCAGCTGAACGTAAACCACTGGAGTCCTTAAGTGGTTTAACCGGGGTTGATGCTCTCTTTACACCAAAAGTGGATCTCAATAATGCGGGGGAACTTGCTGAGGGGCTTCCTTTACCAAAGCCCCAATCGGGTGGTGTTGGGGGCACGCTGCCCAACCAAAATTTCATTTATGAAACGCGGGCAGAATTCCTTGATGTTGGCAAGTTTTATGGCTCAGCCTATTATTTGAACAGAATTGGTTACAATCCTGACAGAGAGATTTTTTTCTTAGGCGATGCTTATTTCGAAAAGGAATTGATTGAAAAACAAATGCGTGATCTGGTTGGTCAAGGTTTGGGCAAAGGCTCCTTTATTCCTGGAAGTGATGCCATTGAACAAGTCAAAACTTTGCTGGATGTCGGGGCAGAATATGCAAAAGCACACAATCTCCCTTTTGGTGAGGCTTTGAGTGAAGAACAATTGGCGTCCCTAGAAGCCCCGATGGTGATTTATGTGCGCCAACAGGTCAAGGGCATGGATGTTTACGCACCGGTGCTTTACATCCCTGAAAAAGACAGAGCCTCCTTTGTTTCTGCTGGGGCTTTGATCATGGGCGATGATGTGAATATCACCAGCCAAAATACGAGCAATTCAACGATTATCAATTCAGGGCGGATTGCGGCAAATCACCAATTGCATGTGCATGGTGGGGATATCCTCAGTCAAGGGGGGCATTTTGCGGCGGGTGGGGATGCTGTTCTCCTTGCGGAGAAGAATATTCGTTTAGATGCAGGGCGCACAACGGTTGACGGCGTGGAGACCGTTTTAAACACCGAGGCGCTTTCTGCTGGTGGTAATGCAACGGTGATTGCTAAACAAAATATCACCGCCTCCGGGGTGGGGATCACCACC
>NZ_JBHINT010000046.1:0-1709 GCF_042195145.1 Bartonella sp. CL434QHHD | reverse complement strand
AAACCAACACCCTAAAAAACGAAGCCGATAGCACGCCTGTCATCACGGAAAAAACGGAATATAGCGATATTTCTTTCCAAAAACCAGAGGATTTTCATGGTAGCGGAGATGGGTTGTTATATCACAATACACAGCAAGATCTTTGGGGAAAAGGGCACATTGAAGAGCCGGACTCATTTCTCGGTATTAACATCGAGCATACATTATTTAGTTTGGACGAAGTACTTTTTGATAATAAGGAAGGATCATACGGCAAAGCAACATTGAAAGATGGAACAGTCTACAAGGCTTTTACTTGGGTAAAAGGACGGGCGCATGGTAGAGATCATATGCAGACATATAAATGGAATGGTGATAGGTGGGGGTTCTTATCCCCAAACGAACACTGGTCACATATGACAGAAAAGACTGTCACACAAGCATTTTCGCATAAACCAACTGTTTCGGGGATGATACAATCTAGTGGCAATCTCATCATTAACGCTGATACCATTGACAACCATTATAGCTCTATGAGAGCAGGGGGAAATGCCGATATCCACGCCAATGTGCTCACCAATTTGGGGGCAACAGCTTATAAAAACACTTATCTTGGTTGTCAGGCTTATACAGACAGTTGTTATGGCTATAAAGCTGATGGAAGCCGCGATGTTTCTTTAGATATAGCCGATGGCAAGGATCGCCATACTGGTTCAGAAGCTCTTGATGCAGCTCCTGGTCTTGTCCAAGCGGGTGGCACGTTGAATTTGGTGGTCGATCAACTCAATAACACGGCAGCGGAAGGTTCGATTACAGGGGATGCGCATTTTAAAGCACAAGCAGTTGAAGGCAATCCACTGGAGTCCTTAAGTGGTTTAACTGGGGCTGGCGCTCTCTTTACACCAACAGTCGATCTCAATAATGCGGGGGAACTTGCTGAGGGGCTTCCTTTACCAAAACCCCAATCGGGGGGTGTTGGGGGCACGCTGCCCAATCAAAATTTCATTTATGAAACTAGAGCAGAATTCCTTGATGTTGGCAAGTTTTATGGCTCAGCCTATTATTTGAACAGAATTGGTTACAATCCTGACAGAGAGATTTTTTTCTTAGGCGATGCATATTTTGAAAAGCAGCTGATTGAAAAACAAATGCGTGATCTGGTTGGTCAAGGTTTGGGCAAAGGTTCCTTTATTCCTGGAAGTGATGCCATTGAACAAGTCAAAACCTTGCTAGATGGTGGGGCAGACTATGCAAAAGCCCACAATCTCCCCTTTGGTGAGGCTTTGAGTGAAGAACAATTGGCGTCCCTAGAAGCCCCAATGGTGATTTATGTGCGCCAACAGGTCAAGGGCATGGATGTTTACGCACCGGTGCTTTACATCCCTGAAAAAGACAGAGCCTCCTTTGTTTCTGCTGGGGCTTTGATCATGGGCGATGATGTCAATATCACCAGCCAAAATACAAGCAATTCCACAATAACCAATTCAGGGCGGATTGCGGCAAATAACCAATTGCATGTGCATGGCGGGGATATCCTCAGTCAAGGAGGGCATTTTGCTGCTGGTGGGGATGCTGTTCTCCTTGCGGAGAAGAATATTCGTTTAGATGCAGGGCGCACAACGGTTGACGGCGTGGAGACCGTTTTAAATACCGAGGCGCTTTCTGCTGGTGGTAATGCAACGGTGATTGCTAAACAAAATATCACCGCCTCCGGGGTGGGGATCACCACC
>NZ_JBHINT010000055.1:0-2383 GCF_042195145.1 Bartonella sp. CL434QHHD | reverse complement strand
GAAAGTGAGGGAATTGAGTTAACACATCCAGTGATACTTAACAGAGCTATACAACTCAACAGTTTTAAGATTTTCTTCATTCTTCCCCTCTTTCAATGGATTTATTTACAATAAAATAGAGCTCATAAGCCTGTTGATATTTTCTGTCACCGCTGTTTAAACAACGGTGAACAATATTGAAATGGTTGGTTGAGGAAACAATCCCGCCATTCCAAGCGAAGGCAAGGATGGCGGATTGTTGATCATCACCAATAGCAAAACTTAAGGCTTGCATTCAGGTGCATTTTTATACTTTTNTAGCAAAACTTAAGGCTTGCATTCAGGTGCATTTTTATACTTTTTACAAAAAGGGCTGTTCAAGCGCTTCTTGACACTGCGCTGTGGTATGACAGCACCTGGACGACAAATCGGCAAGTTTTTCTCTTTAAAAGTATAACACCACCCCCCCCTCTTTGATCTTTATAGCGGAATCCTGCTTGAACCATGCAAGCATCAACTGTTGCTTTCGCATTAATACTCTGCTGTTGGTTTTCTGGAAAAACATCATAAGGGGTTGGCATACCACATTCTAACAATGCTTTTCCTATCTCCGTAAAATCTGCACTAGGTTTCTCCCACATACTCAGAGCCCCTAGAGAAGGCTTATCAATGTTACATCCAGCTACACTAACCAAAACTATTCCGCTTAATAATTTCAAGATTTGTTTCATTTTTTCCTCCCTGAATATTTTGAATAAATTGGCGTACGATTAGGTAATCCATAGAACTTTGTTATACAACAGATTCTGGTACTTCTTCGTCGAATTGGTCAAAATACCCAACTTACCTTCTAGAGCATACTGATACCCTGCAATGAACAAATCTACCAAGCGCGAATCGCTATGAGGGAACATCAGAAAATAGTGTGGATCATTCTTGTTATCAGCCAACTGAACCGCATTATGGGCTGCGTCATCTGGTGTTGTAAGAATACCATTGAGAAAAACATGAACCTTGCCATCAGAACCTTTTTGTAAATTCTGTTGTTCTTCAGGCGTTAAATAATGATATTGCGGCTGCGGGTTTCCATGACTGTCTCTTATAGGATTTCCATTTTCATCTTTTGCATAGATCACATTGCCATTTTCATCGTGATCCACGGTAGCCAGATAATGCTCTTTGATAAACATGTTTACAAAGCCCTGTTCAAAGATATTAAATCCTTCATCCGATAAATCATTGATCATATCTACGCGATTATGTACTACCCCCTCAAGCGATGCGACATCTAGCTGTTCTACTGCTTGGTGGGCTGTAGCAGTGTTGCGGTTGAGAGAGCCAATGATTTGTCCAGCATCTTGCCCCATCGCCCTCTGTCCAGTTATATCAGTAAGGATGATAGTCCCATCGCTGATAGCAGATTTTGTTTCCCCTTCTGCTGCATCCTTGGCTTTTCCATGACTTAAAGCATTTTTAGCAATATTTTTTATGATGCCATATTTCCCCTGTTGCAAAGCACCGCCACCAGAAATGCTAAACCTAGGGCTGCTGGCTTTAGCATGCGCACCGTTGCTGATATCACTGGTGCTAATGCTTCCTGTGGTCAGGCTGTTTTTATCTGCCGGCGCGGTGCTTTCAATAATACCTCCGGTCAGCGTTGTTTTATCTTTAACGTTGATCTTAAAACCGCCATCACCGGCTTTGATGCCTGATTGCTCCACAACACTGTGATAATCGCTAGAGGATTTATCCTTGTTCAAGGAAATATTGGTTGTGGCTGCATCATCCTTTTTTCCACCATTAAACCCAATAGAAAAAGAGTCTTGCTTGCTGGAACTTTGTCCCGTATCATTGCGGCTGGTAATGGCGAAATCACCCCCTACTTCCATTTCTACACGCTCTCCAGAAACCACGGCGCCTGCCAATGTGGTGTTTGCCCCACTCGTTGTGTGAACTGTGCCGGTGCCAATAATATGGCTGTTCTTGTGATGCACTTCCTCACTGGAACCCTTGCCTTTACCAAAAGAAGCATTCCCCATCCACCCTGGACCACCGGTACCATAACTATACCCAACATTCATTGAAGCGCTTTGCGTATGATTTTGTGTGCTTTGTGTGTTTTGCGCACTTTCAAAAGTGATATCTTTACCTGCTCCCATGGTGATGTTCCCGCTCTGTTTATCATTGCTTTGCATCGGGTTTGTGCCGGCAATAATATCGGCTCCAACACCATGGATGCTGCCTTTGTGGGCTTGCATATTAACAGCGCGTCCTGCTTCTATTGTACCTGTTACCGCGGTAGAAGTCTGAACAGAGGCTTCTGCCTTCTCTGTCTTAAAGCCCACGGTTACGCTAGCAGAAACATCAGCAATATCACGAATAGACTGTTTAAGGTTTCCACCCT
>NZ_JBHINT010000032.1:0-4147 GCF_042195145.1 Bartonella sp. CL434QHHD | reverse complement strand
GGTCCGGTACTCCACATTCTAAAAGTATTTTATTTCTCCATAATGCTGGAGAAAGTGAGGGAATTGAGTTAACACATCCAGCGATACTTAACAAAGCCATGCAACTCAATATTTTTAAGATTTTCTTCATTTTTCCCCTCTTTCAATGGATTTATTTACAATAAAAAAGCTCATAAGCTTGTTTATATTTTCTGTCACCGCTTCATTAAAACAACGGTGAACAATATTGAGATGATGGATTGAGAAAACAATCGCGCCATTCCAAGTGAAGGCAAGGATGGCAGATTGTTGATCATCACTAGCAGTGCTTAAGGTTGGCATTCTGGTTTATTTTTATATTTTTGGCAATAAGCGCTATTTAAACGCTTCTTGACACTTCGTTTTGGAATGACAGCACCTGGCACACAAATCGGAAGATCTTCGGCATTATAATTTCTACACCGATCTCTCCACTTCCCTCCTAATTTACTATGAAAACCTGCTTGGGTTAGACATGCATAAATAGATGTATTCGCATTTATACTTAACTCTCTATAATCCATCATATAATCATCATGAGGATTCAGCATTCCACATTCTAATAGTGCTTTTTTAATCTCAATCTTATCTTCTCCTAGCTTCTCTAATACATCCACAGCCTGGTAAGGACCTGGAAAACATCCAGCTATAATAAGCAAAGCCAATCCACTCAATAACTTTAAAGTTGCTTTCATTGTTTCTCTCCTTCAATGATTTTTTATGATAAGATTGCTTATAAGCTTGTCGATGTTTTATATTCCTCTGTCCATATCAATTTGAAACATGTTGAGTGCCGATACAATTGGCCCACACACTTATGCAAAAGATAAAAAAACTAAAGATTACTCTTAATCATACCATCATCAAAAAACTACGGTAGACATTCAGGCTTGTTTCTATTTCTTTTACAATGGGGGCTGTTCAGGCGTTTCTTAACACTTCTTTGAGGAATGACAGCACCTGAATGACAAATCGGAAAACGAGCATCAAAAAACTCACACGAACTCAAATATCCGGATTTATATCTAAAACCTGCTTGAACCATGCAAGCTTCAATTAATGCGTTCGCATTTCCGTCTAACTTTCTGTTGTATTCATCACGATTATAAGGTGTTGGCATGCCACATTCTAATAGCGCTTTCCCTATATCAATTGTATTTGCACCAGGCTTATCCCATAATTCCCAAGCTGATAAGGGAACCTCAGCTTTATACTCACATCCAGCTATACTTAACAGAGCTATGCCGCTCAATAATTGCGAGACTTTCTTCATTTTTCCCCTCTTTCAATGGATTTATTTACTATAAAACAGCTCGGAAGCTTGTTGATATTTCCTGTCACCGCTGCTTAAAACAACGGTGAACAATATTGAGATGATGGGTTGAGAAAACAATCCCGCCGTTCCAAGCGAAGGCAAGGATGGCGGATTGTTGATCATCACAAACAGCAAGACTTAAGGTTGGCATTTGCGACTATTTTTATATTTTTTACAAAACGGGCTGTTTAAGCGCTTCTTGACACTGCGCTGTGGAACAACAGCGCCTGGACGACAAATGGGAAGGTTTTCGGCTCTAAAAGTATAACATGGCCCTCCCGCTCTTGCTACCTCTTCATCTTTATAGCGAAACCCTGATTGAAGCATGCAAGCATAAATTGTTGCTTTTGCATTAATGCTCTGCTTTCTGTTTTCTGGATCGACATCATAAGGCGTTGGCATGCCACATTCTAACAAGGCTTTTCCTACCTCAGTAAAATTAGTAACACCATTTTTCTCCCACGCGCTCAAATACCCTCCAGGAGTTTTATTAAACTGACATCCTGCAATACCTAATAAAGTTACAGCACCTAATAGCTTTAGAGTTTGTTTCATTTTTTCCTCCATGATCTAATTCAAGGTTTTTGTTCACGATGAGATGTGCCATAGCGCCATGTACACTTATCACTCGCATCTCCAAGACAGGTATGGGAGCTTATGGGATTTGTAGCCACTCTCCACCATTCTTTCCACATGTTACTACCAGCAGGTATTGTCTCGTAGGTATAGCCATTGCCGCCAATAATTCTGCTTACAAAGTCATATCTATTCCCATCAAAACCAATAGTGGTTTGTTTGCCACCACTCACATAACCTAACAAACCGGATGCCGCCAAAACATTAGCCGCTGGTCCATAGAAACTGATCGTTGTATTGCCAGCTACATCATTTACACCTTCTTGTTTGAAAGAATTCAGCATATTCCCCAATGTCATTGTCCCGCGACTATGTCCATAAAGTTCTAATCCTGTAAGACCATAGCTATACATCAAATCTTTTGCTTCTTGTGTTGAATTGGTCAAACCCCAAAAGTTATTTTCCATAAACTTCTGATAACCCGCGACCAGAAGTTCTGAAATAGCAGAATCGGCTTGAGGGAACACAACAAAATAAAGCGGTACATTTTTATTCTCCGCATGTTGCTCTGCATAAACAGCCGCCTCATAGGGTGTTGTAAGAATACCATTGAGGAAAAAATGAACCTTGCCATCAGAACCTTTTTGTAAATTCTGTTGTTCTTCATCCGTTAAATAATGTGCGTGAGGAAACAATCCCGCCATTCCAAGCAAATGCAAGGATGGCGGATTGTTGATTATCACAAACAGCAAGACTTAAGGCTCGCATTCAGGTTGTTCTGGATGCTTTGTACAAAAAGGGCTGTTCAAGCGCTTCTTGACACTGCGCTGTGGTATGANTACAAAAAGGGCTGTTCAAGCGCTTCTTGACACTGCGCTGTGGTATGACAGCACCTGGACGACAAATCGGCAAGTTTTTCTCTTTAAAAGTATAACACCAGTTACCTCTCCCTTTATAGTGGAATCCTGCTTGGAGCATGCAGGCATAAGTTGTTGCTTTAGCATTAATGCTCTGCTGTTGGTTTTCTGGAAAAACATCATAAGGGGTTGGCATACCACATTCTAACAATGCTTTTCCTACCTCAGTAAAATCAGTAACACTATTTTTCTCCCACATACTTAGATACCCTGGAGGAGGCTTATCGATGTTACATCCAGCTACACTAACCAAAACTATTCCGCTTAATAATTTCAAGATTTGTTTCATTTTTTCCTCCCTGAATATTTTGAATAAATTGGCGTACGATTAGGTAATCCATAAAGCGATGTGCACTCATCACCGGCATGACCATAACAAGCATGAACACTGGGGTAGCCCTTAAATATTTGCCCTGCTTCTTTCCAGGGACCACTTCCAGGAGGTATTTGCTCAAAAGTGTAAGGATTTTTGCCAATCTTTGTACCAACAAAGTCATTTTTATGATTTTCCAAGTTTACATAATCCTGCTTTCCATCACTTAAGATATATAACGTATCTGCCATGTTTTGAGTATTATAAGCTGGTCCAAAGAAATTAATCGTTGTTTTCTTTGCTATACCATGAACACCATGCTTTTCTAAATCATGCGATCCATTGCCCGCTGTCATACTGCCGCGGCTATGCGCATCAGTATGCAATCCTATATTGCCAAGGCTATACAACAGATTCTGGTACTTCTTCGTCGAATTGGTCAAAATACCCAACTTACCTTCTAGAGCATACTGATACCCTGCAATGAACAAATCTACCAAGAACGAATCGCTATGAGGGAACATCAGAAAATAGTGCGGATCATTCTTGTTATCAGCCAACTGAACCGCATTATGGGCTGCATCATCTGGTGTTGTAAAAATACCATTGAGGAAAACATGAACCTTGCCATCAGAACCTTTTTGTAAATTCTGTTGTTCTTCATCCGTTAAATAATGATATTGCGGCTGCGGGTTTCCATGACTGTCTTTTATATATTTCCCATTTTCATCTTTTGCATAGATCACATTGCCATTTTCATCGTGATCCACAGTAGCCAGATAATGCTCTTTGATAAACATGTTTACAAAGCTCTGTTCAAAGATATTAGATCCTTCATCCGATAAATCATTGATCATATCTACGCGATTATGTACTATCCCCTCAAGCGATGCGACATCTAGCTGTTCTACTGCTTGGTGGGCTGTAGCGGTGTTGCGGTTGAGAGAGCCAATGATTTGTCCAGCATCTTGCCCCATCGCCCTCTGTCCAGTTGTATCAGTAAGGATG
>NZ_JBHINT010000019.1:0-17270 GCF_042195145.1 Bartonella sp. CL434QHHD | reverse complement strand
TTCAGGAATGCGAGTTTCCATGTTTTATCTCCTTGAATATGCTGGAGATACAATGCCTTTTTGCAAATTATGTTCCAAAAGTGAATAGATATGCGCCAAAAAGGACAGAAAACATCGAAAACAAGACGGTGATCATTACTTAAAATTCTTCTTACATGACTCCAGTCTAGAACTGATAATACCAGTTTATCGAGAATTTTAGTTGATGGGGGGTAAACGGTCTATGGGGGTATGGCTCTCTTTTCCCGTTCTGTACTGCAATGTTTAAAAGATTGAATGTCGTTGTGAAGTTTAATCTTTCCCCCTTAGCTTAAAAGTAAGCTCTCTTAATGCTTTTCTTTCAAGTAATGTCCCAGATACTGCTTGAGGAAAACTTTGTAAACGCTTTTCCATCATTGATTATGTTTGAAGGTAAAAAGTAAAATTCTGGAGTCTTTATTTTATTATTCATTTTTTTGTAAAAACAGCGCGTCTTCTAAAATTTTAGTTTTTTATATTGTACTTATAATTAAAAGAATGCTTCAATTATTCAAAATAAATATCAAAAGTATTCAATTCAAAAAGCTATGAGAGATAAAAGAGAAGGAAGAAACATTAGTGTTCTAAGCTGTTTTTCCTTCTCTTATTTCTTTATATCAAAACAATGCTAGAAAAATTTTCTAAGTTCTTTGAGTAAAAACTCCCAAAACTAGAGAGGAAAGTTGAAAAGTTTTGAGACAATGTCCAAAAGTTTCGAGATTCTCTCCAAAGTTTGTTTTTTAGTTTCGCCCGCAGTTTTTTTATACGATGTAAGAGCACTTTGATTTGAGAGATAAATTTGGTTCGATGGACCATCTTGTACTAAGAAAGTGCCTTTTGTAAAGGTCATGCGTTCCACCTTTATGACGTAGGGATTATGAACTGTAATCGGTTCATAGGTGCTACAGGTTTTCACTTTTGCATTTGCAGTTGTTCATGTCTTCTGTTTCAAATGTATTTGTGTAAAGGTTACTTGTGCATTTTTCGGGTTTACTGTCGATTAAAATACATTCATCCATTATGCTTTTTATGGGTGCATTTACTTTGTTTATAAAGTTTTTGAGATGTTTAGAAAATTGAGTTTCTAAGGATAGGATTTTTAGGGATGGGATTTTTATGATTGTATTCATTTTATCAAGTTTTTTTAATACTTTTTTTATTAAAGGCCCGTCAATGTCTTTAATGTTTAAAAAATCACGAACACCAAGTTTACTGATGGCATTATAGGACCACCCTGAAAGACATGCGATCATTTCAATTGATTGCTCGTCACCTTCTTTGCTCTGTATTGCTTTTAAGTCTTTAAATTTCGGGCGGCGTAAGGTGATTTCTGTGTATGTCTTTCCTTCCACTTTAATAGGTACAAGTAATTGCTACATGGCTCGTTCTGTTATATTCATTACTAGCTTCTCCTTGCTTTCTAAATTAGATGCAGAATGATTTATCAAATTTTTATTATAGCATGTTTGTCAATAGCTTAGGCAATAAACTTTGTGCTGGCTATGTAGAATGAAATTCTAACAAAATGGACAAGATGAATTTAGATTTTAGAGCGAGATAGAAGCACAATTTGCTTTATGATATTAGTGGGCTATTAAGTTTATTTGCTCAATTATTTGTGTTGATAAAGACTTCTCCATGAGCCATTATTATATGCTGTATTGTTACAATAATATTTGCGTGGGGAGTTTTGAGGAAAGGGAGTTTGTGGCTTCTTTTTTCTTTGAGCGTTGTAAACCACTTCTGATAAAAGATGTTGTCGGGAAAGTGATGTTGTTATCATGGAGAGGGATAGTGTTTGGGAGCGTTTTTGTTGATGATATCAATGAAAAAAGCTGATGAAGATAGGGCAACATGAATATAACAAAATGCGCTATTTCGGATTGGGAAATATATCTCTGAAGGAGAGTTTTGATCTTTTAGCTTCTTTTGCGTATAGTTTTAAAATTGCGATTTGCTATGCTTTAAAATTAATTATAAAGTGAAGCACTAAGTGTTTATTTACGTGTTGAGTGTGTGCGTGCGGATCATACACTGGATTTATGTATCAACAAGCTGAATTATTCTCGAATAAAGTAAAAGAATAAAGAAAATTGATTATTTTATTCCCTGTGGATAAAGTTAAAATAGCTTTATATTTATAAATATAAATTATTATTTTTCTATAAACGTAAAATTTAAATATTTTTAAATTTAAGAAATGTGACTTTCCTGATGAAACATAAATATACATTACCATTCATTATACTTATCGTATGTTTATCAACAGGAGGTTTGATTTCTACCGATATTTTTTTACCAGCACTGGGCGATATGCGTCAATATTATCAAGTGACACAATCTCAAATTCAAAGTGCAGTGGCGGTTTTTTTGTTGGCATTGGCACTTGGACAGCTCATTTATGGGCCGCTGAGTGATAATTTTGGGCGTAAAAAAACACTTCTATTGGGCTTATTCTTGTGGTTATTTACGACACTTGGTGTGATTTATACGGTTCATATTCACGCTTTTCTTGTGTTACGTTTTTTGCAAGGTCTTGGTGCTTGTGCGGGACTTGTCTTAAGTCGTGCAATTATCAATGATTTGTTGGATAAAAAAGCGGCTGGAAAACTTTATTTGATTGTTTTCCCTTTTATTGGAATGTCACCAGCGCTTGCACCTTTCATTGGTGGACTTTTGATACAGGCTTTTCATTGGCAGGCAACTTTTATCTTTTTAAGCTTTTTTATATTTTTGACCATTTTGCTATGTTGTTTTGTGCTAAGCGAAACTCTACCCCCTCAAAAACGGCAGCATTTTTCTCCTATAGGATTGATGAAGGCATATTTAGGTGTTTTCAGAAATAAACAATTTATTTTTTATGCACTTATTCCGTGTTTTTCTTACGCTGCCTATTTTGCTTATATTGTGGAGTCGCCTTTTTTACTCACGACTTTGGGGTTATCGCCGATACACATTAGTTATAGCTATATTGGTGTTTCGTTTCCCTATATTCTGGGAAATCTTTTGGCGCGATGGTTTTTTGAACGCGAGTCTATGGAAAAGACTGTGGGCAGAGGGTACATTATTTTTGTGATAGGTGGTGTGCTGTTTGCTTTGCAAATGTATCTAAGCCCATGGCCTCTTGTGACAAGTTTTATGGCTATTGCTGTTCTTACTTTTGGAAATGGTTTTTTATTGCCGTTAGGAACAGCGTTGGCTATTTCATCGCATCCGAAAGCTGCGGGAGCGGCTTCTGGTGTTATGGGATCTTTGCAATTAGGAAGTGCGGCACTCAGTGCAGCGGTTATCGGAAAAATCTCTGGTCATAGCCCACGGGCTATGGCAACTTTGTTAGCTGTGTGTTGTATGATTGGTTTTATCATTTATATTCAAAAAGCGCGTCATTTTATGACTTCAGAAATAAGCTGAGTGAAATGATAAAAAGAAAGCATTATGCGGAAATGCTTTTGATGTTTTACACAAATGGGGCACCTGTACATTAGATGAATTTTTTTTATTAAGTTTCTGGATTGAGTGGGTTTAAAATTTGTTACAAGCTTAGTTTGAGTTTAACAAATCGATTATTATGAGGGGAGAATATGAGCATAGAATTTCAACATATTTTCATTATATTGGGTAGGAAAAGTTCTGGCTCTAATGCATGTTTAAAAATAAGGGGAGGAATTGATCAATGGGACTTCCTATTATTATTCTCTCTCCTGTAATGCCAATTTGGGATGGTGGTGTTTTTTGTTCTCCATTGACAAAGCTATGTTCAACAAAAGGATTCCCTGTCACTCTGCTGGATACGCTTTCTCTTTTTCCTAAGGGTTCTCATGTTCTCAATTATTCTGCTGTAGACATTTTATCTTTTATGGCAGAAAAACTTAAAAGCTATTTTAAAGAGCCCGCAGTGCTTGTGGGATTTTCTATGGCTGGAACATTGGTACAAATATTGGCAGCCCAGCTTCCCAATGTTCAAGCTGTGCTTGCTGTGAATGCACCTGGCTATCCAGATAAGGTTTTGCAACGGCGCCTTGGAGATATTCTTGCCTCCTTAGAAAATAATGATTTATCGGGGGCTTTGGAAATACTCAATGGTTTTATGCATCCTTCTGGCATTATGAAAAAAAGAGTTTTATTGGAGATTCCCGATAAACAAAAAAGCGTGGCAATTGAACGCATGACAAGAGGGTTTAAACTCTTATTAGAAATAGATGCTAGAGATGAAATAGTTAAGTATAAGGGGAAGTTTTTAGCTTTAGTGGGAGAAAAGTCGCAACTTGCAACGGTAGATAATCAGACAAAAAGTCATAATCTGAACCATGAATATAAGCTTATCTCTGGTGCTGGTACGCGTTTGTGGGAGGATAATCCTACTATGACGGATGCAGTCATTGATGAGTGGATGGAGGGACTATGAAAAAGAAAGTTCTTGTCTTACCTGGTGATGGGATAGGACCAGAGGTTTGTGATGCTGCGTTGATGGTTTTAGAGCAATTTCAATTGCCGATTGAATTGACTTATGGTGATATTGGTTTTGAATGTTGGAAACAGGAAGGAAATTCTGTCCCTCAAGCGACTTGGCAAAAAATTACTCAGAGTGATGCTATTTTACTTGGTGCTGTGACCAATAAAGGAAAAGAAGCGGCTTTAAAAGAACTTGCACCGCATTTAAAAGAGAAAAACCTTGCCTATGTTGCTCCCGCACTTCAACTTCGCCAAAAGTTAGGTTTGTTTGCAAATATACGTTCTGTAAGATACATCTCTGGTCCGAGAAAACCTTTTCATTTTTGTGTTATCAGAGAAAATAGTGAAGGCCTTTATGCTGGATTGGATTTTCGGGGTATTTCTCCTGAAAAAGCCGTTTGGCTAAAACATCCAAATTTGACAAAATATGGGCTTGAGGAAGCTGCGTGGACAGTCCGTTTGCAGACACGCTTTGGTTTAGAGCGGTTATTTGAATATGCTTTTTCTTATGCAAGGAAATATAGCTTTAGGCGCGTTACTTTTGCTGATAAGCCCAATGTTATGCGAGAAAGTGGACAATTTGCTCAGGAAATTTTTGAGAAAATTGCGCAAAACTATCCGGAAATTGAAGCAGATATTCATAATGTTGATGCGGTTGCTTTGTGGATTGCAACCAAGCCAGAGCGGTTTGGTGTGATTGTTGCTGAAAATATGTTTGGCAATATTCTCTCTGATCTTGGCTCTGGGATAATGGGGGGATTGGGGCTTGCATCTCATGCGAATGTGGGGAGCGAGATTGTTTGTTTTGAACCTGTTCATGGAAGCGCACCACGTATTGCTGGACAAAATAAAGCAAATCCTTCTGCGATGCTTTATACCACGGCTTTACTCTTAGAGCATTTAGGCTTTAAAGATGCAGCAAAACAATTATCTGAGAGTGTTGATCAGGTTATTCGTGCTGGAAAAACCGTTACCTATGATCTTGGAGGTGTCGCCTCTACCCGTCAAATGGCTGAAGCTGTTCGCAATTCTCTTGTGAAGCCTGTCTTTGTTTGTCGTGCGGCGATTATCACTGTTGGTGATGAACTCCTTTCAGGACAATATTTGAATACGAATTTACAAGATTTAAGCCAAAGCTTGAACAAGAGAAATATTCAAGTCACACGTCATTTTGTTTGTGCTGATCAATTACAGCAAATCAGTGAGACTGTTGTTGCTTGTCTTGGACAAGAAGATCTTATCATTATCAGTGGGGGATTGGGACCAACATCAGATGACATAACACGC
Organism: Bartonella sp. CL434QHHD; assembly: GCF_042195145.1. NCBI lineage: Bacteria > Pseudomonadati > Pseudomonadota > Alphaproteobacteria > Hyphomicrobiales > Bartonellaceae > Bartonella > Bartonella sp. CL434QHHD. Next base: position 11,513 of record NZ_JBHINT010000019.1, on the reverse strand, counting down.
GATGGAGTTGCTCAAGCTGTAAAGCAGCCTTTACTACATCATGAAGATGTTTGGCAAACAATAAAAGGTCAATTACAACGATTAGGGATTTTGGTGGATAAGAGTAATGCGCGTCAAGCATTGTTTCCTGAGACAGCAACCGTGCTTGATAATCCTACAGGCACAGCACCAGGCTTTTATCTCTCTTGCGATGGAAGTACGCTTGTTGTTTTGCCTGGTCCACCATCACAGGCTCTTGCGCTTTTAGAGAATTATTTAGAACACAATGAGAAGAAATATTCTTCTGTATCGCGTGCGGGGTATGCATGGACTTTGATTGGAATTGATGAAAGTACAATTGCGCAGTGGGTTGATGATCATCTTGAAAATGAGCCCTTTGAACGGCATTTTTTATGGAAAAGCCCCTATGTTCTTGTACAGCTTGTTGGTCAATCAGAAGCGCCCTTGGAACAACATTTCGTGGAAGAATTTGAAAATCATTTTCATCCCTATTTGGTTGGTGCAGAAGTTACTACTGCTTGTAAACAATTAGCAATGCACGTTGAGGTTCATTGGTCTGCCAATGATCCGCGGCTTTTAGAATATTTTCAGCCCATAGAAAAAGGTAAACAAGATATTCCACTGCTTGAGGTTGAAGTGAGCCTAGAGCCTTCCTTGGAGACATTAGAAAATCAAGCAGAAAGCCTTGGACATGCTACCATGGCTATACGGATGAAAGGTTATGGTGAGGATCATATTACTTTTCCCTATACGCGACCACTTTTAGGTGTCGTCTTACAAGAATATGCAGCTTGGTTGGTTTTAAAAAGAGTTTTGCAAACTGAGAAGAAAAAATGAACCTCTATGGGGACGTAACAATATTTCTTAAATTATTAAACGTTCTATTATAAGAAGTATTTTGATCCTTTTCTTCAGTGGTTTTTGTCTATAGGGTATTTTTTCTTTTGATGTGTCATTAAATGACTTTGATTGATTCAAGATTAAGAAAAACTTTACGATCTTAGGTTCGCTACATTCAATATTTATAATGATTAATTATGATTATAAATCAATATATTATCTTCCATAGAGCTGATGACAAGGAATCCAGAGACTTCATGTGCCTCAAGCGTTGTAGATAATTCAGATTCTTTGTAAATCAAAAAGCGATGGTGTGAAAAGACAAGAAATTGTGTCATTTACAGGAAAGCTTTGCAAATTTTATTGAACAATATGTCCGTGAAGAGTTTTATTGTGAACATGTACCGTTCCGTGATCTGATAATAAATTGCTGTAAAGAGCTCATAAAATTTTTCCTTTAAGTTTTTGTGTGATTGCATGATCGTTGGGTGTTCGCTTCCGAGGGGCGATATTTTTCAATTTGATAACAGGAAGAACTATTTTTTCTGTAAGACGTGAAGATTTAATGAGTGATCATTTTACGCTTTTGTTTTCTTTTTGATTGGTAATTTGTAGGAATTTGTTTGGGGAAAAGATTTAATGCGGTGTATTTGTGAATGTGGTTAAAAACATTTTACGCGTGTGTGGGGGAGAAATAAAAATGTGTCTTAATTGTTGATAAGAGTGTCAATGTTTTTGATGAACAAATTTTAGGCGTAATTCTTAGTATCTAGATTAGGAAGTTCATTGCGAAATTTTTAACAGTTCGTGTCCTATCTGTTGTGATGCGCAGTGGTCTTTTTAAGCAACAAAGAAAGGGCTTTTATGTATCAGATTGATTACAACAGTTATCGTTCTGTCAAGAGTTTTAATCGTCGCGTTCGTTTTCTCGTTATGCATTATACGGCTCTTGATTTTAAAGCCTCGATTATGGCGCTTACAGGAGAAAAGGTTAGTGCACACTATCTTGTTCCTGATCCTTCAGAGCAGACATATCGTGAGGCAGGCTTTAAGGACATGCGTATTTTTAATCTGGTCGATGAAAATGAGCGTGCATGGCATGCGGGTGTGAGTTCATGGGCTGGGCATAGTCATCTCAATGATGCGTCTATCGGGATTGAAATCGTTAATTTAGCGACGGGTCATTCTGAGTCTCCAGAAGAGACAGTTGGTTTTATGGCTTATCATGATGAGGGGGGGATATTTCCTCCTTATAATCCAATACAAATTGATGCCGTTAAGGAACTTGCCTTAAATATTCTTCAACGGTATCCCGATATTATGCCAACTGATGTGGTGGGACATAGTGATATTGCCATTGGAAGAAAAAGTGATCCAGGAGCAGCTTTTCCATGGAAAGAACTTTATAAGGCAGGTATAGGAGCATGGTATGATGATGAACTAAAAAGTCATTATCAAGAGCAATTCTCTAAGAATTTTCCACCCAAAGAAGATGTTTTGGCGAAGCTAAAATGTTATGGATATGACATTTCTGCTGCGTGTCCCCAAACAGGATACAAAGATTTGATCCGAGCATTTCAACTTCATTTTCGTCAAGAAAATTATGATGGGATTCTAGATGTTGAAACAGCAGCAATTCTTTATGCATTGGTTGATAAGTATTTTCCGTGAATTCAATGCGTTTTAATTGAAAATATGGCTTATGATTACGTGTAAGCCTTTTTATTATCAAGAGAGGCTGCTTTTTGCCAATTGGCTTTATGTAAAAAAGGCATTAATCGTTTAAAAAATCCCCTGTACGGTATAAGGCGTTTTATGAAAACATAACTCTGAAAGCTCTATGATTTGCAAAGATTAAATTTACTGTTTCTTTTCTTCCTTTAAAAACGCGTAAAGTCAAGATGTTGCGTATATGATGGCATGCTCCTTACGCAGGATAAAACGCTTCAAATAAAATGGACTTGTGTTGTATATTTCCATGCTTGTTTTAAAGCAATGTCTTTTAATGCGTATTACAACACATATTTTACAGCGACGTTTATAGAGAATATAATCTAAAATCCTCTATGAAGTGTATCCTCATTTTTATGCTTAATAAAAGTGCCTAGCACTATCGTACATTTTGTCAGATCTCAATGTTACTATAGCCCTTGGAGTTTAAAACGATTCATAAAAGGGTTTTCTTTACTCGTTTTTATTCACACGGCTCTCTCCGCTTGTTGTACAAGTGAAAGGTTTTGGTTGATTGAAACATGAAAAATAATAAATTATGATTATAAATCAATGTGATGTAGGTTCAGGAAAAATAGGGGTATTTACAGATTGCTCCTGATAGGGGCTTTATTCTTTAGAAGGGGAAGAGGTCAATTCATTTTTTGAAGATATATCGCTTTTCTCTTTTATTGCTTTAGGGAATATTTGCATCGTTTTGACAGCATGTTTCTTGATGATTAAGTTTTTTAATGAAGCCGTGTTATAAAACATTGTGTTTTAGAGTGTTGATAGAAGACACATTCAGGCATATCAAAAACACAATGATGTCTTGTTTTTTTCAATATTTTATCTGTTCAGTACAGAATTGACCAGAGAAGTTCATGACCTAAATTAACAAAGGTTAGAAGTAAATTGCTAAGAAAGACCAATTTGGTCATAAAGCAAAAGGGTCTGCTCATGCTTTAAAGGGCAAGGAAGAGATTATGTTTGAAGTGATGTGTAAACGCCCGTATGCAGTGCTCTTATCAAGCATATCAGGGTTAATCTTCTGAGAGTAGTTTTGTGAAACTAAGTCGTTTTTTTCCGAGAGACAAGACAATACGTATCAGGAAAAGATATTCATGATATTTGATTCCAAAAATAAAAACTGGCAAACCATGTTGCCAGTTTTTAAAAGCTGTAGCTTAAATAGGATTAGAATGAACGCTGAAAACGGATCATACCTTGAAAAGCACTTTTCTTATTGAATAAATGTTTTTCATCATTATTTTTATCCGTCACAACGCGATCATCATTCCAAGAAACATAGGTTAATTCAGGTGTAATCACAAATCCTGGAACCAGCGTGTATGTAATATTTACAGAAGTTGCAAAGGTTTTTACAGCACTATAAGAAACTTGAGCATTCAAATTTGCTTTTGGAGTAAGCTTGTAAGTGGCACCCGCCCAAGCAGCCCATTTACCACCCCAGTTTGCATAAATCGTTGTGCTTTGTCGTGATAATTCATTTTTTGTATTTACTGTGTAGTAATCAAGGCCATTTTTATAACCAGCCATTACCCATAGATTGAAACGATCGTTGACATTGAAATCTGCACGTACTTTTCCAGCCCACTTTTTGTAGTAAGCATCATATGCTGCAACTGCTGAAAAACCACCCCATTTTTGCATGAACTTTATACCCAAAATCACATTCGGGGTGTAATTTTTAATTGCTTTACTTGGAAGAGTACCCTCAGTGATAGAAACAAGCTTATCATCTTTATCAATGTAGTATCCTGTTATTCCTGGAAGAGAATCTGCATTATTGCCTAATTCAGCGCCGATAATAGCAGAAAAGCCGGAATCACCATTAAAGGTGTAGGAAATAAAATTGGTGCGTGTTGTGCCGGCAGGCGCTATGCTGTCATCATTGAGAACATCTCCATAATCACCAGTCCAGCTGTTGAAAATTGTGTCATCAAGACCTACGCGAAAACCACCCAGTTCAATGTAAGCCGCGGCAAGCTTTGCAGCAGCGTTGTCTCTACCATCACCCCAGTTTGAATAAATTCTTGCATATGAACGAAGTGTTCCCATTTCTGTTTCAGAAGCTGCTTGAAAAACAAGGGTGAGCCGTGATGCGGCGCCGTAGGTTTTTCTTTTGTCTCTTAGTTCAGTTTCGGTTGTTGCATCGATATTATTACCGCCTATAAAATCAGTACGAACATTTCCTGATAAACGCATGCAGGTTTCTGTTCCAGGGATATAGAAATATCCTTTTCCGTAGGCATCACAAACGCGAACATATTCTACAGGTTCGGGTTCGGCGATAATTGTTGAAGCGGCATGTGCTCCAGAAATTGCTAAAAAAGCTGCTGTAGAGCTTAAAAAGAGGGATTTAATATTCATATGGGATCTCCGCGGTCCGGTTAAATTTCTTCTAAAGAGTACCATTTGCCTAACGCATTAAGGACAAAGACATAAGTAAAATACGCAGCACTTGTTATCTTAGCTATAACTAATCTTTTTAGAGTTTCAAATATGAAATTACCTTTTTGTAATATATATATGTACTATTCGAGATGCTGTGGTAAAAAAGACACAATTCTTGTTTTATTAACTTTTGCTCCCTATGGGATCAATAGGAGAAAAATTTTCAGATATTTGGGAAAAAAATCGAAAATGTCTTGAACTTTCTGTTGATACCATTTATGCCTCTCTGTTGGAGAGGTGGCCGAGTGGTCGAAGGCGCTCCCCTGCTAAGGGAGTAGGGCTCAAAAGGCTCTCGAGAGTTCGAATCTCTTCCTCTCCGCCATCTATTGTTATAAAAGCAGTTGATTGTGTATAGGAATTTTGTTTTCAGTGATTTGTGCTCATTTGCTTTTCTACCAATCTCAATTTTGTGAAGTTTTTTGATTTCTTTTCTTGCTAGGCGTTTTCTATCAGCTACTCTGCTATAGAGTGGTGCTATTTTATCTTCCTTCTATCTAAATTTATGTGCGAAATTGTAATACCTGTATTAGCAGCGCGTGTGGTTGCTCATTTTCTTAATTCCTGTGTTGATTTTTAATTTTATGTTTCATGAAACAAGTTACAAAAATTTCTTTTCTAATGGTGTAAACTAAAGCAAAACCAATGGGGGATATTTTAAGCGCAAGATGTTTCATGTAAATTGCTATTGTTGATAAAGGAGAAAGCGAAGCTCTGTTATAGCAATCACATTGACGTTGCATATTTTTTAGCTAAGGATTGCTTATTTATTTTATGGATATAGGGAGCAGCATGAACGTTTGTAAGAATAAGCGGCCGTAAAGCTAGATATGTTACGGATTTGGTTCTACAAAGTGTTTTTGATCTCCCTATGTCGTTTCAATCGTTTGGTGGCATATTTATTATTTTATGACGTTGTTTTACTAAGCTTTTGCTTTTGCGTGTCAATCAACACCTATTCCTTATACAACGGCATATTTGAGATCAATATTTAAGATGGTTTACTGCTTTATCGGTTATGTCAGCTTTTATATATCAAATAGGGGAGAAAATATTGTATATATCTGTTAGCGAGTTATTTCTAAAAACGGAAGGATCTTTTAATTTTGAAAAAAATATGAAAACGGAAAAGATGGAAATGAGCTCCCATTTTTATCATCATCTTATTAATTCAGTTTTACAAATTTCATGAATCTCTATGGTCGTGTCCTTTAAATAATGAAGATTGCGTATCTCACGCTTTTGTTTATTCCGTTGGGATTATGCCTCTCATATAAAAAGCATGTTCTAAACACAAATATACTTGTGTTGCCAATTTATGCACTTGTTTTAAAGAGATATCTTTGCAATGTGTATAAGCCCATTTTGCGACGCCACCTCGTAAATGGTATAAAACACAAAAGTTTCTGTGAGACACATAAAGCCTTATAAAGCCACACCATTTGTATCCTTATGAAGATGCAAAGAGGCATATTATATATCTGTCTTCCTGTTGTTATAGATTTTAACTATGAGAGTTCATAAAAGGCATTTTTTCTTTTCTAAATTGTTTTTATCTATACGGCTTTCTCCACTTATGATGTGCAAGCAAATGATTTTGATTGTTTCAACCATAAAAATAGATTGAAAAGAAAGAATCTTACAATATTCAAGTTTGGTATATTATGATTATAAATCAATGTGTTGCTTTATATTTGCATTGTATATTGAAAGTTGGATGTGGCAATGCTCTCAAAAAAGTATCGATTTCTTTTAGAAAAAAACATTGTGGGTGAAATGTTATGGTTTTCCTCTCATAGAGACTTTTGAGAGTGTTTCATCCATCTCATGACAACCAAACCACACATGAAAAAAGTAATGGTCGGTAATATTAGGTAGTAAGACGGAGAAACTTTTGCAGGAAGAAAAGAAATAATACTCAATACTGTAATTGAAAATATTCTTCCGCTAAAAGAGACAGCACCAACAATACCAGAAATATGTTGCGTTTGTTTTTGGTTAAGTTCTGAGAAAAATAAGCTTTTTGCCCCGATCGGTACAGTGCAAATAAATCCATGGATTAAAGAGAAGGCGATGACTGATGCAGCAGTTTGATGGCTATGAACTAAAAAATAGAGCGCTATGCACATCAGAGCAGAAAAGAAGGAAAAATATTTTATAGAATTCTTATATTTTTTATCAAGAACATGATACTTAGACATCAGTAAATTTGAAAAATATTGTGCTGAAAAGGCTCCAATATGGCAGCACATCAAGACGAGCATTTGCGAACCGTTGAGGTGATGAATTTTTCCCCCTGAAAGTATTATCGGTTGCCAGAAATGATAAATAATCTGAATACCAGCGCTAAAAAGGCACATGAGGAAAATAAACCATGCTCCTCCTACTGTATTTTGAAATATCCAGAGCGTTTCCTTGGCATTGTGCAAGATTGTTTTTGTTTTGGACGTTTCAATTGTCGTTTTCTTTTCTTCAGGAACAATAAGGAATATCAAAAAAATAAATCCCATCATGAGGCATGAGATGATATATCCCATAAAATATTGTCCAGAGTAGTAGATCGTTCCAATGCCTATAATCCCACTGAGAATACTTCCAAAAGAGTTAACCTGGTGGTAGAGATGAGCATAATGCGAAAAGTGATCCTGTTTATCGCCTAGAGAATGGTAAATCCATCCGTCAATGGCGCTGACAATGATGCAAATGCCCGCTGCATAGAGAATTTGCGCAATAATAAGTGCTGTCATATTGGGAGCTTGAAGGCATAAAATATAAAATACTCCTGTCATAAAGACCCCAGCCATAACGGAATATTTACGTCGATATCTGTCAGATAAAACAGCGCAGGGAAAATCAAGCAGCAGAATAGTGGTGGAAAAGACAACCTGAAGCAGAGCTAATTGCGCCAGACTAACTCCCATGGACATTAAAAAAATAGCATGGTAAACGCCGATCAGCATGCGGACAGCATTATAGGAGCCATAGTTGAGAGCAAGGGCGCGTGGTCTGTTCATTGTGTTGTTCCATAGATTGTACAATAAGAATTTCCACTGAAAAGAATATTTTTCTGTGAAAAGGTAGCGGTTTCATATCCCCATTCAGGGATCAGTGGAAAGCTGTTTTCCATAACCACCCCAAAATTAAAAAGGTCCCTTAGTCTATATGAGACTTCAAAGCGTATTAATGAGAGCAAATGATGCAATTTTAAAGTGATTATGAGGAGCAACATAAGCCTCATAAATGAGATTGTCATCTTTTGAGGGGAGTTGCTTGTGGGGCTGTTGCTTTCATAGCAATCATTTTGTCTAGATCTGTAAAATGATCCTAGGACGGCAAGATCATTGACATAATTAGAACTTATAGAGGCTTGTTTATTTTTTATATACCATTTACTGATCCATTCTCTTTGCTGATCAGGTGAAATAGCACAAATGATCCATAAATCGGTTTTTGGTAATTTTTTGATATCTTTTTTTATAGTCATCAACATTTGTAATCCCCCCCCTTTCTTTCTGACTGTTTCTCCGTATCACTTTACGTCTAAAAAAGTTTTTTTCAGAATTCATCTTTACTTTATTTATTAAAAATTTATTAAAAAGATTGTCTCGCAAGGTGCTTTTTAATCCCGTCATTACGATTAAGAATTAAATTTCTGATATAAGAGGAAGGGTGCATGATACATTGTGACTAAATACATAAATCCCTCCGTATCCTGAAATGACGATTTCCTTTTGCAAAACAGTATCTTTAATGGAAGCTCGATAACCGTTACGTTGATTATGGAAATGATAACCTAAAAGAGTGCTTATGAGTGCTTGAAGATATTCTTTAGATATTACAGACAGGACAAGAAAATAGTTTAAAAAAATCAAACGTGGGATGAAAGCTTTCATCTTATGATGGGTAATGGTGAATTTTAAACTTCATCTACTGTTTTTTTGAGCCACTGTGCTGTAAGAAAGATCAAACTCCCCCAATTCATGTCTCTAATTTAGATCATTGATCATAAATATTATATACTGTCTTTTCAAATTATAACTTTGCTCATTGTTTGTCTTCACTGATTAAATCAACATTTCTCTAAAAATGCCGCTTGAGAAAAATGCATTCCATCAGTTTAATACTCTATGATCTTTTAATTAATTTAAGGAAGATAGCATAAAATATACGATAAAAAATGAATAAATTTCAATCTTTGTAAAAAAACACAAACTTTTTACTGCTGCTGATAAAAAACAAAGCTATATTAAAAGTAGCCTTTATACCCTTCAATATCATTGGTTGTGTTTATCTGTTTTGTCTACTCATTATTTCACCATTGTTAATATGATTGTTAATCAAAATATCATTTTTGAATTATTTATAGCATCGTATTAAACTCTTTTAAAGTCATGGATAAAAGATTAAATTACTCCTCTAGAGATATAAAACTAGATAGAAAATTCCATGGCTACTCTGTTGAATAAATTAGTTTTTATAGATTTACTCTATGTGTAGCGTATTTAATTGTTGTACAACTTATCATTTTTTATTTTTATTGTAGATTATTTAAAATAGATTTAATAAATTTCATTATGAATATTTTGATATGAATTTATATGTCTATTTAAATTGTTGTGTTCAGAGAAAAATAAAAAAATGTTTACAAAAAAAGTTCTGTTTAGAGAAGGCTTATTGCTTATCATATTTTTGCTACCATATTTTTTGTCTACCTCGCATGGCTATACGGGTATAGATAAATTATTTTGTTCCACAGTGGTTAGGGAGCGCGATGATGCTGTTCAAAAGTTGGATTCAGTCAAGTTTGAAAAAGAAAATGCTGAACGGGGATGGAGCGATACCGTAAAAATATTGAATGTGATGGTAGACGACTTGAAGAGAATAGCTCTTGAACAGCAGGAACTCTATTTGGCATTGCTGAAAAATATGCCAAACAACAAACAACTTTCTTATAAATATCAAACAACTCTAAAACGCAATGATGCGGTTTTTGAGCGTATCGAGAAGGTTTTGACTATATTTGAGCATGTTGAGAAAAGGACAGAAGCCTTTCGAGGGCTAGGTGAAGCAACTAAGCATAAAGATCAGTCTCAAATGTTACATTACTTAGAAGTGATTTCTGAACATCATGGACATGTTGATCGACTCAATAAAGAAGTTGAAAGGCTCAATCACGAAGTTGATAGTTTAAACAATAGGCTTCAAAATTTGAAGAAAATATCTCGATAAGAAAACAGAAAGTTGTTCATTAATGCAAATGAGGAAAAATGCATGAGATCATGAACAACGATTTCATTGAAAAAGGAATGAACGGTGGGATTTGCAATAGTACTCATCATATCCGTTATGGTTATTATAGGGACTCTTTGTTTTTTGTGTAACAGAAACTGTCAAAGAGCGGAAAGAGATAGATGGAAAAGATATGGAGAATCACCAGAAACACGCTCCGAAAATGAAAGAAAAAAATGAGACCAGTATGACAATACAAGAAACATAACCATTTCATGAGACACTTTAAAATCCAGATAATAAGGTTTTGGGAGTCTCTTCAGCATTTGATAAAGAATCTGAAGTTTTAGCGTTTAAAGAAGTTATGGTCCTTTCATCGAAGGACTATAAAATAATCATCTGCATATTTGTTATCATTTTGGCAGTAGACTTTGTTATCCAGATGTTGGATAAGGTCATTATCCAAGTATTGGATGGGGGAAGAGAGTTTGATATCTTTACTTTTATATGTATTTTTAGCTTATTTATTTTGATCTGTTGTTTTATGGCTATCCCGATTATTTTAATTTTACACAATACGATTGAGGAAAAAATTGAAAAAAATACTTCAGCAATATAAACAGATTTGAAATGAGAGAATCTTACAATATTCGGGTCTCTCATTCAATATACAAAACAGTAAATTATCATTATAAATCAATGTGTTGTGTAATAAAGCCGATACATTTGAAGCAGAGTTTGATGATAGTGGCAATGATTTAGAGGTTTCCTCAAGCAACAGCACTCTGCAAGTGATTTTTGGCTATGAGAACAGCATCAGTGCCTTTATGGGGCGTTTTGTTGTCGAGTCGGTTGTAAGTTGTGGGGGCAGTGATGGAGAGATTTTGCGCCTTTGTGGCAAAAGTGCCTCGATGCGTAAAGAGCTCAAAGAACAGGTGAGTGAACATTTTGACCACAAAACTGTTGGTGAGATTGTTGAGACACTTGCCGAACGTCATGGCTATCAAGCAAAGGTCAGTCCTCAGTTCACTCAACAAACTTTGCCTTATGTGATTCGTACAGATCAATCGGCGGTTGATTTTTTAACCCGCCTTGCCGATCGCATGCGGGCACGTTTTTTGATCAAGGACAATAAGTTTTTATTTTTAAGCGGTGACAATTTACCAGCACTCGAACTTCATAAGCACGACTGTTCCAACTGGGAATTTACCCTAGAGCCACGTACGCAATATGGCACCATTGAAGCTTCTTATTTTGAT
>NZ_JBHINT010000023.1:0-3270 GCF_042195145.1 Bartonella sp. CL434QHHD | reverse complement strand
TGCATCACCATTCATGTTTGAAATTGTGATTGCACTACCCTCTTTTTCACCACCTATCTTGATTACCTTCGTAGCATCATCTTGCTTAACAAGACTATCTCCTACAACTTTATTAATCTCATTCTGAAGCTCTTTATGAATATTCGTGAATGAATCACCAACACCAGCAAAGGCAGACGCAACATCATCATAGCTCTGCTCTTCAACGGCACTACCATCCTCATTAACAGTCTTAACTTTGAAACTTGGAGCTCTCCATTGACCTTCCTTATATTCAGCGCCACCACCTAAATAAGTTGCAACAGTCTTATTCGTCTCAAAAAGCTGTGAACCATTCACTGCATCACTTGAATCCGCAGAGATTGCACCATCTTCAAGAAACTTAATTTTGCTATTTTTTCTTTCCGATCCATCTCCATGCTTTGCTACAAAGGCTTTTTCCTTATCACTCCAAGATAAAGAATCCTGCGCTACTCCTTCAGAAACCTCTTTAATCCGTGCATTAACATTCTGAATATTCTCATCAAGCCCTGTAAACGCTGTATCTACACCACTAAAGGAAGCTTCTGTTACCTCACCTTCTGTAGAAACTTTAGATAATTTATAAGTCGGTCCTGTAAACGCACCATTATTAAACGCTGCATCACCGCCAAGAAACTTGGCTACATCTTGTGAGATCTTATTAAGCTGACCACCATTGATAACATCATGCGACTTTTCAGAAATTACACCATCTTTTACATTATGAAGTGCAACTGCTCCTGCATCCTTACCTTTACCTAAAGTCACACTCGTGTAATCAATGTCGCCATTATCACCATCTTTTTTATCGTAATGAACAACAGCTGAATCATCAGACTGAAGGCTGCTAGAAAGTTCCTTCAGACTTGCATCAAGCTGACCCTTGTTAACGGCATCATTATTATCTTTTGCATCCTCTACACCAGAAATAACCCGTTTCACACCGCTTTTGTTTGCAACATTAATTACAGTGCCATTTGTTTCCTTACCAACAGTGATAGGAGCCGTCTCATCATCCTGCTTGACAAGGCTTTCACTCACTACATTGGTTACATCATTATGAACATTCGTAATAGAACTCGCAACACCAGCAAATGCTTCCGATACACTATTGTAAACCTTTTCCTCACCAGCACTACCATCAGAATTGACAGTTTTAAGCTTGAAGGTGGGGGCAACCCATTCTCCATTCTCATAACTAGCGCCACCACCAAAATAGCTAGCAACCGTCCGATTGACTGAATAAAGCTGACTACCCGTTACAGCATCTGTTGATTTAGCGCTAATCTCACCATTTGCTAGAAACGTAATTCTACTGTTTTCTTGTGTCCTTACAGCTCTGCCTTTTTCTTCTTGCTTCTTCTCATGACGCGCTACAAACGCATGGGCAGTCTCGCTCCAATTCAAGGAATCCTGCGCTACCCCTTCAGAAACTTCTTTAATCCGTGCATTCACATTCTTGATATTATCATCAAGACCAGTAAATGCACTACCAACATTATCAAAAGAGCCGTTTGTTATATTACCATCTGCATCAACCTTCGATAACTTGTAGGTTGGTCCTGTAAACGTACCGCCAACAAATTTTGCATCGCCACCAAGAAACTTAGCTAAATCCTGAGAAATTGTGTTGATCTGACTACCATTAATCGCATCATTTGAATTATCAGCAATGGTACCATCTTTTACATTATGAAGTGCAACTGCTCCTGCATCCTTACCTTTACCTAAAGTCACACTGCTATAATCAGTTTTACCATCTGCCTGTTTATCGTAGAGAACAACAGCTGAATCATCAGACTGAAGACTGGTAGAAAGCTTCTCTAAACTTTTATCAAGCTGATCTTTATTAACAGCTTCATTACCTCTCACCGCTTCCTTCACACCGGAAAGCGTCCGATCTACTTTGTCCTTATTTGCAATATTGAGTTCTGTACCCTCTGCTTCTTTCCCAATAGTAATAACCTTCGTATCATCATCCTGCTTGGCAAGGCTATCACTCACTACATTCGTCACATCATTATGAACATTCGTGATAGAACTCGCAACACCAGCAAATGCTTCCGATACACTATTGTAGCTTTCCTCACTTTCTTTACCTTCCGCATCAACTTTCTTGATCACAAAACTTGGTGCTTTCCATTGTCCATCTTTATCATAACCTGCACCTCCACCAAAATAGGTCGCAAATGTCTGATTCATTGAATAAAGCTGATTGCCCGTGATCGCTTCTGTCGAACCTTTAGAAATTTCTCCATCTAATAGAAACTTTAATTTGCTGTTTTCTTGTTCCGCTATAACTTGACCATCTTTCTCTTTGTTCTTTACATGACGCGCCACAAAGGCATGCGCGTCATCGTTCCACAACAAAGCATTCTGCTCAATGGTCTGCGTAAGTTCATTGCTGTTCTTAGAAAGCTCATTATGAAGATCTGTCAGCGATGTATCAACACCGCTAAAGGCTGAACCAACATCATGATATGACTGACCACCAACAACATACGTCGGAAGATTACCTACAAGCACATCAGCACCACCACCTAAATAGCTCGATGTATTTTTAGAAACACTGTCTAGACTGGTAGTCACTGTCGTAACATTTTTATTAGTCGCAAATAACTGAGAGCCATTTACAACTTCTGTCGATTCTGCTGAAAGCACTCCTGCCTTAACACCTGAAAGTGTCCGGTCTTCTTTCTTACTGCTGGCAATATTGACTTCTGCACCTTCTACTTCTTTACCAATAGTAATAACCTTCGTCTCATCATCCTGCTTGGCAAGGCTATCACTCACTACATTCGTCACATCATTATGAACATTCGTGNCCAATAGTAATAACCTTCGTATCATCATCCTGCTTGGCAAGGCTATCACTCACTACATTCGTCACATCATTATGAACATTCGTGATAGAACTCGCAACACCAGCAAATGCTTCCGATACACTATTGTAAACCTTTTCCTCACCAGTACTACCATCTTCATTGATAGTTTTAAGCTTGAAGGTAGGGGCAACCCATTTTCCATTTTCATAGCCAGCGCCTCCACCAAAATACGTCGCAACTGTTTGATTCATTAAATAAAGTTGGTTGCCAGTAATCGCTTCTGTTGAACCTTTAGAAACTTCTCCATCTAAAAGAAACTTCAATTTGCTACTGCTTCCTTCCGTTCCATGCTTAGCTACAAACGCATTGGCTTCATTACTCCAATTCAAGGAATCCTGTGCGACTCCTTCAGAAACTTCCTTAA
>NZ_JBHINT010000033.1:1247-2075 GCF_042195145.1 Bartonella sp. CL434QHHD | reverse complement strand
ACCCCCTACTTCCATTTCTACACGCTCTCCAGAAACCACGGCGCCTGCCAATGTGGTGTTTGCCCCACTCGTGGTATGAACAGTGCCGGTGCCTATAATATGGCTGTTTTTGTGTTGAACTTCCTCACTGGAACCTTCCCCTTGACTAAAAGAAGCACTACCCGTTGCCCCTGCGCCACCCGTGCCATAACCGGTGCCAACACTCATTGAAGAACTTTCACTGCTGTTTTGTGTGCTTTGCGTGTTTTGTGCACTTTCAAAGATGATATCTTTACCTGCTTCCATGGTGATCTTTCCGCTCTGTGCATCATTTTCCAGCACATAGATTGGATTGGTACCAGCGATAATATCAGCGCCAACACCATGAATGCTGCCTTTGTGGGCTTGCATGTTAACAGCGCGTCCGCCTTCTATGCTATCTGTCACCGCTGTGGAGACTTGAGAAGAGGCTTCTGTTTTCTCAGTTTTAAAGCCC
Source organism: Bartonella sp. CL434QHHD (assembly GCF_042195145.1). Lineage (NCBI taxonomy): Bacteria > Pseudomonadati > Pseudomonadota > Alphaproteobacteria > Hyphomicrobiales > Bartonellaceae > Bartonella > Bartonella sp. CL434QHHD. The sequence continues at coordinate 1,600 of NZ_JBHINT010000033.1, read as the reverse complement.
ACGGTTACACTGCCAGATGCGCCAGCCAGATTGGCAAGAGCATCCTTGGTGGAGCCCCCCAATCCTCCTAATGAGCTACTCAGTCCTTTGGTTGTGTTCCCCTTTTCCCCCGTATTGCCAGTCAGCCAATTAATAAAGTTCTCTCCTTTATTAAAGAGGTGATTGATTTTCATGCCGGTCAGTATGCCATTAATAACTGTGTTATTGCCATCCTTATTGTTCATGCGGTCCGCTGAATCTTTTAAGCCTTGTACCGTGCCAAGGACACCGATATCAACGGAAGTTGTCACACCAGCAAAAGACTTTTCATGCTTTTCTTTTGCGTTAGAGGTATCATAGCTTTCTGATAGGGT
>NZ_JBHINT010000033.1:0-1086 GCF_042195145.1 Bartonella sp. CL434QHHD | reverse complement strand
CCTACAGAAGCACCGCTGTTGCTCTTTTCAAACTGAATGCCAAAGCCTGTACGTTCTTCCTTTGAGCTTGAGGAATGGCTATTATGACCAACAAGCACATTGACATCATGCGCTGCCGAAAGGTTAATATTCTCACCCGCAAGATCAGAGCCCTCCACGTTCACATCTTTTTTCTTGGCAGTGATGTTGATATTGCCATCCGCATTGAGAGAAGAGCCTTGATGCTCAAAACTCTCTTCATTTTCTGTCTTTCCCTCACTCCCGTATATCGACACAAAGCCCTTTCCTGATCCCACACCAAAACCCGTTTCATGCTCCTCTGAATGGCTTTTATGATGGTCTGTCATGCCATCAATCGTCACACTATCTCCGCTCTCATTGATATCTTGACCGGAAAGCAGATGAGAAGCAGAAATCTTGGCTTCTCCTTGTGCGTCTAACACGATGTTGCCCGTTGCCCCAAGGATAGAGGAGACCGTTGTGGTATGCGATTGAGATGTATCGGACGATTTCTCATGCAAAAAGCCACTTGATGACGATTGTGCTTGCTGATCCAAGTGTTCTTGGGCGCCTTTGATAGTAATCTTTCCCCCAGAGTGAATGGTAATATCCGCTTGTTTCTGTTCTCCTGGTGCTTTCTCTCCTGACGTTTCCTCTGCCTTACCGGCTACGAGCATCGAGGCTACAACTTCCGTGTTGTTTCCGGAATCAATGGCAATGCCTTCACCCCCTGTTATGCTTGACCCCACAACTTGGCTCACATCCATCTTGTTATGCTCAGATTTGCTGCTACTAAACACCCCACCGTCTTTGTGATACGACATCTCATAATGTAAGCTATCCTCTGCATTATTGATCAGGACATCGTTGCTGGCTTTCAGCCCTACCTTGCCATCAGCCGCAATGGAACTACCTGTAATGCTAAGATCATGCGGTTTGCCATCCTGCCCTGTAATGACCGTGGTATCACCTCCCGATTTTATCGAAGATCCAACCGCATGAGAAGCTTGCATGTCCACTTTCGTGTTTTTGGTGCGAAGATGATACTCCATCTCATCGTTTCTCACCCCTATTGTTATCTCCCCT
>NZ_JBHINT010000039.1:0-8758 GCF_042195145.1 Bartonella sp. CL434QHHD | reverse complement strand
ATTTGACCCACAAGCGCAAGTCTTTACCCCCGATGAAACACGGCAAATCACCGGTATTGACTTTCATCTTTGCAAAATCGGCAATCAGAACCATGATCTGGTGATTGATTTGGTCACCACTGAAAATGGCTATCCGACCGCCGATATTCAAGCGCAAAGCTTTTATTCTATGAAGGGCGCAAAGCTAGGGTGGGCAGAGGCACGCTATGATGTCCCTTTGTTAGTCCCTAATGACCGTCTCACTGCCTTTGTCATTAAAACCGATGATGCTGATCATGCCGTTTCACTAGCAAAGCTTGGAGATTTTGATGCAGAACACCAAAGATTTGTCTCGAGCCACCCTTACGTGACCGGTCCACGCTTTTCTTCTGTCAATGCTAGGAGCTGGACCGCCCATCAAGATGAGGCTTTAGCCTTTCGAGTGCTGGCGGCACGCTATAGGCAAACAGAAAAAACCATTGATCTTGGCACTTTTGACCTTGTTGACTGCTCTGATTTGCAAATACGCGCAGCCATTGAATTGCCTTCAAGCGATTGTTCTGTCATCTTTGAAATTGAAAGAAACAATGGCACGGTTTATCAACTTCTTCCCTTTCAATTACTCAGTCTTACTGAATATATCAGTGAAAAGATAAAGCTTCGCGCTATTCTCAAAGGCACCGAAAAGCTCTCACCCGTCTTGTTTGCTCCTGTTCAATTGATTGCGGGGAAAATCCATAAAGAAGCCACTTATGTCACGCGTGCTTTTGCCTTTGGGGAAAAGGCAAGGTTGACCAGTTATATCAAAACCTTTTTACCAGGTGGTGCAACCTTTTCACTGGAGATGCAACTGGATGATGGTGCTTTCACCCCTTTGAAATTAGAGNGGATGATGGTGCTTTCACCCCTTTGAAATTAGAGGAAACAGAACAACTCGCTGAACCGCTTTGGACAGAACGAAAATTTACCAGCAGTGATAAAGGCGCCAAACAAGCGCGCTTGAAACTCACGCTTACCGGTGGACCTGCTGCGCGGTCCATGGTGAGTGATTTTGGCGCTGGCATATTATAATGGGAAAATGAGAGATGACAAAAACCAAAAAACTCGACATGGAATTGCCGAAAGAAGGACGCTTTATCAGTTCTGAATTCCCAATCTTGCGGGAAAACTTGACCAAAATTGATCAAGCTCTTTTGGCTGTTGAGGAAAAGGTAAACGAAAAAGCACCTTTACAACACACGCATACCATAAGCGAAATCACAAATCTAGAAAGCGCTCTCAATGGCAAAATGGCAGCGGATAAAACTTTCTCATTTGCTGATTTAAGCGATATCGAAGGCGCAAAAGATGCTGCCAACAATTATGTTCTCTATAAATCAAGCAACAATAACTTTACCTTTGGCAGTGCTGTCTCACTATTAGGCGCGCATCAACATAAAACCGAAGATATCGTGGGGCTTGATGATTTTAGAGCCAAGATTAATCAAGATATGACAAGCTATGGGCGCCTCACAAGCCCAAATGAATGGCAGAATTATAATAAATTTACCAGCAAAGTCACCATGAGTGGTGGCTTAGAACTTTTGGGTAATTCGTCGTTTAGCCTTATTCATAATGGTGAAACGGTGACAAGTTTAAGCACAAATGGAAGTACCTTGAAAGGACCTTTGAGAGTTGATGGTGAAGCTGTTTATACCAAGGTGCAAGTGGATGCTCTTTTGGATGCTTTAATCAAAAAGCGTAAAGAAGAGTACATTGAAATCGTTATGTTGCAGAGTGGTAATATTCCTTGGCCTGATGGGGTGACAGATGACACTGATATTGAAATCATGGCTTGGGGAGGTGGCGGGAGCGGTGGCCAACGTGGAGGAGGTGGTGGTGGTGAATGTATTTCTTTAAAGATTCAAAAACGCCAATTACAGAATAATGATGTAGTGGCTATTGGAAAAGGCGGATATGGAAATGGTGTTAATGGTGGTAATACGCTAGTTGGTTCTATTCTTACAGCACGGGGTGGTAAGGGGAATAACGGTTATATTGGTGGAAATAGTGGTGGTGGAGTTTCAGGTGGTTATGGAACTGCAAGTGGTAGTAATAATAATGGTTATGCGGGAAAAGAACATCCTTGGCATGGAGGCGGAGGAGGTGGTGGTGGCTTTAATGATAGTTGTGGCGGTGATGGAGGGGATAGTACCTATGGTGGAGCAGGTGGAGGTGGGAGTGGTGGGAGTGGTGGTAGTGGTATAGCTAATAATGGAGGTAAGGGAGGAAAAAGCCAGTATGGTGGCAATGGAGGAAGCGGAGCTGAAAAAGGATATGGCGGCGGTGGCGGTGGCGGTTATCGAGATGGTGAAGATGGAACAGTAAATGGTGCTGGACGGGGTGGTGATGGCGCAGTTAAATTAAAGATCTTTGTATAAGCGTTTAAAGGCTTGTATGCTCTTCCGTCTTTAAGTCCCCTTTAAAGCCCTTTAAAAGGGCTTTTTGACTGACAGTGTCAGACTTATGAAAGGGAGCTCTTGTTGTTATGGTCTCTTCATTGATTTGGAGAGCAAAATGGCAATAGAATTTAATCATGGGATTCGCATTGTAGAGGCTGGTGAGGATTCCCGTCCTTTAGCAACATTTGATCAGACCGCCATTGGAGCGGTTGTTACAGCCCCTGATGCTGACAACCAAGTTTTTCCCCTCGACGAGCCCGTGTTGGTCTTCACCCATGAGACAGAAAAAATCCAAAAGCTTGGAACAAGAGGCACAGCTCTTGATGTTATTAATGCTGTGTGCGCACAGGGGATTGAGGCACAAATTATTCTTGTGCGGGTGGAAGAAAAGTCAACCATTGCTGAGACACAAACCGAAATGGTGGGATCAAACGCTCGACTGACCGGTGTGCATGCCTTAGCGCATGCGCGGGGGCATTTGGGTGTGGAACCTGGAATTCTCTTAGCACCGGCTTATAGTGCAGGGCGCCTTGATAATGGTAAAAACCCCGTGGCAGATGCACTGGAACAAGTGGCAGAAAAGCTGCAAGCGATTGCGGTTTTTGATACGGGGGGTAAAAACACGGAAGAAAGTCTTGCCTATCGTGCAGATTTTTCCTCACGCTTTTGTTATTTGATTGATCCCTTTGTACGGGTGGCAAATCGTGAGGGGGGTATTAGTGTTAAACCCGCAAGTCCTTTTGCAGCAGCCATGTTTATCAAACGTGACAAGCAAAGGGGCGGTGTTTTTTGGTCTCCTTCCAACCAAGATGTGCATGGCATTTTAGGGACAGCACGCCCCATTAGCTATTTTGATGGCGAAATTGATCATGAGGCAAATCGCCTTAACCAAGCCGATATTGCGACCTTTATTCCAGCACGGCTTAGCCAAAATGCGCAGGGAGAAGTAGCTTCCAATGGGCGCATTTTATGGGGCAACCATACCACCTCCAGTGACCCATTGTGGCGTTTTGTCAATGTGGTGCGCACCCGTACAGCCTTGGAAAAAACCATCATTAACAATTTCCGCCCTTGGGCCAATGATGAAAACCTTACTGGTCAACATGTTATTGCCATTACCCGCAGCCTTACACAGTTTCTTGATGATCTGATTGCGCGGGGTGCGCTTTTGGGTGGCCGGGTTTGGTTTGATCGTGATTTAAATTCCAACAGCACTTTGCAATTGGGAAAATTGCGGGTCGAGTTTGATGCAGAAGAAGTGCCACCTTTAGAAGATTTGAGTTTCGGCAGCCGGCGCAATAGCGCTTATTTTGACCGTTTGGCGCAAGATATCCAAAAGAAAATGACTTATCAATTTGGCGATACGCTTGAAACTTATCGCAAAGCAGCAAGGAGTTAGAGCATGACTTTACGCATTGTACGCGGTTTTACGCTGATTGTTGATGATGATGTGAATCTTCACCTTGATCTTGAAACCCTCAAATTACCTACGTTGGAAGAAATTACAGAAACCTATCAACCAGGGGGCTCTGATATGCAAATTGATGTGAGCGGTCTTGGTGTGAAAGCTTTGAGTTTACAAATGAAAATCCGCAGCCATACCCCTGAGGTCATCGGTATTTTTGGTGGTCCTCCTGGTCTTCGTCATAAATTCACTGGCAAAAAACATGTGATCTCTGAAGAAGATGGACGTGAGCATGAACATTCCATTGATGTGACAGGGCGGTTGGTCAAAGTCGATAGCGAAGGCTTAACAGCTGGAAAAGCGACAGGCTATGATTGCGAGATCAAAAATGTTTGGGACTATACGGAATTTTGGGATGGTTCTGTTTTGCACCGCTTTTCTTTTAAACGGGGCGGCTGGCTTGTCCGCAATGGGCAAGAGATCGGTTCTCGCCGCCGCTCTATTCTCAATTTATAGGAATTGATCATGACAAGTTTACAAACCAGCATTGACGTGGAATTGCAGGTTCCGTTTCTTTATCAAGATAAAAGTGGCAAAGAAACTCTATGCAAGAAACTGACCTTTTATCGCCCCACTTTTAAGCATGCCAAGCAATTAGCGGTGCTCATTGGACCACAATTGACAGAGCTGCTGCTTCCTGAGTTTGGAGAGCAAAAAACAACTTTGAGCAATGATGTGCTTATCACGAAGCTTTCTCAAGTTTTGTTCACAAGTGAGGCAACAGAAGGCATCACAGCACTTTTGGCTGATATGTCACGTGAATCTATTGAATTGATTGATCGAGTTGATGTGATGGATATTGTCGCAATATTGAAGGCTTTTTTTGCTTTTTTTACGCAACGCCAATCCTCTCTGCCAGACAATTTGGGGCAGAACTAGCCCTTTATTATCACTGGGCGCCTTCAGAGATTAACCAGATGGATTGGCTGGATGTGATTGCCTATCGAGAAGAACTCGCGCGCCTGAAAGCTCAAGAATATGAAAGCCATCAGTTAGGATAAAGAATCGTCATGGATGTTTCCCTTGTTGTGCGTTTTGTCAATCATCTGCAAGAGGGGATAGCTTCTGCCAAGCGTGATCTTGCAGCCTTTAGTTCAGATGTTGCGCATTTCCAAAACAAGACAAGGCAGCACTTTAAAAATTGGTTTGACCCTGAGCATCTTGAGGATGCGACAAAGAATGCGGAAAATGCTTTTATCCAAGCACGCGGGCGTATGGTGGGTGCCATTGCGCAAACAGCAACCTTAATTGCACCGCTCTATAAAGCCATGCAATTTGACCAATCGATGAAGGGATTAGAAAAGGTTCTCGATGCCCCCCTTGATCGCTTAAAGGAATTGCGCCGTTTTGCGCTTGAAACCTCCACCAAGATTCCGTTAGCGGCGCGTGAAGTCTTAGAATTGATGACCAGTGCCAGCCAAGCAGGGATTGGTGAACAAGATCTAGAAGCTTTTAGCATTTACGCCGCTAAAGCAGCTGTAGCTTTTGATATGACGGGAGATCAGATTGGGGAGCGCTTTGCCAAATTGCGCAATGTCTTTAAGCTTAATCAGGTAGGCATTGAAGATCTAGGCGATGCTATCAATCATCTCTCTAATCACATGGCGGCAAAGGCCAGTGAAGTGTCTGATTTTACCAATCGTGCCACCGGTGCGGCAACCATGTTTAAGTTGACAGCGCGCGAAACTGCGGCATTTGGTACAGCGATGATTTCTGCTGGGATTGTTCCTGAGAGTGCCGCGCGTGGTTTTAATGCCATGAGTGCGCGCATTCAGGCAGGGGGCAAACATATTGAAGATGCTTTTGCCAATATCGGGCTTTCTCGCGAAAAATTCATGCAAGATCTGGACAAAGATGCCACCGGCACCTTGGTGCGCTTTTTTAATGTGTTGGGTAAATCCGAACAGGGGATGCGCTCGCTGATTGCCATTGCGGGGCGCGATTTTACCGGTGATTTTGCCAAATTGGTGGGTAACCCCGAATTGTTAGGGCAAGCTTTAGAGTATGTGAAAGATCCACAAGTCTTTAAAGGTTCGGTAGAACAAGAAGCAGACAAACAAGCAACCGGTGCCATGCGGCAATTTGAACTCTTACAAAACCGTATTGTGGCTCTGGGCATCACCATTGGTGAAGTGCTTCTGCCTCCTCTCAACAGTCTCATGGAAACTGTTGGTAATTTTACCAATGGGTTGATGGCGTGGGCGAATGCGCACCCAACTTTAACAAGCGCCATTATCAAAACCATTGCCGCCCTCATGGCTTTTAATATTGCTCTGCGCGTGTTGCGCTTTACTCTTGCTGGGACACGCCTTGGGCTTCTTCAATTGATGGGCTCTTTTATCAAGATGGGTGCTGTTAGTCGTGGTGTTGCTGCAAGCTGGCGGGGCTTAGCAGCCGCAGGGCGCTCGCTGGGTTTAATAGCAGCAAGCTTTGGTGGAAGTGCGCTGCGTCTTCTTCGCCCCATGACTTTACTGGTAGGGGCTTTACGGGGGATTGCTGTCTCAGGAAGTGCATTTGCTGCCTCTTTTGGTTGGATGGGGACAGTGATCGAAGTGGTTGGGGCAAGTCTTTCCTCTGTTGTGGGGGGTATTTTTACCCCGATCGGGGCGGTCATTGCTGCTGTTGTGGCTGTCATCCTTGCTGCTGGTTTTGCTTTGTGGAAATATTGGGATCGTTTTTCTTCTTTTGTCAAAGGTTTTGCACGGGGGGTATCTCGGGCTTGGGGGCGTGCCTTTGAAGCCGTCATGCGCTTTTTTGGTGCTGATACCACCACCATCACCAAATGGAAAAATATCATTGCTGCTGCTTTTGATTTCTCTCAAACTTGGCAAAAGTTTAAACAAGAGCTTTCCTCTGTTGTCGAGTGGTTTGGCAATTTGTGGGAGGGCGTTAAACAAAGCTTTTCCAACTTTTGGCAATGGTTGAAGAGTTTTTTTACACAGGAAAAGCTCTCGGATGCTGCCAAGGCTGGTATGGAACAAGCGGGCGAAGATCTGGCTAATTCGATTGTCGATGGCTTTATGTCGTCTATCTCACAATTGATGGATTATTGTAAATCTTTGCCTAGCCGCATTAAGGGGTGGATTGGTTCCATTGATGTAAGAGAGTTTTTGCCAAGTTTTTTGGGGGGTAAAACAGCCATTCAGCCCATACCACAATTTGCGGGGGCTTCTCCTGTAAATTCATTTGCGAGAGAGCAAAGAGACAAAGACCGTTCCCCCATCACACACAATCAAAATGTCACGGTGCATGTTAATGGTGCCCGTGAACCCATGGCCACTGGTCGTGCGGTTGCCCATGCTTTGCAACGGGCACGCGCTAATGCGCTGCATGGCGGGACAGAATGAGGGGAGGGAGCCTATGAGAGATCCTTTGATGATGTTAGGACCGCATCAATTTTATGTGGATTGGCTGAATTTCCAATCTTTTGAAGAAGAGTTTTCTGCCTCATGGGTTTGTATGGAGCGTTTTGGCAAGGCACCCAGTTTGCAATTTACCGGCTATGGCAATGATGCAAAGACCATTCATGGAGTTTGGTTTCCAGAAGAATTTGGTGACCGTGTAGCCATTGATGCCATCACTACAACTATCCGAAGAGCAAAGCCGGTCCAGATGCTTCATTGGATCAATGATACCACCTATAGTGTCCTTCTCCATGGACCCGTAGTAATCACCACGATCAATAAAGACCATGACTATATCAGTCGCTCTGGTCCATCCCAGCGCATCCGCTATTCCATTACGCTCTTGCCCTTTTTTAATGGCGGAAAACCACAAGGACAATACCAAGAGGGACAAATCCAAGTGGGACAAACTTTATGAAGATACCAGAAAAGCATGTTATTGTAGAGCTAGAGGATATGAGTCTTGATCTCCTTTGCTTTCACCATGTCATGGCAGTGTTCAGAGACCGGAGGCAAGTTGGGGCACTAAACGGTTATTTAGAAGCCACACTGGAAGCTAATCCAGAGATTGCCAAATATGGTGTGTTTTTACCGCGGGGCTTAAAGGTCATTTTGCCTGAATTTGTGTTGTCTAATCCCCAAAGCATGGTGAAGCGGTTATGGGATTAATGCGTACACACCCTTTTATTGTAGTCAAGGTGGGAGACAAACCTGTTCATGAGGTTTTTTACCAGCGTCTTTTAACCGCAACGATTACGGACCATGCCGGGAATGAAGCCGATACATTTGAAGCAGAGTTTGACGATAGTGGCAATGATTTAGAGGTTCCCTCAAGCAATAGTGCGCTACAGGTGATCTTTGGCTATGAGAACAGCATCAGTGCATTTATGGGGTGTTTTGTTGTCGAATCGGTTGTAAGTTGTGGTGGCAGTGATGGAGAGATTTTGCGCCTTTGTGGCAAAAGTGCCTCGATGCGTAAAGAGCTCAAAGAACAGGTGAGTGAACATTTTGACCACAAAACTGTTGGTGAGATTGTTGAGACACTTGCCAAACGCCATGGCTATCAAGCAAAGGTCAGTCCCCAATTTACCAAACAAATTTTGCCTTATGTGATTCGAACAGATCAATCGGCGGTTGATTTTTTAACCCGCCTTGCCGATCGCATGCGGGCACGTTTTTTGATCAAGGACAATAAGTTTTTGTTTTTAAGCGGAGATAATTTACCAGCACTCGACATCCATAAGCACGACTGTTCCAACTGGGAATTTACGTTAGAGCCACGTACACAATACGGCACTATTGAAGCTTCTTATTTTGATCGCTCAAAAGGGCAGCAATGCCAAGTCAAACATCAGACAGGGTTTAGCGGTCCCGTGCGGCGTCTTCGCACTTGTTACACTTGTGAGGAGGAAGCACGAGCTGCTGCTGCTTCCGAGTCGGACAGGTTGTGTCGTGCTGTAGGCAGTGGT
>NZ_JBHINT010000050.1:0-14220 GCF_042195145.1 Bartonella sp. CL434QHHD | reverse complement strand
ATGATAATATGTTTGGTGTTACACACGTTTAATTTCCTTGGTAAATGGGTGGGGGTGCTGGGAGGAGAGAGCACCCCCATAACGTCAAGCGGCTTTTGTCAAAATCTTTTGCATCTCTTGTTCTATTTCTGCTAAAAAAGCTTCGACCGCTTGATTAATCTGTTCAATGTGTTCTTCATCACGGTGAATGCGTTTGATTTTCATGCGTAAGTATGTTGATTGCCTCGTAAAACGTGGGTCATAACTGATAAAATCACACCATTTTCGTCCCGTACAAGCCATTTGGAATTGTATTTGCGCGCTATATTCAGGCTTTATAGTGTCATCTATAAAGAAGCGTAAATGGTTTGGTGATTGTGGACATTTGACTTCAACTAAACCGTCATCACCAACAAACCCATCAGGACTAGCACCAGCCATTTTGATTGTGGGGTGTTGTATGAAACCACACTCTATGATCTCTGTATCATAAATAAATGCATATTCTTTCAAGGCATCTTCTTCATGTTCAATGCCCCATTGCATAGCCGGCGTTGGATAAGATTGGCTTACTTCACCAGTTAAACGTTCTGTTATAAGTTTGATTTTGTAGTCTTCATATTTGTTTGTCGGCATTCCCTTTGCTGTTTTACTCAGTAGGTTGTAAACGTTTGAAGCGGTGACTTTTCCCAAGCGGGCCTGAAACCATTGTGCTGTTCTTTGTTCCATTTCACACCGCCGTTTGTTGTTGAGTTGGTGCATATTCAATATCTTGTATAGGTGCATCTAATTGCTCTTGTTGTGCTTTATTCATTTGCTTTCGCTGCTTTTTTTTCAAAGCAAACAAAGCGGTTTGTGCTTGTTTAAAAGACATATCTTTTAGATTTTTTACTCCTATGAAAGAGAGAAGCCTACTTTCTTCAGATTGTGTTTTTTTAATTAATTCTTTGATTTCATTCATCTGTTCAGAAGAGATACCCGCAAGAAGTGTTATTCCATCTGTATCGTCTTCTTTTCTTGCAACATTAAGAAGCATGCCTAAGAGATATCTACGTGCGTAGCTTATAGTAGAACCAACCGCTTGTGTGTTATTTTTGCTTCCCGTAGCATCAATGGGAAATGTTCCTTGTGTTGATATTTCATTGCCCGATATATGCTTTAAAGTCATTTCTACAGTTATGTCATTTGAACTCTGGTCTTTGATACGAGAGAACAAGGCAAAGTGATGTTTTGCAAGAGGTTCTTTAATAGCATCAATATATTTATCAAGCGTTGTATAGAGGCTTTTAGTATGTGTATTAATGGCATTTTGTTCGATATTTTTATATTCCACTTGTATAGCAGAAAGATCACGGACAAAGTTTTGACACTCTTGTCGTTCTATCTCCTTTTCTCGCAATTCAAGAAGACGCTTGAGACGATCCATATCGACATCATTTTCTAAAGCTCTTTCTAAAATAAGCTCCATAGCTGTAGGTTTGATTTCACAATCGTTCGTTTTTTCCACTAATTCCATTTGTGTGGTACTTAGTTCACTCATCTTGATTTCCTCCTATTTGAGCGCAATTCACCCGTGGCGTGAATCACGCATGTGTTAAAAGTTGGTTTGGTTGTTAGAGTTTGGATTTTATAGGCTGCATTATGTCTTCAGAAATTATGGTATCTACATAAGGCTCGTCTTTATACCCAGAGATAGTGATACAAAGTTCACCTAGATTGTGAGTATTTCTCACAACTAACTGTGCACACAAGGTAGGTTTAATTCCATATTTATACATGATTTATTTTTTCTCGTTTGTTGTGATACGGCTTTCTCCGCAGATCTCTGAATCTCCGTAAATTTTTGCGTCGCCATAAACTCTTGCATTGGGATAAACAATTGCATTTCCGTAAATCTGTGCGTTTTCAAAAATGCGACCACCACCATATACTCGGGCGTTATTATAAATTTTTGCATTGTCATAAATTTTTGAACCCCAAGTAACACAAGCATTATCATAGACCCAGCAATTGCCATCATGAGAGAGATTGCTTTCATTTTCTATAAAGCCCCCAAGGTCCCCAGCCTTAACATTATCAAAATCTCTTAAAGCACGAATGCGGTACAATGTATGGCAACTTACAATATCGGTGGTTTCATTAGTCAATTCGTATTTTTTCACCATGCTTTTTCTCCAGTGGACATGACGTTATCGCCATCAATATCCGCATCACGATAAATTTTTGCGTCGCCATAAATACGTGCATTACCGGAAACTGTTGCCATTCCATAAACTTCGGCAAAACCGTAAACATGTGCATTATGTTTAATTCGTGCACTACCATAAACTTCAGCATCATCATAAACTTGAGCATTATCGTAAACGCAAGCACAAGATAAGACGAATGCATTACCACCTACCCAGCAATTACCATGATGCGATAGGTTGTTTTCATGTTCTATAAAGCCGCCTAAATTACCTTTTTTAATAACTCCAAAGTCTCTTAAAGCGCGGATACGGTGAAGAGTTACCCCTTTAAACTCAGCTTTCTCATCAGTAAGTTCGTACTTCTTTTCCATTAGTTTGCTCCAGTGGATATTCTGCTATTGCTGCCAATCCAATCTTCACAACGTAAATCCGCATCACCGTAAATTTTTACATTTCCGTAAATGTGTGTATTACCGCCAACTTTTGCATTTCCATAAACGCTTGCCTTATCGTAAACATATGCTTCATAATAAACATGAGAATTGCCATAAACATGTGCATGATCAAAAACTTTAGCGTCACCGTAAACGTATGCATCACCGTAAATTTCTGCATAATTGTAAACTTTTGCTTCATCAGAAACGAGTGCATCTCCATAAACCCGCGCATCACCATAAACATAGGCATAACCGGAAATATGTGCATTTTGATAAACACGAGCATTATCATAAACCCTAGCATAATCTCCAACCCAGCAATTGCCATCATGACTTAGATTGTCTTCTTTTTGTATAAAACCGCCTAGGTAGTCTGCTTTAACATCATCAAAATCCCTTAATGCACGAATGCGGTGGAGAGTTTTGCCATCAACCTCAGTTGTTTCATCAGTAAGTTCGTATTTTTTTTCCATGGTTTATTGCCTCACGCCCGTTGTGATGATTTCATCATTGATGATCTCTGCGTTTCCATGAATAAATGCATCACCATAGATTTTGGCATTTCCCCCAACTTTTGCTCTAATGGAAATCAATGGACTGTCATAGATTTTAGCATTTCCATAAATTTCAGCTTTTCCACTAATAAATGCACCACCGGAAACTTGTGCATTTTCGTAGATTTGTGCACTGGCAAAAACACGAGCATGTCCAAAAATCTGCGCATTGCCAAAAATATTAGTTTCTCCGGTAACAGATGCACTACCAAAAACACATGCATTTTCGTAAATATCAGCAATGTTATCAATATAAGCATCACCAAAAACCTTGGCTTTGTCATAAACTCTTGCATGACCATCCACACGAGCGTTTCCATAAACATGTGCATCACCAAAAACCTTGGCATAACCATAGACTTTTGCATCATCGCCTACCCAGCAATTGCCATCATGACTTAGATTGTCTTCTTTTTGTATAAAACCGCCTAGGTCGTCTGCTTTAACATCATCAAAATCCCTTAATGCACGAATGCGGTGGAGAGTTTTGCCATCAACCTCAGTTGTTTCATCAGTAAGTTCGTATTTCTTTTCCATGGTTTTTGCCTCTACCTTAAGATAGCATCACTTCCATAAAATGCTGTTTTGCCAGCTACTATGGCATTACCACCAACTTTTGCGTTATTATAAACTTCGGCATCATCATAAACCTTAGCATTTTCATAAACTTTGGCATTTTCATAAACCCACGCCTCACCACCAACCCAGCAATTGTCATCATGGCTAAGATTTCTTTCACTCTCTACCCAGCCACCAAGATCACCTTTTTTAACATCTCCAAAGTCTTTTAATGCACGGATACGGTAAAGCGTTATTCTATCAACTTTAATTGTCTCATCAGTCAGTTCGTATTTCTTTTTTATCATAATAACCTCCTCTTAATGCATGCTTTGTCTTTTAAGCTCTTGAGACAGCACACCAATTCCTTTTGCTGTAATTTTTGCGCAAGGAATGACTTTTTCTATTCCACTTGCGGTTTGAAGTGTGATGGTTGGACAATCCATAAGTTTCTTTTGGATTTTGTCTTGATAAGGAAGCAAATTTCCACCTGCTGCTCGTCTGTAAACCCAACCTTTTTTCTGTAAGAAGAGAATGAACTGTTTTGGTTGCATCTCGAGTATTTTAGCGGCTTCTGTAAGACCAAAGAGTCCATCATGGCGCTGTAAGCTTTCAAGAGCCATTGCCTTTGGTTTTAAATTTGCAATAATGTTATCTTTTTGTTCATTTTCATTTTTGAGATACGTTAAAACACCAAGCATAACTTGAGGGCTTGAGTAGTCGATTTGTGGTATTACTGCTTGCTTTTCCAATTCTTGCCAACGGTCTATAATCCTAGCGCGTAATGTCATGCTGTAACCAGAAACTAAAATGAGGCATTCACGTTTAGGAAGGTTGTAACAGTTTTGGGGTTTACCCTGTTTATCTAAATAGGTGGATCCAAATTTGGATTGCCCCCCTTCAGGATATAATTCTCCTAACATTTGTCGAATATCACGCATAATATGCGCATGTTGCTTACCGCATAACTCTGCAATTTCACGACTAGACATGGTTGGAACAGTTGTGTTTTGAAAATTGTTTTCAGATATTGTAATAAAGTTTCGCATCATCACCCCCTTAATTAAGAAAAACATAAGTTTTGGTATAATATTCTGCCATAGTTTCTATGGCGCTCTGCTTTAGCGATTTTCTTTGCTGCGTGAATTTTGAAGTAATGATTATCAGTTTTATCTGTTTCTATTTCAGATTTTGGACAAATCTTCTGTCTGTTCCATTCTTGTTTTGTAAAAACAAAATCCACGCCTTCTTTTAGATCAAGCTTTTCAACACAATCATTAAACCAAGTGGAAAAATCTTGTTTCAAATGTAAGTACCTATGCATTACATGGGCATTGACCATTTGGACATAACCGATTTTGTTGTCTACCTCGTTTTCAGGCGTGAGATATCCTTCACTATGAATATGAGTATCATGTGTGGTCATAAGTTTACTCTAATCAATTATTGATGGGAAAAGGGGAGGCGCTTTTAAAAGCGCCCTTTAGAATTTTTAAAGCACATCACATGCACGCAAACGGTGTTGTTGTTCGTAAGTACCGTAAATCTCATCATTATATTTTTCGTCTGCGATCTCGTCTAAAAGTTCTTGGTAAGCATCACTTTCGCGTACAAAGTCATGAACCTCACTATCCTCATGGAGATGTTCGATATTTTCTTTTACATATGCTTCTGCAATTTCTTCAGAGATATCTTCACAATTATTCTCAGAAGGATTGATGTGAAAGATTTGGATTGCATCATCTACCTCATCAACAATGCTTAGAATTTGGCTTGCATCAAGTGGTCCAGACTCTGCAATGTGTTGATCTTTATCGTAGGCAACTAATAAAATTTCATTGGAATTTATAAGAATTGGCTTATCCATAACTTTTCCTCCCTAACGCCTCTTGGCGATTGTTTGTGCGTGGTTTGTGGATACATTAGTACATTATGCACTAAAGATAGTCAAGTACATAATGTACTATTTTTTTAAAAAAAATAAAAAAAGACGAATCACGGCACAATTTAGAGAATCAAAATTTTGCTGTTTACTGATAAAAATCAAGCAAACTTGCTTCAATCTGTTGATGGCAATCTAATCGATAACGTGAACAGAGAATCGTATTGTGTTTACATATCAAGAATAGTGCGCCGTACACGACCTATTATAGAGATAGCGCCTTCAAGTTTTGGAGCCTTTATTGTTTTGTCGTATGAAGCGGGCTGAAAAGGAGGATCATCATTAGGTCTGTATCGTTTATATGTCGCTTGTCCAGATTCATCTGCAATTACATAGCAGGCATTAGGCACAAGTTTTTTGTCTCGCATATTTACAAATATTATAGAATCTGGAGGGCTAATTTTATTCATAGATGCCCCATCTACACGTAAAGCAATCCATTTACCGGCAGGAAGATTAACAGCCTCTGTCATAGGATAATCTGAAAAATCCATTATCCCATCTTGCTCGCTTAATTCTCCAGCGCTAATCCATGAAACGACAGGAATACTTATATTGAGGTTAGGATTTTCTTGAGGAGACTCGCCATACAAAATCCACCCCGGATCTACATTAAATACTTGTCCATAGAGCTCGGCTATTTGGCGCGAAATACCACGATTTCCATTTTCGTGACTAATTAGGGTATTTTGATTAAGAGCTGGTATAGCGCGCGCAGCTTCGCTTGGTGTTGCGTATCCAGCATTCTTACGCGCTATTTTAAGTCTATCTTTTGGCAAATAAGTCATTTGTACATTATCCACTATTTTTTTAATTCATTGTGTACGATTTTATCTTGATTTAAAATTGTACGTAATGTACTATTTGTGTCATGGTTAATGATTTTTATGTCAAAAGTTTGATTGAATCTTGGGGATCTATACGCCAATTTGCAAAAGAAATTGGTTGTAGCTATGAGGCTGCGCGTAAAATGCGTGATCGCAATAGTATTTCTCCAAAATACTGGAATATAATTATTCAGTTGTCTAAAGCCAAGGGTCTATCTTGGGTTACACTAGATTGGTTCCTACATAATTATGGGAGTAAATCTCATAGAGTTGTTCGTCCAATGACAAAACGAAGAAAAGATACGCTTCATCTGGTGGAGAAAATTAGTACAGCAAATGCATCACAAACAGTAATATCTTCTCATATTGCTGCCCCTACAGATAATAACGAACATCAACAGCACCATTCACATTCTTAAAGAAGAAAGAAAGTAAAGATGGATTATGGTTTAGCGGCAATTATTATACTTTTTACGACCAATGTAATTACGGTTTTTTGTTTGTGGGCCTATCGTAAAGTTTTTTATTTATATCGTAAAAAAGAGCAAAGCTATGTAAATGTTTTGCAAAAATCATATTATACTTTTTATATTTTGAAAGATTTAATACAGGAAATAGGTTTTCCAGAAGGCTGTACAATCGTTTTTAATAATTCTGATTGGAATTTTTCTTTTGATGAAAACAACCATTTAATAGCCAAAAATTCTTTAGGACCAGAATTGTCCATAAAGATGCATGGCGACACAAAATATTTCAAAGAAAACTCTCAAAAAATTTTTGAAAAACACAATCGATCCAAACATTGAATGTAACGAGATGAGGCATGCAGTGTATTTTTGAATTGAGTGAGTTCATTTTTTTTAATTTATGACTAAACGCTCTGTCATAACACACATATAAATACGTAGAGCCTTAAGGGGGGATTATGATCACTAACGCACAAACCATTTTATGTCTTGATCTAGGGACCAAGACAGGCTGGGCGATATGCGGTGCGGATGGTCACATCATCAGTGGTGTCATGAATTTCCACCCCCGATATTTTGAAGTCGGTGGAATGCATTATTTACGCTTTAAGAGATGTCTATCAGAAATAAAACAGACAGTAGGCAGCATTGACGCGATGTATTTTGAAGAAGTGAGGCGTCATAATAGTACTGATGCAGCGCATATTTACGGTGACTTGTTATCAACCTTAACGACGTGGTGTGAACATCATCAGATACCGTATGAAGGCATTCCTGTTGGCACAATTAAGAAAGCAACAACAGGAAAAGGAAACGCATCAAAAGTAAAAATGATTAAGGCAATATGTTCCAAAGGACATACGCCTAAAGACGACAACGAAGCAGATGCTTTAGCAATTTTATATTTAATAAAAGAAGGAGGCGCGCATGTCTAATGGTATGCCATGGATAAGATTCCATTTGTATGACTGGATAAGTGGTACAGATGGAATGACGCTAGAGCAAAGGGGCGCTTATATGACGCTTCTCGTTCGCATGTACGATAAAAAAGCACCCATTAAAGAAGATTTTGAAACGCTTGCACGTGCTTGCAATTGCTCGCAGAAAAAATTTGCAACTATTGTCGAATACTTAATGAGGAATGATAAACTTGTTGAGACAGATAATGGATTGTGGAATACGCGTGTTGAAGAAGAGTTGAACGATTTTGCTGATAAAAAAGAGCACATATCGCAAGTTCGTAGTGAAGCTGGTAAAAAAGGTGCGCAAGCAAAAAATAATACAAAACAACATGTTAATAATTTTGCTGAAGCAAATGACAAGCAAAACGTTTTTTTTGCTGAAGCAAACGCTAAGCAAAATCAAGCTATAAAGAACCAGAATAAGAATATATATAAAAAAACTAAAACTATCGTTTTAGCAAAAAAAGAAATTGGTTCTGAAAGTTTAGAAACAAACGAACAGGTTGACGAGCCAACAGAGGTTGCTGCTGTTGAGACCACATCAGAGCAAATCGAAACCTCATCAGACAACCAACCTCCCATTCACGAGCAAGAGAACGTTTTCCAAAAAGCAAAACGAGCGCAAGCTAATCGCGGTTGTCGATTGCCTACGGATTTTGAACCCGATTACGATTTTGCCATTGCAGAGGGCTTGCCTCCAGAGCGCGTGAAAGTCGAAATTGCAAAGTTTCGAGATTTTTGGAAAGCCTGTGCAGGAAAGAATGCTATCAAACGTGATTGGCAAGCAACATGGAGAAACTGGGTGCGAAAGGCTATCGAGGTTTTAGAAAAAACAAAAAACACGAACAACAATGGTGGAAACAATGGAAACTTTTCAAAAGATCAAAGAACTCGTGGTGGTACCGGAGCGACAAACCGTAAACTTATCGGTGCAACACAGCTTAGTGACGCCTCTACAAGATACCGTGCAACAGATAGAGCAATGTGTAACTCTGGAGTTCCCATGGACCTTGATCAATGGCAGTCAATTGACAAAAACCCTAGAGAAACAAGCTTTAGAAGCTTACCAGACTGTTCAAAACTTACTTACCTTGAAAGCATCTGTTGAAGACATAGCAGAGGCTCTTGATGTGCTTGAAGGTGGTTTGACAATGCAAAAAGTTTCGAATGCAGAAGCGCGTGCAAAGGCTTATATCGCTGCTCTTAACGGCATTTCACTCTGGTCTTTATTGCAAGCCGTTAAAAACCTTATACGTGGTGAGGCAAAAGGCATGTCCACAACATTTGTCCCCTCATGCGCTGATCTGGCGCAGTATTGTCGCGATTTAGAAAGCAGGCTTTATGGTGTTGCTGAGAAGGTTTTTATAGCAGTTGAAAATACGCGTAACCTAGCTTTAGGAGGCAAGCGCATTTCATTCATGAGAATAGGCAAGCCTAGTGAAGAGCAACATAACAGTAGCAATTCTAAAGCGGCTTAAAACAGCAAAATAGTGAAAAGTGCTGATCATTTTACGATTAGATATGCATTTAAATCGACAAAAAAGCACCTTACAAAGCGATTTAAAGATTTTATGATAGGAATCAACATCTGCAATATAAAACGCTCTGTATGATCAAATTTGAGGTAAATAGACCAATTGGTAAAATTAGGATTAAAGCATGTTCATTTTTAAACATTTATTCTTAACAATCCGTAAACAACCCATGCGAAAAAAGTGGGTTGCAACAGCTGTTGGTTATGTTCCTTGGGGGGACGGAGCAGAGGAGTATTTTTACAACCTCTACGAATATGAAGACGGTACAAGAGAGTGTGAAAAGTTTGATGGCGGCCAGTATTATACCACACCAGAAAATGCGGATTTTAGTACCAAAGCGCAAGTGAAAGCATGGGTTTACGGTGGTGCTATTCCGAAAAGCGTTCTCAATTACGAACCTCTTATAGACGAGATCAATAAAGAGATCAAAAAATTATCGAAAACCGCAGGAAATAAATATGTTTACAGATAAACAGCTAAGAGCCTTGTTTGGCATTATAACTTTTATATTTTTATGCTTTTTAGGAATTAAAAAAAATCCCTACTTTATTCAAAGTATTTTGACATTCGCATCTGTTTCTTTGGTAATAGTCACAGCGGTTTTTGCAATTTTATGCAATTCTCATATTCCTTTTGAGTTGCAGAACAATCCAAAATACAAACGCGGCAATACAACAGGTTGGAAAACATTAACACGTGATTTACAACAGTATATGCACCGACTTTTAAAGCTAATAAGTTTAGCGCTTGTCGTTTTAATTTTCCCAAATAGTTATAAGGAAACTGTTTCTTTACCTTTCATTTCTAAGTACGTGGAGTACAAGCTTTCTTTTCCATTGGATACTGTACTTTGGTACTCAGATATTGCTCTTTGGTATTCCTTTTTAGTTTGTGTATTGTTTCTTATGTTACATACACGCAGTTTAATAAATATATCTATTTACACACTACAGTGCTCAGTTAAAAAGCTATAGTAAAATTTCCGATTTTATAAAACTGTTCAGATTAAATGGCGTTGTCTCTTCTCAACGTTCATAGATGAAATCAACAAAAACATCAAAAAATTATCAGAAGTAGCTTGACATTATTACAGCAATATGAATAATCGAATCAGGTGCCTAACGAACACCTTAAATACCAAGCGGACGAGCTACCGAGATAGTTTATTTTCCGCACATTAAAGGCTTTGACTCATTGTATGTTACACGCATATAATGATATTGTCGGGTGTGGTTACGCTATACAATACCCTTGCGGGAAAAGCGTAACGACGGACTTGGTACCGTGTTTGTTAGCGCCCGGCACTCTTTATTGAGTGTCATTAACAAACGTCTATTACCAAGGAGTTCATAATGAACACTCTTATAAAATTACAGAAAGTGTTGCTAATAGTGCTACCACTCAGACTATGTCGAGTCGTGAAATTGCTGAGTTGTGTGGTAAAAGACATGACCATGTCATGCGTGATATTAAGAAAATACTTGAAGAATTATACACTGAAGGAGGTCTCCCCAAATTTGGGGGCACCTATTTAGACAAGCAGGGAAAGCCTCAAAACTGCTATAACCTCCCCAAGCGTGAATGTTTAATTCTTGTTTCTGGTTATAACACTACATTACGTGCAAAAATCATTGACCGCTGGCAAGAATTGGAAAAACAAGTAGTGACACCACAAATAAATCTTGCCAATGCTTTGGAGAATCCTCTTACGATTAAGCAACTCCTTTTAGAGAGTATCAATCAATTAGAAGACTTAAGAAATGAGGTGAGCACACTCAAGCCAAAAGCAGAAGCTTTGGAAGGCTTAAAACGCTCTGATGGGCTGTTCGGTCTTATTGAAGCAGCGAAGATGCTTGAAGTACGACCTAAGGATTTATCGGATTACTTGCGTAAACATGATTGGGTGTATCGACGAGCTCCAGGGGCGCCTCTATTACCTTATCAGGATAAGATCAAGAAAGGATTCATGGACTGTCCTGCTATCACCATTCAAAGACCGGATGGTACAGAAAAGGTGCTCCCTTCAACAAAAATCACACCAAAAGGATTGGCATGTTTGAGAGAACAAATCCATGGAGGTGTACAATGAACACCAGTATCGACTTCTTATGCGATTTATGGATAGCTTTATATCAGTTTTCTAATGATGAAAATATTAATGAAAAAGAGTGTACAGCTCTGATTAACATCATGAGTTTGGTAGAAAAAGCTTTGATTTTCAAACTTCAAGA
This sequence comes from Bartonella sp. CL434QHHD, assembly GCF_042195145.1. NCBI lineage: Bacteria > Pseudomonadati > Pseudomonadota > Alphaproteobacteria > Hyphomicrobiales > Bartonellaceae > Bartonella > Bartonella sp. CL434QHHD. The sequence goes on along the minus strand of NZ_JBHINT010000050.1, from coordinate 2,539 downwards.
TGAGGTGCCAAATATACTTAAAATCTTAACAGTTCTAACAGATTTTGGCGATTCAGAGTTTCCTACAGTTATGTTACCTTTATTGCGAGCTTACGAATCAGATTTAGAGAGCCCCATTAAAAAGGTTGCTTAATTTAAAAAATAGAACTCTCCTTCCCGTTCTTAAAATGGGAAGGCGTTTCAAGCCGCGTTTTTGATTGTAATAACGACTTGCTTGCCAAGAACACTCAGTGCTTGCTCTAGTGTTTGAAGCTTAGTTGGATAATTTGGATCAAGAATGCGTCTTGCTTCTGTTTCTTTTTTACCCAAACGATGTGCCAATTCTGTTTTTGTGATATTCGCTTCATTAAAGGCTTCTACCACTGCGAGCTTAAGAGCATTCCACGCATCTACCGTAACCTCTACAAGGTCTTTATACTGTTGTCGCATTGGTAAAGGCAAACCACGCATAGGATAGCTCCGTAATGCTAACCCTAAAGCTTCAACAGCATTCTCTAATGCCTCTGCTCTATTTTCTCCAGCTGTTATTGCTTCTGGTACATCTGGAAAGGTTACAATAAAACCACCATCTGGATCAGATTCCAGTTTTGCTTGATACGTGTATTCCATATTTAGGTCTCCTCGCCATGATCAAAATGCTTTTGAAACGAAAAATTAAAGCCGTTGAGAGAGTAACTCATACCCCCAACTGCTTTTTTATTATTTTCACGTAAAGTGGGGTCAATTCACCAGATTTTATAACGGTTGTCTTGTCTCCAAAAGTTACCAAATAATGTGACCCTTTACCTGCATCAGGAGCTTCACTGTAATGAATGCCTCTTTTTCTGGCTTCTTTACGTAATTCTCTAAGCAGTGCTTCTCGTTTCATTTAGCCTCCCCTTTCTGCATAAAATGAATATCGCACAAAAAGGTTCGATAGTCAACAATAAATCGAACAAAAAAGTTTGATACAGACTCTTAATGAAAGAATATTTATTGAAAAGTTAAAAGTAGAAATAAGAAAGCCGTGCCATTTGTGTGACATGGTTTTTTGATGCATGATTTGTCAAATAATATTATAATGTAATACTTAAAAAACTGTTATTAATAAACTGAAATAATTGTATAAATATGCAAATTATGCTAAGATTTTTTATGTATAAATTGCAAATCTAATGGGGCTACAAATATGCTAAACAAAGTGACATTAATCGGACGCCTTGGTGCTAATCCCGAAAGCAAAACAATGAATTCTGGAGCAGAAATAGTCAATTTTAGTATAGCGACTTCTGAGAGCTATACAGATAAAAAAACCAATCAAAAAGTAGAGAAAACTGAATGGCATTCAGTTGTGATTTTTAATCCACATTTAGCAAAAATTGCACTTCAATATCTCAACAAAGGTTCAAAGGTTTACGTAGAAGGCAAATTACAGACACGCAAATGGCAAGATAAAAATGGGCATGACCGTTACACAACAGAGATTATTTTACCACAATTCAAAGGCGAGTTGTATTTGCTTGATGCAAAGAAAGATCAATCAGCATCCCCTACCCCTTCACCTATTACTTCTCAAAATTATGCTATCGCTTCAGGGGCTGCTGATCATAGTGCACTCATTAATAATGATAGCATACCATTCTGATTGAAAAAAATATGACAAAAAGAAAAAAACGTGCAAAACGCGGTCGTCCTCGGATTAAAGGATGTATCAGAGAACCAAATGGACGTATCTCACGAGCAAAAACACCGCATGAACCCATGGATAAATTGGCAATTGAAATGCGTGCCAAACGCTTCTGTTTGACCATAGAAGAGGCTAAAAATCCGCTTTCCGGTACCTATATCGGGCGGCTTTATTTGCAAGGCGAAATCAATCAAGACCAATATGATGCTGCGCAAAAATATCTTGAAGTGAAAAATGACTATTCGTGTGCAAAAGGTTTGCCAAGTGCTGTTTATGATAAAATGCCCTCATCTTCTGATGAGACAGCAAAAGAAAAATGGATTAAATTTGCAACAGAACAGTTTTCAAACATGCAAGAGGCTATCAAAGAAGCACAACACCTCTATAGACAGTATAATCTTTATGCCGCGATACAACATCTTGTTATAGAAAACCAAACATTACCACATCTTGTTAGTTCTTTGCGTATTGCTCTAAATGCTCTCCAGAAGTATTTTTATCCAAAAAATAAATGGTAAATGCTTTAACGTATAAACGATTTTTGGGAACGGAATATTTGCATCATTTGTTTGTAAAGCAGCATATTTAGGTAAAAAAATAAAAAAAACACAATATATTGATTTTTTTTGTTGACAATATGTGAAAAGTCGTATTTAATGACGCTGCTGTACTGGTCGAATTGCGTCCAAAATTCAAAAATATCCTCTAAAAATTTAGTAAAATGTGATCTTGAAACGTGGCTAGAAAACCCTGTTTTCTGGGTAATTCTGACTAATCTATTTTTCAAATAACAAAAATCAATAATTGACTAATGATGTCATTAATTATGACTCAAAAGGAGCCATAATGAAAGCTGTCATCACTAAGCCAATG
>NZ_JBHINT010000007.1:0-9525 GCF_042195145.1 Bartonella sp. CL434QHHD | reverse complement strand
TTGAATGGTTGTTTTGCCCATTAACCTAACTTCACTACCAGAGTCCGATGTCCATATACCAGTGCGTTCGTTGTCGGGGCCTTCAAGTGCTTCACCACCGATTACCGATAAGTTTTCGCTAATGATTTTACCACCATTACCGGCATCGAGTCCGCTCAAAGTATTGTTAATTATTGTATCGCCATGCAATTGAATTGTGCTGTTATCGCCAATTACAAATGCACCGCTTCCTGTTCCCTCTGTTGTTAGAGCAACATTCGTGGCATCAATCTTTCCGCCTTTTTCTGCAAATAATGCAGCGTCTTTCCCATTTACCTTTCCTCCCGTCATTATGATAGTGGCGTTTTGTGCATTGGATTTTTGTCCATCAGCATGAAGACCATAACCATAAGATGAAATGACTTCAGTGCCGTTTAAAGTAATTCTGCTATAGTTTTGAGCATATACTCCATCAGTTTTTCCATTGAATGTTCCTTTGGAGATTTTTACTATGGAGAAACCATTTGCAGATATGCCTGTTAGTGCTTGAGTTACGGTTACATTATTCAAAGTTACTGTGCTGTAGTAAGCTCTTATTCCCTTATCCATAAGGATGTCATCTTTGCCGCTTGATATTGTAACATCTTCTAACGTGCTTTCGTTAATACTCTGTTCGAAAATAGCACCTATATGAGATGCAGCAATGGAACCATCAATCATCTTGATAGTCGCTCCATCTCGTACATCAAGACCGTTTGCAACTTTTTCAATGGTTGTTGTACCGTTTAATGTAATCATACTGTTGTTGTAGGCTATTGCACCAGTACTGTTTTCAGTTTCAGAGCCGGTTATTGTTAGATTGTTGCTAACAATTTTGCCCCCAAGTGTTGCCGTAAGACCGTTTGTTACTTTTTCAATGGTTGTTGAGCCTTTTAATTCAATCGTACTATCAAGTGTGAAGGACATTACACCAGAGCTATTGCTATTTTTTTCGTTCTGAGAACCTGTTATTGTTAAATTTTCGCTAACGATTTTGCCCTTATTCACCACAAGACCCTTGCTAACAACATCTTTAATGATTGTTTGTCCTGTTAATTTAACCACGCTATCAAGCGCATCGACCAATACACCAATGTTTTTTTCTCCAGCTCCAGGAAGGATGATCGTTAAATCTTTCCCAGTGATTTTGCCTCCACTTTCTGCTCGAATCCCGTTTTGAAAGTTTTCAATGGTGGTTTCACCCATTAATTCAATCTCACTACCAAGACCTTCAGTTGTTACACCAATACCTGTATTACTTCCTTCTATTGTTAAATTTTTGCTAACGATTTTGCCCTTATTTTTTGCCCAAAGCCCATTTACGACTTTTTCAATGGTTGTTTCCCCTTTTAACGTAATTTCGCTACCATCACCTTCAGAGATTACACCAGTTTTTTCAAATTCAGAAACGATTATTTTTAAATGTTTTCCAATGATTTTGCCACCGTCTTTTGCGTGAATAGTTTCGTAGGTTTTATCGGATACTTCTTGTTGTTTTCCCCCAGAAACTACGAGGGTTTCAGCATGTGCACTGAACTGGATATTGAATAGGATGATAGCGGCTGCAGCCGTGCATGATAAAAGGGATGTTTTATACACTAGTATTCTCCTTATGATAGCCCCCAAATATTCATTTCCCCGCGAACTTCATAAGAAGAAGTGAAAATGGATAATTGTTATTAATTTCAGTAATTGTCTTTATTTGGTAAGACATTTTTGGTTTTTTGTCAAAATTAAAAAATACTTGATATTAATTATGTCTAATACAAAATGTATTTATAATTGATTTTATTTAAAGAATTATAATTTTGAATATTATTATTCAGAGAAATATTCTGAGATACTGATATAGTGGTACCATGACATCTTTTACGTGATGGTAGGGATTATTATATGACGCAAATTGGGATTATGAGGGAACAAAAAAGGATGTAGAAGAAGCTAGTAAAAAAGCTAACTTACTTGGGCTTAAAGTGGGTTGTCATCTTTCAACACAGTGGTATTAATTTATTTCTAATAGACTTCTCTTTTTTTCAAAGTAGGAAGTACTCTTCATCCACTGGGGATAGAAGTGCTCTGTTGCGTTTGTTGTGTCTTGTCTTGGGGATTTTCGTAAAGAACTAAGTATTAAGTATAAAGAGGGAAGGGTGCTTTAAAAGGAAAAAGGATGACTTTAATGTACAAAAAGAGCAGCATATTGTGCTGCCCTTTTTGTTAAATTGAATAGAATGAATAGGCTATTTTTACAGCCTTGATTTAAAACTGATAGCGTATGCCACCTGAAAAGCTTGCACCACTTATACCAGTTTTCTGAAGCTTTTGTCGATAGCTTACATCACCGTAAAGAGAGAAATTGTGAGACAGTTGTGCATTGATGCCAACGCCGCCCTCAATTGCTGTTCCTATGGGATCAAGGTCAAAATCTCTGCCAATCTGGATGGTACCATCATCACCAAAGGTTTTGATCAAGTTTGCTTTTCCATAGAAGGAAATGGCAGGACCATTTTCAGTGGTCATAATGGTTTTGGTTAAACGTCCACCAACACGGATCAACCATTGAGAAGGATTGTTCATATCAATTTTTAAATTATCAGCATCTTCAATGGTATCAAACATCAAATGTTGATAAGCAAGTTGTATTTGGGGCTCGAAGGTTAAACCTTCCATTCCGGTAGAAAATTGTTTGCCAACGGTGGTGGAAATACTCAACATTTTTACATTGTTCAATTTCGCGGTTTTACCAATGATAGCATTGGTGATATCGCCCTTTATTATCCCATAGGATAAAAGCGTATCGATATAGAAACCACTGTCATGTTGTACACTACCATAGGCAGTGAGAGACCATTTATCTAGGGTGCTTTTACTTGCATCCTGCATCTCTTTTGGAGTGAAAGACAGCTGCCCATAGGTACCTAAAAGACCAAGATGTGTAGTAGTGCTGTGCCCTTCTAACGTAGTCAATGCAACCCCACCTTGTATAGCAGCGTAGCGAATATCAGCACCATAACCATATTTAAGGGGACCGCGTTTCGAGGATAAGGTTCCTGTACCCCCATAGGTAGAGAGGAAGAAACTGTTTTTTAGATTTTTCTGCTCTCCCAAGACTGTTGTTCTCATATTGGCTAAAAGTGCATTTTGCTTGGCCATATCGGCCAATCCAGTATAAAAGAGGGCATTTGGCATAACCAAATAGCTTGCCATTTGTGGTACAACTGCTCTTACTTTTGAATCGGGGTCAAAAAATTCAGGCTGCAAACGGAAATCCCAGAAATCTTTATCCTTTTCATCGAATAAGTTTTGGTTAGCATTGGCTTTGCCATAGCTTGAGACTGGTCCATAGGCAGTCAGCGTATATTTATAAGGAGTTCCTCCTATGGTGGTATAGCCATTTTTCAATTTAAAGGAGTCTTCTTTTGCTTCTCCAGAAACTTGAATAAGTGAAAGTCCACCTATATTTGAAGGATCAGAGGCATTTTCTACACTCTCTTTATCCCCTGAAACATTTTTGACATAAACTGTTGTGGTGCCTGCTACATCACCGTGAATGAGAAGCCTATCGGTTTTTTGTGCATCTATTGCAACACCATCACTCCATATAGCGTTGAAATGAATTTCTGCCTCACCAGAGGCATTATAGACTGCTAGAATGTTCGGTATTCCAGATCCTATATGCAATGTATGATAATGATCTTCTACCGGTCCATTAAAAACAATAGAACTATCATTGAGATTGAGCACAGAAATATCAGAACGTGACCTTTGAGCAATAGCAAGCAGTTTTCCGTCATCATCGGTTTCTTTTGTACTGGTTTTCAATATCCATGTTGTCTTGTTTGTCAAATCAAAGCGTACAGTTCTGTTTTCTGCAATTTTTGCTCTTCCCTTTAATACGGAGTGATTAGCATTTAATGTAAAAGCAAAATTATTTTCTTTAGTTGAAGCTTTTGCTGCTAATAAAATATCGGCACTGATTTCTGAATTTTTGAGATTGGCTATACCGATTGATTGGTCTGCGTTAATTCCAATACTATTTTCAGTGCGAATCTTTGTATTTGTCAAGTTGATTTCTAAGGCATTATCATCCTCGGATTTATCAAATGTTATGCCACTGTTTTCTGCTGTTGCAGAAACATTTGTTACATCAATATATCCGCTATTTTTTAAAACAAATGCTGATCCTTTTGCTGCTACGGTCCCTCCATTCATTTTAATTGTGCCACCGTTTTCTGCATAAAGTCCGATGAAAGTATTGCTAATCGCTGTATTTCCATGCAATTCAATTAAGCTGTAAGGATTGCTGGCAGCTGCACCGTATCCGTTGCCATCCATCGTTGTTAGAGCAACGTCTGTGACCTTAATATGTCCACCGTTCATTGCAAACAATGCCATGGTTTTCGCAGTTACTGTTCCACCAGTCATTATAATTGTGCCACTATTTTCTGCATCAAGTCCGGTTACAGCATTATTAATTGTTGTCTTTCCATATAATTCAATCAAGCTTTCAGGATCGGTTGCAGCAGCACCATAGTTACCATTTTTTGTTGTTAAAGCAACATCTGTGACTTTAATATGCCCACCGCTTTTTGCAAGCAATGCCATGTTTGTTGCGGTTACAGTTCCACCCGCCATTGTGATAGTACCACTATTTTCTGCATTGAGCCCGATGAAAATATTATCAATTGTTGTCTTTCCATCCAATTCAATCAAGCTGTCAGGATCAGTGGTAGCTGCACCGTATCCGTTGCCATCCATTGTTGTTAGAGCAACATCTGTGACTTTAATATGCCCACCGCTTTTTGCAAGCAATGCCATGTTTGTTGCGGTTACAGTTCCACCCGCCATTGTGATTGTACCACTATTTTCTGCATTGAGCCCGATGAAAATATTATCAATTGTTGTCTTTCCATCCAATTCAATCAAGCTGTCAGGATCAGTGGTAGCTGCACCGTATCCGTTGCCATCCATTGTTGTTAGAGCAACATCTGTGACTTTAATATGCCCACCGCTTTTTGCAAGCAATGCCATGTTTGTTGCGGTTACAGTTCCACCCGCCATTGTGATTGTACCACTATTTTCTGCATTGAGCCCGATGAAAATATTATCAATTGTTGTCTTTCCATCCAATTCAATCAAGCTGTCAGGATCAGTGGTAGCTGCACCGTATCCGTTGCCATCCATTGTTGTTAGAGCAACATCTGTGACTTTAATATGCCCACCGCTTTTTGCAAGCAATGCCATGTTTGTTGCGGTTACAGTTCCACCCGCCATTGTGATTGCACCACTGTTTTCTGCATTGAGCCCGATGAAAGCATTATTAATCGTTGTCTTTCCATCCAATTCAATCAAGCTGTCAGGATCAGTGGTAGCTGCACCGTATCCGTTGCCATACATCGTTGTTAGAGCAACATCTGTGAGCTTAATATGTCCACCGCTTTTTGCAAGCAATGCCATGTTTGTTGCGGTTACAGTTCCACCCGCCATTGTGATAGTACCACTATTTTCTGCATTGAGCCCGATGAAAATATTATCAATTGTTGTCTTTCCATCCAATTCAATCAAGCTGTCAGGATCAGTGGTAGCTGCACCGTATCCGTTGCCATCCATTGTTGTTATAGCAACATCTGTGACTTTAATATGCCCACCGCTTTTTGCAAGCAATGCCATGTTTGTTGCGGTTACAGTTCCACCCGCCATTGTGATAGTACCACTATTTTCTGCATTGAGCCCGATGGAAATATTATCAATTGTTGTCTTTCCATCCAATTCAATCAAGCTGTCAGGATCAGTGGTAGCTGCACCGTATCCGTTGCCATCCATTGTTGTTAGAGCAACATCTGTGACTTTAATATGCCCACCGCTTTTTGCAAGCAATGCCATGTTTGTTGCGGTTACAGTTCCACCCGCCATTGTGATTGCACCACTGTTTTCTGCATTGAGCCCGATGAAAGCATTATTAATCGTTGTCTTTCCATCCAATTCAATCAAGCTGTCAGGATCAGTGGTAGCTGCACCGTATCCGTTGCCATACATCGTTGTTAGAGCAACATCTGTGAGCTTAATATGTCCACCGCTTTTTGCAAGCAATGCCATGTTTGTTGCGGTTACAGTTCCACCCGCCATTGTGATAGTACCACTATTTTCTGCATTGAGTCCGATGAAAGTATTATTAATCGTTGTCTTTCCATCCAATTCAATCAAGCTTTCAGGATCAGTGGTAGCTGCTCCGTATCCGTTGCCATACATCGTTGTTAGAGCAACATCTGTGAGCTTAATATGTCCACCGCTTTTTGCAAGCAATGCCATGTTTGTTGCGGTTACAGTTCCACCCGCCATTGTGATAGTACCAGTATTTTCTGTATTAAGTCCGATGAAAGTATTATTAATAGTTGTCTTTCCCTCCAATTCAATCAAGCTGTCAGGATCAGTGGTAGCTGCTCCGTATCCGTTGCCATACATCGTTGTTAGAGCAACATCTGTGAGCTTAATATGTCCACCGCTTTTTGCAAGCAATGCCATGTTTGTTGCGGTTACAGTTCCACCCGCCATTGTGATAGTACCACTATTTTCTGTATTAAGTCCGATGAAAGTATTATTAATCGTTGTCTTTCCATCCAATTCAATCAAGCTGTCAGGATCAGTGGTAGCTGCACCGTATCCGTTGCCATCCATTGTTGTTAGAGCAACATCTGTGACCTTAATATATCCACCGCTTTTTGCAAACAGTGGCATGTTTGTTGCGGTTACAGTTCCACCCGCCATTGTGATAGTACCACTATTTTCTGTATAAAGTCCGATGAAAGCATTATTAATCGTTGTCTTTCCATGCAATTCAATCAAGCTTTCAGGATCGCTGGTAGCTGCACCGTATCCGTTGCCATCCATTGTTGTTAGAGCAACATCTGTGACCTTAATGTGTCCACCGCTTTTTGCAAGCAATGCCATGTTTGTTGCGGTTACAGTTCCACCCGCCATTGCGATATTACCACTATTTTCTGTATAAAGTCCGATGAAAGCATTATTAATTGTTGTGTTCCCATCCAATTCAATTAAGCTTTCAGGATCGGTGGAAGCTGCACCGTATCCGTTTCCGTCCATCGTTGTTAGAGCAACATCTGTGACCTTAATATATCCACCGTTCATGGTAAACAATGCTGCGCTTTTCGCAGTTACAGCTCCTCCCGTCATTATGATGACACCACTGTTTTCCGCATCAAGTCCATTTATAGCATTAGTAATCGTTGTCTCTCCATCCAATTCAATAAAGCTGTAAGGATCGGTGGAAGCTGCCCCGTTTCCGTTTCCGTCCATCGTTGTTAGAGCAACATCTGTGACCTTAATATATCCACCTTTTTGTGCAAATAATGCTCTGTTTCCCGCAGTCACTGTCCCTCCCATCATTATGATTGTAGAGAATAAACCTTCTGCATAGAGTCCATCACCATTAGATGATGTAACTTGAACGCTGCCTTCTTTACTATTGGCTAAAGTAATGAAGCTGCCGTTCATTACGGATAGCCCTGTGTATCCTCCATCAAATGCTCCTCCTAATATCGTTACTTGTGAACCATCTTCTGCGGATATGCTGGTGTCTGCTTGCGTAATGGTTACATTTTCTAAAGTGAGATGACTTCCGGCAAAGGCCGTTATTCCTGTGAATAAAAACTCTTCTTTTTCATTTTCTAATTCACTTTCCCATCCAGGGTCTAATTCATTGTCCGATGTTTTTACATTTTCTAGCTTGTCTTGATCACTTATGCTGGTATTTGCATAAGTAATGGTTACATTTTCTAACTTGTTTTTATCGCTTTTACTCTCATTGAAGAACGCACCAGTTTCAAAAGCCGTAATGGTTCCTCCAGTCATTGTGATTGTGCTACCGTTTGTTGCATAAAGCCCAATTACAGCGTCATTAATTACCGTATTTCCGTGCAGTTCAATTGTGCTGTCAACATCATTAGCTATTGCACCGATTCCGGTGCCATCTTTTTTTAAAGTAACATCTGTGACGTCAATATGTCCGCCATTTTCTGCAAGTAATGCTGTATTTTCTCCAGTGACTGATCCTCCTATCATTGTGATTGTGGATTGTGCACCATTTGCATAGAGTCCGTCACCATGAGATGATGTAACTTGAACACTGCCTTTTTTATTATCGGCTAATTCACTATAGGTTAAAGTAATAGCGCTGCCTTCCGTAGCAGATATTCCTTTGAGTTCTCCATCAAATGCTCCTCCTAAAATCGTTACTTCAGAATGATCATTTGCAAATATACTGGTGTTTGCTTGCGTAACCGTTACGTTTTCTAAAGTAACTTTGCTTTTGTTGTCGGCATTTATTCCCTTGTCCATGAAGTGGTCATCTTTACCGCTTGATATTGTTACACCTTCCAGCTTGTTTTTATCATTCATACTGTTTTCGAAGAAAGCGCCAATTTCAGAAACCGTAATAATGCCTCCAGTCATTTTGATTGTAGCACCATCTTTTGCATTAAGACCGAGACGAATGTCAAAATCAGTTCCTTTAATGGCTGTGTCTTGCAGTAATGTAATCGCACTGCCAAGACCGTCAGCTGTTACAGCATAAATATCCGTGTCTTTATTCCCAACCACAGTTAAATGTGTGCCGGTGATTTCCCCGTTGTCTTTCGCATTAATAATCTCATACGTTGTGTTAGATACTTCTTTTTTCTCGCCGGAAACTTCAAGAGTTTCAGCATATACATTGAGATGGGTGTTTAATAGCATGACAGCTATGACAGCCGTGCAGGATAAAAGGGACTTTTTACACATCAAGATTTTCCTAAATTATAAGTAAATTATAAGTGCCACACACTCTTCCCCCGCTTATAAGAAGGATATCAAATGGATGGGTACTTTAGAGATGGAACGTGAATAGGCGATTTTTATTTTTATGTAAAGTATAAAATAAATTATACATTTAACATATAATGTATTATACTTAAATTCAGTTAGTGTTATATGAATGCATTGTATTAATATTATATAAGTATTATAAGTTTTTCTATTCAAGATATGTGTTATGTTTGCATAAAGCTTGTTTCTTATGCTTAAAGAAACGGAGTAGGCAAGAAAATTAAAAAAAACTGTATGCTTGAGCTTGATAGGGATCTCTTTCAACATCATGAAACCAAAGATGGTACCATAGCTTTCATGTTTTTCTTTAACACGGTTACGATAAAATAGCGCTCATTGATTTTTCAATCGACGTTTAGTTTTTTTCAAGGGATATTTTTACTAGTTGAAAGCGCGATATTTTATTGTTTTGAGTTTTTTTTAACTAATTTTCTTAAAGAGAAATGTTGTCGGTGTATATTGGTAGAGAAGAATAGGAGAGAGATAAAAAGGCAGCACGATGTGCTGCCTTTTTTTAAAATTGAATAGAATGAATAGGCTACTTTTCAACCTTGATTTAAAACTGATAGCGTATGCCGCCTGAAAAGTTTGCACCACTTATACCAGTTTTTTGAAGCTTTTGTTGATAAC
>NZ_JBHINT010000011.1:0-192732 GCF_042195145.1 Bartonella sp. CL434QHHD | reverse complement strand
CACTCAATTGTGGAGAAGGTTGTTCTTTATGAACTGGACGCACAATCATCTGATCGGCTAAAGAGTGAGAAGATTCTGAAATAGCAGTTTGTTGCTCTTCAGCAGAAAGAGGATGAGAACTCGCTGGACCTGAGACTTCAATAACGTGACTTCCAAGAGAGGAAACAGTTGGAGAAACAAAAGCTGGAGATCTTTGACTCAAGTTTTGGCGGTTTTTTCTTCGACGTGGCAATTTAATAGCATGCTCTTGTGATGCTGCAATCGTTGAAAGAGAAGAAACTGATTGATTTTGATTTAAATGCCGCACAGATCTGCTTCTACTACGTGGTAAACTGTTGAGAAATGAAACATTATCAATAAATACTGCAGATAAATACCAAACTTTTTCACCCCCATCCTCATCAATTCTCTGTTTTAAACCATACGTATAGGTTCCGCCATCAATAGTTTTAACATTTGCACCAGAAAAGCTTCTCAGGGTAAAATGTGCGCCACCACTTTGATCAAAAATTAAATCAAGTCCTGCTGAAGAAGGATCAACAATTTCAATACCAGAATCTACGACACTTATTGTATGAAAACCACTCCCATTCTCAATAAAGAGGTAATCACCTTTTTCTTCTGCAAGGCTAACATTAAAGTTAAAATGTAGACTCCCTGCTAGATTATCAATGTAAAGCTGAGAGTAATATAAATCATCTTCAAAAGAGGTAAAAATGACTTTTCCTACACCGCTTAACTGCTGAATGCGTGTACTTTTGTCGTCAAACCCACGAGCAACGGAGTATAATTGAGCGTCTTCTCCATTTAATTCAATGTTTTCTACTATAGTTTGTTGACCATCGTCTCCAGCATCAAGATGGAGCCCACCAAAATCCTGAACTTTTATTTCTCCTCCTAATATTGCACCAGGAGAAATCCATGAATTAGCATTACCTTCAATCGTTAGATTCTTTACAATTCCACCTGCATAGACTTCTTGAACACCACCAGTGCGTAAAATGACTGTATTTGCTTCACCTCCTGCTAAAACACGCTGCACACCCTCTGAAAAGATTTCAGCATTTACAGCTAAACCGCCGGCTTTTTCTGCAAAGTTATCATCATTAGGAAACCACTTAGCAAGAGTTTGTACTCCTCCACTCATCACTTTTGTTCCCACAGCCATCCCATCATCATATACATTCTGCTGTCCCGGCGTATCACCTTGACCATAAAGTGTCGTGTTATAAGCACTGCTCCCCACAATTCCACCATTTACATAACCATTTCCGAAAACAAGCTGCTCCCCACCATAAATTTCAGCTCTCAATGCGGTTCCTCCTCCCTCCACTCTTTGTTTTCCACCCTCGTAAATAATCGTAAATTCTGAGATCCCCTGTTCCCCTACAATCTCTGAACCACCATTTTCAATTGTTGTATTTTTACTGAAACCACCAGCTTCAACATAAAGTCTTCCTGATCCCTGAATTGTATTATTAATAGACTTCTTAAGAACACCTTGCTCTCCATCATCAGAGACATAAACTACGTTATCATCACCGAGCAAAGAGCTTTGTAGAATTCCTCCTCCTTCCCCAATGCTGTAATGAATTACATCAGAGATACTAAAATCTTTTGACGATGTCATATTTTCTTCTTTTTCAGGAAGCTTATCTATAGGCGACTCCACATGAGGTGAAGGAATTACAGGAGCAGAAGTTATTTGTGATGTAGCCAAAGACCAAGTCTTTCCCCCATTATCATCTTTTGTCTTTAAGCCATATATGTAGGCTCCACCATCAATCGTACTCGTCTCTTCACCAGAAAAATCTGTCAGAGTAAAATGCGCATTTCCGCTTTGAACATGAATTAAATCAAGCTCCAAAACTAAATTCTGATCTTGTAGAGGAGAATTGGTCATTTCAACACCAGAATCGATAACACTTATGGTGTGATTACCTGATCCTTGTTTTATCAGAAGATAATCACCGCGCTGTTCTGCAAAATTAGTATGCAACCTAAAATGTAAACTCCCTGAAAGATCATTGATCTCAAGTTTAGAGTAATGTGGATTAAACACGGTAGAAGTAAAAATAACACGACCATTCCCACTCAGATTCTCAATCAAAGAACTTTCACCATCTATATTAGAGGCAATCGCGTACAATTTTGTATCTCTGCCATTTAAGACAATTTTTTCTACTTCAGTACGAGATCGCTCAGCACCAGCATAAAGATAAATCCGTCCAGAATCATGAATCATAGTGCTTCCTTCTAATGTTGCACCAAAATGTAACCACGATTGTGCTTGATCTCTAATTATTAAATCCTTTACATAGCCTCCTAAATCTATTGCTTGGAAAGCATTCCCTTGTAAAAGAACGCCAATCGCGATTCCCCCCGCTAAAATGTGTTGCTCTCCACCAGAAAAGACCTTCGTATCAAATGCAAAACTGCTATAATCGTTTAGATCCTCTTCTACATAAAGATTTTGTATCCCTCCTTCCATGATCTTTGTGTTAAAAACCTCTCCATCATCGTACACATTCTGGTATCCTAGCACTCCATTTTTACCAGAAACGATAGTGTCATAGGCACTGCTTCTTACCATCTCACCTTTGATATCAGACTTTCCTGAAACAAACTGCTCACCACCGTAAATTTTAGCCCCTTCAGCTTTTCCCCCATCTTCAACCTTTTGTTGCCCACCTTTATGAACAATAGTATCCTGTGAAAGACCCTGTGTTTTAATAAGCTCAGTGCCACCTCTTTGAATTGTCGTATACAAGCTAAAACCACCGCTATAAACGGAAAGCTTTCCACCATCTTTAACTGTATTACTAATTGAAGTTTCTCCATTGCTATCAACTTCCTTGCTACTCGTGTCAAAGCTAGGATCTGCAATAGAAACAGTTGTTCCTTGATCAATTGTGAGTTCTGTAAGTAAATCACTTGATGAACCAGTATATGGTTTCAATACACTATCAAAAACTTGAGAAGTTGTCTCATCAATGGTGTGGTTTGCATCTAAGTACCAAACTTTACCAGTACCCTTATTGTTTCTATGTTTCAAACTGTACCGATAGGTTCCGGCATCAATAGTTCCGATTTTTTCACCAAAAGTGTTTGTCAGAGTAAAATGGGCATTTCCGCTGCGATCAGTAATTAATTTAAGCTTTTTGTAAGAAGAATTTGTAATTTCACGCCCAGAATCAGCCACACTTATTGTGTGAGAACCAGAGCCCCTTTTTTTAATCACAAGATAATCACTAAGCTGCTTGGCAAAATTGACATTAAAATCGAAATGTAAAGAACCTGAAAGATCATCAATATTAAGTTGAGAATAGAGCTTATTCGTCCCTAAAGACGTAAAAATAACTCTGCCACTTCCTTTTAAATTCTTAACATTAATCTCAGGTTTTTTGCCGTTATCTTCAGACGCAATAATGTATAGTTTGCTATCTTCTCCATTTAAATTAAGATTTTCTACTTCCGTAACAGCTTCACCATTCCCAGCATAAAGATAAAGACTACCAAAATCATGAACATTTGTATTTTCACCTAATATCGCACCAGCAAAACCCCATGACCTTGCTTGATGATTAATAGTTAGATTATCCGCATATCCAGAATCATATATATTCTGAATAGCTCTATCGTATAAAGTAACTTCACTCGCATTCCCTCCTGCAAAGATATTCTGCATACCATTTTTAAAAAGTTCGCTACTCAGTGCAAAAGCCCCCTCATTAATTGTAAAATCTTCATCTTCTGTATCGGCTGTATCAGCATCTTCTGAGAAGCCGTTATGAAAATTCTCTTCACCATCAAGATTCTGGACACCGCCTCTCATAATCTTTGTGTCAACAGCCATCCCCCCACTATAGACACTTTGTAGTCCTAGTATTCCATCTTCAGCATAAATTTCGGTGTTATAAGCACTACTTGCCTTATCTTTACGCAACAAACCAGATCCAAGACTTCCCTTACCAAAAATAATCTGCTCGCCACCATAAATTTTAGTACCTTCTGCATTTGCACCACTCTCAACAATTTGTTTACCCCCTTTTTTAACAGCGGCATATTCTGAAATGCTCAAGTTTTGGACAAACTCAATCCCACCATGCTCAATTGTCGTATCCCTGCTAACACTTGCTGCATCAATGTAAAGTTTTCCACCCTCCTGAACCGTATTATTGATAGAATATCCAGCGTCTTCATAATTAAAGCTATTTACTTTTTTACCAGAGTCCTCAGAATCACGGTCAGTAATATAAACGGCAATATCATCATAAATTATTGAATTTGTGAGTACTTCAAAGAATAGGTTTTCTAATCTCTTCCTCCCCTCTTCTGAAGGATTACTTCCTTCTGCTCTCTGTTTATTCTCTATCCTTTTTGATCCCCCCTTTTTTTCTTTTAATCCCCTTACTTCCGATAACAACTTTCTTGTCTCTTCTAGATGTTCACTGATACTTACTGGTGTTAATAACTTTTCTCTTGGTGTAGCTACTCCATCTGCACTCGCAATCTTGACAAAAAAAACACTGGTCATTAATGCATAAAAACTTAATTTCATTTTGCGGTGCATTATTCACACTCCATAATTTCAAATTTAAATTCCCCCATTTAGAAAAAAGTGCATAGACAAAAACAACACAACGTAATTGCTCAACCTCATGTCTTTTAAGATAGCAAAGCATACGATGGATTAAGCTCTGATAGACGAAATATACACCTTGTGTTTTAAAATACATACACAACTAAAAGATTTAATTTATTTTAGATACACTTTAAAAGTGTTGCAATTGCATCCATAAAAAATATTTTTAATATTTTGAGACACTAAATACTGATCTACGAATAAAATTGATCCCTTAATAGATAAAAATGGCATTAAACTTTAAAGGAAACAGCAATGTGAATGAGAGCTGCGTTTATAGCCACCTATTGCCATCTTCTACAGCATTTAAAGCAGCGTCTTTATTTTATTCATTTTGGATAATATCTAGAGCACTTATTCATACTCATCAGTCCATAATCATTGTTCTAATATATAACGAAGTGTCATAATATTGACTCGACACTGATTTGAAATTTCTATACTTATAGTCAGTTAACTCGTTATTTGATTTGTCATATACTGAAAGGGACATTCTATTCATGTCTATAAACTCAGAAATGAAAGCTACAAGCAACAGAAACTCCCCTCGTCGAATTTTATTTGCAAGCCTTATTGGACCAACAATTGAATTCTTCGATTTCTATGTCTTTGGCACTGCCGCAGCTCTTATATTTCCTCATGTGTTTTTTCCAACACAAAATGATCAGACTGCCATTTTACAATCTTTCCTCATATTTGGAGCAGCCTTTTTTGCCCGCCCTTTTGGATCAGTTGTTTTTGGACATTTTGGGGATAAAATTGGAAGAAAAGCAACACTTATTGCTTCTCTTCTCACAATGGGTCTTTCAACAGTCATTATTGGTTTTCTTCCTACTTATGAAATAGCAGGGTGGTTTGCCCCTTTCCTCTTAACCTTGTGCCGTATTGGACAGGGAATGGGATTAGGAGGAGAATGGGGAGGCGCTGTTTTACTCGCAACAGAAAATGCCCCTCCAGAAAAGCGCGGCTGGTATGCGATGTTCCCCCAATTAGGCGTTTCAATAGGTTTGTTTTTATCTATTGCTGTTTATTTAGCTCTGTTGCATTTCCTTGATCGTGCGGAACTTTTAGCTTGGGGATGGCGTATTCCTTTTATTGCTTCAGTTGTTTTTATGATTATAGGATTATGGGTCCGTCTTTCAATTAATGAAACTGTTCAATTCAAAAAAACTCTTGAAAGTAAAGAACATGTCAAAGTTCCTATCATAGATGTCTTTTTAAAATGTCCACGAATCCTATTTCTTGGAGTATTTTCTGGTATGGCAACTTTTGTTTTGTTTTACTTGGTTACTACATATTTGTTAAGCTATTCAACAAACCATCTGCAATTGCCATTTCATCAAGCTCTTCAAATCGAAATTGTTGGTGCTATTTTTTGTGGGATTTTTACTGTCATCACTGGAAAACTCGCTGACCGTATTAGACGTAGAACTTTGATGATTTGGATTACGATCATCACCGGTATTTATTCTTTCGCAATTCCTTATTTCTTAAATTCTGGAGTTATAGGAGTCCTTGCAATGTCTGTTATTGGTTTGTCTCTCATGGGAATGATATACAGTCCTCTTGGTGCTGTTTTGGCTTCACCATACCCAACAGCAATCCGATATACCGGTTCTTCTATCACTTTCAATTTATCTGCTATCATAGGAGCATCTCTCGCGCCTTATATTGCAGAATATCTGGTGCAACATTTCGATACATCTTATATCGGTTATTATTTGCTTCTTGCTTCTTTTATTTCACTGATTTGCTTCGTCGGATTTACAGATGATGAAATATCCAACTAAAATATAATAACGAAGAATAAAATAAGGACTGGCGGCAAAAATGCTGCCAGTTTTGTTTTTAAAGACAGGGGTTGAGGTATTTTCCACCACAATATTCCCGCAAAAAATGCACTCAAAAAGAAAAATAAAAAATCTGCAATATTACTCATATAAGCAACAGCAAACATTTTTGATAAGATATGCGTTGTCCCCAACCACGACACGCAAAAGAAGGACAACATCACAGCCCATAAAATAAGCAAAATTCGATCAATAATCATCATCATGGCGTTTCGTTTTTTTAATTATAGGCCATATCTTTAGCATGCCTAAAAGAAAAATCACAATAAAAACCCAACGCCCTCCCCCTGAACCTTCCGTAATAAAAAGTGCTGGATTTACTATTCCCAGCAATCCTATAAAAATCAGAGCAATAGATACGAGACGCATTAAACCTGTTTTTCCCAGCGACGATCTTCAGTCTGTTGCCAATACGTTAAATTATGATTTTCCATTTTATATTTTTTCCACTGTGCACGAACGAGATTCAACTGCTCTTCACTTCTACCATCAAATATCACGACAAGCCGTTGATAAGCATCAATATCCGAACAAACAGCTCCCTCTATGAGAAAACGAACCTTTGAATCATTCGGATTTTCTTGTCCTGTCGTCAGAAATACAGGCTGAAAGTTTGAATATTGATCACACTCCGTTCCATGTCCAATAAATGATTCATCAGCATAAACCCATAAATGTATATCTATAGAATCGCGTTGTTCTTTACTCACACATTGTATTGTTACTTTACCAAAACGAGCCAATGCACGCTCCACAAGCGTCGGCAAAATATCCTTCAGCGTTGACTTCGTCAAATGATAGAATAAAATATCCAATCTCTTAAGCCTTCATCATTCTTTATAAAAAAGCTAACATCTTTTTAAAAAAAACTTCTATATCTCTAATACAAAGGAAACGGTTCAAGATATAAACCCTCTTTTTTAATGGAGATGCATCATCTTTTTGCACGTGTCTTTAAAAGACAATAATTTTTATTTTCAACGTTAATAAAAAAGTTTTTTAAGTTATTTTCTAGATTCTTTGTAGACTATAGTTGAAAATAAAATATAATGTACGGAAAATTTAAAGAGGACCTCATAGGCAATTTGATATTATTTATTTGGTAAAAATATCCAATTCATGAAAGGATATTTTTTCAAACTTTATTACATTTTAACCGAAAGCAGTAAAAATATTTGCTATCGAATTAAAGACTGAGGATTTTCCCCAATTTATGCGTATTATTGAGTTCTACATCCTGAAACGTGTCCTTGTTTTGTTTAGTTCTGTCATGATTGCAGCAGTGGGCGTTAGTTGGACTATACAAATTCTTGCACGGATAAACTTTCTCACAACAAGTAAACAAACACTCCTCACAGTCTTACAATTTTCACTTTCATTGGTTCCTTCTGTTATTTTTCTTGTCATTCCATTTGCATTAGTGATCGCAGTTACAACCATCCTCTCAGCAATGCATCAAGACTCAGAATTTGCTGTCATCAATGCCTCTGGTTTTCCTAAAAGTACTGTTTGGAAACCTATCCTTCTTCTTGCTATTGTTGCATCCTGTATCTCCTTTTCTATAGCTAATTTTGTTGTTCCTCAAGCGCGTCTTCATATGCGACAAATGCTAGCAAGCGCTCATTTTGATCTTATTAATCTATTCATTAGTGAAGGGAGCTTTCAAAAACTCGCCAATAACCTTTACATAGAAATTGGCGAACGAAATCCAAACGGAACACTTGAACGCCTTTTCATTGCCGACCAGCGTGATCCTAAGACTGATCTTTTTTATTATGCAACAGACGCATCCATTGTGAGCAATAAAAACGGCAGTTTTCTGGTTCTCAATAACGGTGAAATAGAAAGAGTCAATCATCAAAATAACAGTGTTTCAATCGTGCAATTTAGCTCATATACTTTTAGCCTAGGAGAGTTTATCCCCAGTGATAAAACACCTACTCTTTATCCAAAAGATCGGTCTCTTTCTTATTTACAAAACCCTGACCCAAAAGATCCCTACTATCAACGAAAACCACTCCAATATAAAGCTGAATTTCACCGTAGATTAACACAATGGCTCTACCCTATTGTTTTTTCACTTATTGCATTAGCAGCGGCAGGGGATGTACGCTCCCATCGACAAGCTCGTCATTCCGCAAATCTCTCGGCAATTGCCCTTTCTTTTCTGGTGTATTGGATAGGATATTTTTTCGCAGAAAAATCAAAAAGCGATCTTGCATACGTTCCTCTCCTTTATATTATACCCATAGGAACAAGTGCATTTGTCTTTTTTATGCTTTTAACGAATCATAAAATTGGGCTTCCCACAAAAGTTAATGAGATACTTCAAATCGCTTTTCAAAAAATAATGAACAAATTTGAACAGCGAAAATCTCAAGATTCCTCGGATAAAATATCATGATTGGGTGGACACTTGGACGATATTTTTTTATACGGTATCTTAAAATAACTTGTTATTTCTGGGGAAGCATTTTTGTTCTTGCTCTTTTAATCGATTTCACAGAGAATTCCGGTAGGCTATCTTCCCTTCCGCATTATACAGCAAAAGATGCATTTTTCCTCTCTGCTTTACGCATCCCTTTTATCATGCAACAACTTATCCCTTTCATTGCACTCTTTTCTGCAATGGCAACGCTTATCTCGCTCAACAAAAAACTTGAACTTGTAGTGACTCGTTCAATCGGTGTTTCTGCATGGCAATTTCTTATGCCAGCTTGTTTTGGAGCTTTTCTTTTGGGATTATTTTCAATTCTTCTCATTAATCCACTTGCTGCATGGGGATTTTCTCAAGCAGAAAAAAAGATGACTGAATGGCGCAATCACAATGTACCAACACCTCTTCACAATACAAGTATCCACTGGTTAACACAACGTACAAATTTAGGCAGAACAACCATTGGCGCCAAATCTATCACCGATCAAGGACTTTCTCTTCTCGATGCAACCTTTGTACAATACAATGACAACGCAACCGTCAAAAATTGGATTAACGCCCCAAAAGCAACCTTGACTAATGGATTTTGGCTATTAACAAATGGAACAATCTATAAAATAGGGCATCCTCCTGAAAAATTTACCGTGTTGCAAATAAAAACCAATCTAAAACCTGAATTTTTAACGGAACGTTTAGTGAATCCCGCAACTATTCCATTTTACCAATTGCCAAAAAAAATTATGATTGCACGTTCATTTGGCTATTCTGCTAATAATTTTGATATGTATTTTCAATCTTTGATTGCATTACCGGCATTGCTTGTGGCAATGACCCTCATTGCAGCAACTGTATCTTTAAATTTTACACGTTTTGGGCAATCTAGAATGTTGATTCTTGGTGGCGTAATAGCTGGGTTTATGCTTTATGTTATTTCCGTACTTGTTCAAGCTTTTGGTAATGCTGGATATATTCCACCAATTATTGCAGCTTGGACACCCGTTGTTATTGCGTTATTCTTAGGAATCTCTTTTTTACTTCATAAAGAGGATGGCTAAGTGAAAGCATTAACACTTAAAAAAACTATTTTAACAAAATTAAGTGCTCTCGCTTTTAAAAGTGTTATAGGGGTTATTTTAGGAAGTGCTTTGTCTTATTGTGCGCACGCTCAAAGCCTTCTATCTCCTTCTCAAAGTCGCATTCAAAATCCGGAACCTCCTCTTTTGCTCTCTGCGGATGAACTCATCTACAATCGTGATGAAAACACTGTTTCTGCACACGGTAATGTTCAAATCGAATATGATGGCAATAAAGTTGTCGCTCAAAAAATTATTTACAATCAAAAAACAGGACGGCTTATAGCACAAGGGAACGTTGAAATTACTCAAAAGGATGGTAATAAAATTTATTCCAACCAAATTGATATGACCAAAGATCTTGGCGAGGGTTTTGTAAACGCCTTACGTATTGATACAGCCAACAATGTTCACTTTTCAGCCCAAAATGCTACACGCAAACACAACCACATAACAGTCTTTGAAAATGCAACCTATACAGCCTGTGAACCTTGCTCTTATAAACCAGATCGAGACGTCCTATGGAAAATTAAAGCAAGAAAGATCATATGGAATAATAGCATCAAAAAAATTCGGTTTGAAAATAGCAGTTTTGAAGTTTTTGGTGTACCGATTATAAAATTTCCAAATTTTGAGATCTATGATCCAACTGTTAGGCGTGCTAGCGGTCTGCTTACTCCTCATTTTTTTTATACTGATTATCTCGGTATGGGGATAAAGAATTCTTATTTCTGGAATCTCGCCCCCCATTATGATTTTACCCTTTCTTCTACGGTTTATACCCAACAAGGGCTTTTAACCGAAGGGGAATGGCGTCAGCGTTTAAAAACGGGACGTTATAACATTCGCTTTGCTCATATATATCAAATGAAACCGCATAGATTTGATAATGATACGATTGATGCCCAACATAAAAACCGTTATATGCTGGCGACAAAGGGGGATTTTCGTATTAATTCACACTGGACTTATGGATGGGATATTCTTGCACAATCAGATCGGCATTTTAGTCGTGCCTATAAACTTGAAAACTATAACAATCCTACACAACTTTCTCAGATCTATCTGAATGGTCTTGCAGGAAAAAATTATTTTGATATGCGTTTTTATCATTTTAAAGTTCAAGATTCAATATTGAATGATCCTCATTATGAACGTCACTCTCGGCAAGCGTGGGTCTTACCACACATCGATTATTTTTTCACACCAGATGAACCCATTTATAATGGAGAGCTTACCTTCCATAGTAATATGCAATCAGTTTATCGTCGCCATGCTGACTTCAGTTCACCCGACCAGAACGGAAACCCTCTCAACACAGTAAAACTTTCTGGTATGGCTGGAAATAGTTTGCGTTTAACAAACGAGCTTCAGTGGAAAAAGCGCTTCAACACGCACAACGGACTCATCTTAACCCCTCTTCTCTCTCTACGAGCTGATATCATTACAACCAATGCAAGAGAAAATCACACAGATTCTATAGAAAACAATGCCTTATCCGCAATTCATGGTTCAGCAATTCGTGGCATGGCAACAGCAGGGTTGGAACTACGCTATCCCTTCCTCATTACAGCCGATCATTCTACACATATTATAGAACCAACTGCACAAATTTTTATACGCAATAATGAACAATATATTGGACAAATTCCTAATGAAGATGCTCAAAGCTTTGTCTTTGATGCAACCACTCTCTTTCAACGAGACAAATTTTCTGGTTATGATCGTGTAGAAGGCGGTACAAGAGCCAATATAGGTATAAGATATTCTGGAAGCCTTAATGATAATTGGTCTCTTTATGGTCTCATTGGACAATCCTTTCATCTAGCAGGAAAGAATTCTTTTGCAGAAAAGGACTTTATCAATGTCGGTACTCATTCTAGCTTAGAGGCAAAACGTTCAGACTATGTTGCAATGTTTGGTACAACCCATAAAAGTGGTTTTTCCTTAGAAACGCGTGGACGCTTTGACAAAAAAACAGGAAAAATCCGCCGTAGTGAAATCGAAGCATCACAAAAATGGCAAAATTTTTGGGCAGCTCTACAATATGCCTATATCGCAAAGCAACCAGATTATGAATATTCTCAAGAGCGCCAAGAAATTTCTTTTCAAACAGGACTTAAATTGGCAGATTATTGGTCCATTAATAGCAACGCCGGTTATGATTTAGTATCTGGTACATTTATAAAGCGAGGAATTAGCTTGAGTTATATGGATGAATGTTTCGGGTTAACATTCGGTTATCAACAGGTAACGAATCCAGGCAGGAAAGCACCCTTGCAAAACTTTA
Source organism: Bartonella sp. CL434QHHD (assembly GCF_042195145.1). Lineage (NCBI taxonomy): Bacteria > Pseudomonadati > Pseudomonadota > Alphaproteobacteria > Hyphomicrobiales > Bartonellaceae > Bartonella > Bartonella sp. CL434QHHD. The sequence goes on along the minus strand of NZ_JBHINT010000011.1, from coordinate 180,437 downwards.
ATTTCTCTCTTTCATTGCGTACGATTGCAGATATCGGAAAAAAGATAGATTAATTTATAAAGGGAATGTATCAGTCATTTAACTTATCATTGTTTTTATGAAAGAAAGCGTGTATTTTAAGTTGTTGATGAGAATTAATAAACAATGCGAAAGCCTATTTACATGAATAAATTGAAAAAGCGTTTTCTTGCTTTATTTTATATTGCGTCTTTGAGCGTAAGTAGCCTGTTAATAAATGGATTTTTGATTCCGACAGTCTTTGCGCAGACTTCTATTGTTGTTACAGTTAATGGCAACCCCATCACAAATTATGATATACAAAGACGCCTTGCTTTTCTCAGATTACAACAAAAGCAAGGCAATTTGGTGGCACAGGCTAAAAAAGAGCTTATTGACGAAAAGCTAAAAAATATTGAAATAAAACGTCTTAATATTGAAGTAAGCAATGATGAAGTTGATAGAGCTTTTGAGAATTTTGCGACACAAAATAATATGACGATTGATCAGCTCAACCAGATTCTGATCCAAACTGAGATCACAGTGCAACACTTTAAAGATTACATCCGTGGACAAATAGGATGGGGGCGTCTTGTTAGCGCACGCTATCAAGCTGAAACAGGTATGATTAGCGAACAAGAAGCTGTACGCAGAATATTAAAAAATGGTGGTGTAAAACCTTCAACCAACGAATATACATTACAGCGAATTGTTTTTGTCATTCCTGCACATCGTCGTTCAGAGATCTTTGAAAGACGTCAAAGAGAAGCAAGTAATTTTCGCGCACATTTCCGTGGATGTGCCAATGCTCACAATCAAGCAAGAGGTATTTTAGACGTTACTATCCGCCACTTAGGAAAGTTTCTGGAGCCACAACTTCCTAATGCATGGGAACAAGCTATTCTTGAAACGCCTGCTGGAAAAATGACAAAATTACAAGAAACATCTGATGGAATTGAAGCAATTGCTGTCTGCAAAATAAAAAGAGTTTCTGATGATTATGTCGCTCGACTGATATTTTCTCTTCAAGATAGTAAAAAAAGAAGCCCGCAAAAACTTGAAGAATTAAGCGACAAATATTTAGGAGAACTGCGGCGAGTGGCACGCATTCAAAATTCATAATGGCTGCTCTTATTGTTAGTGGTGGTGATCCTGCCGGTATTGGTCCTGAAATAGTATTAAAAGCGTGGAATTTGCGTGTTACGCGCCAAATTCCACCTTTTGTACTTCTTGCTGATCCAGATGTTATTCGTTCGCGCGCTCGTTTTTTACAGATTGATGTTGAGGTGCAATCTGTTTTAAGCAATAATCCTGCAAAAAATTTTCAAAACGCTCTTCCTATCATACCGTTAAAAAACAAACAAAGTGATCAATTAGGTATACCTTCATCGAATAATGCCGCTGGAATTATTGAAGCAATTAAACGCTGTGTTCAATTGATTCAAAATGGCCATGCATGTGCACTTATCACTTGTCCTATTGCAAAAAAGAATCTTTATGATGCCGGTTTTCAATTTCCAGGTCATACAGAATTTTTAGCTGATTTAGCCCATAAAGCTTTTCATAAATACTATCATCCAGTTATGATGTTAGCAGGACCTCGATTAAAAACAGTACCAATAACTGTTCATATTCCATTTAAAAATGTTCCTTCACAGCTTACCCGTGATTTAATTATTCAAACGGTACTTATTACTGAATGTGACTTAAAAACACGGTTTAAAATAACGTCACCCCGACTAGCTGTTGCTGGTCTTAATCCTCATGCTGGAGAAGGAGGTGCAATGGGCAAAGAAGATATTGAAGTTATCACTCCTGCTATTGAATATCTTAAAAAGAAAGGACTCAATATTGCAGGCCCGCTACCTGCCGACACAATGTTCCATGAATGTGCAAGAAAGGCATATGACGTTGCCATTTGTATGTATCATGATCAAGCCCTTATCCCTGTTAAGACACTAGACTTTGACAGCACTGTTAATGTCACGTTAGGTCTACCTTTTATTCGCACGTCTCCAGATCACGGAACTGCTTTTGACATTGCTGATAAAGGGATAGCCTCTCCCGAAAGCTTTATTGCTGCTCTTAAACTTGCAAATCAACTTGCAAAAAATAGTTTAATACCATGCCAATAGATAATCTCCCTCCTCTGCGTGAGGTCATTGATATATATGGATTACAAGCGCATAAATCTTTGGGGCAGAATTTTCTTTTTGATCTTAATTTAACATCTAAAATTGCTCATCAAGCAGGCAATATAGAAGGAAAACCTGTTCTTGAAATTGGTCCTGGTCCTGGAGGTCTCACACGTGCCTTGCTAGCAAAGGGTGCCATTGTAACAGCAATAGAACGCGATGAGCGCTGCATACCGGCTCTCTTAGAAATAGAAAAACACTATCCTAAAAAATTAAAAGTTATTTGTAATGATGCACTAAAGCAAGACTTCTCAAAACTCTTTGAAACAAGCCCAGAAAAACCTCGTATTATTGCAAATCTTCCCTATAATATTGGGACAAAACTCTTATTAAATTGGCTTTTGACTGAACCATGGCCTCCTTTTTATGAATCAATGACATTGATGTTTCAACGTGAAGTTGCCAAACGGATTACAGCTAAACCTCAATCTACTCATTATGGGCGTCTTAGTGTCTTAACTGGCTGGCGTACTACTGCTAAAATTGCTTTCGATGTACCCCCTCAAGCCTTCATACCAATACCTAAAGTAACATCTTCCGTTGTTCATATTATTCCACGAACACAACCTCTTGCCTGCTCTGCACAAAAACTAAGCCTCGTCACAAAAACCGCCTTTGGGCAAAGACGAAAAATGCTTCGTCAAAATCTCAAAACACTTGGAGGTGAAGTGCTATTAGAAAAAGCTGGAATTGATGGAATGCGCCGTGCTGAAACGCTCTCGGTTTCTGAATTTGTAACTCTAGCGCATCTAGTGCTCTAAAAAATACACTTTGTGTTATGAAACCTTTTTTAATCACAACATTTATCGATTTTTTCAGCAATAAGCCCATCAACAAAAGAGCCAAGATAAGAACAACGCTCACGTTTTACGGTTTCAGCTAAATAAATTGATTTAATAAAAGATAAAGACTGATCTAAATCTTTGTTAATCACAACATAATCATAAGAACGCCAATGCTTTAACTCCGTTCGTGCATTTTCCAATCGCAAATTGATGATATCTTGACTATCTTCTGCTCGACGATGTAAACGCGAAACAAGCTCTTTCATTGATGGTGGAAGGATAAAAACAGATACAGTGTCTCCTAGCATCTTTTTTTGCAGCTGCTCGGTACCTTGATAATCAATATCAAATAACATATCATGGCCAGCATTCAATGCGTTTTCAACAGTTTCACGCAAAGTGCCATAATAATTTCCGTGAACTTCTGCCCATTCAATAAATTCATCTCTATCACGCTTATATTCAAACTCTTCCTTTGAAATAAAGTGATAATGTAGCCCATCTACTTCACTAGGACGCCTTTTCCTTGTGGTCATACTTACGGAAAGCTCTAATTGTCCATCTTTTAGAAGTAATCGAGAAATTGTTGATTTACCAGCACCTGAAGGTGAAGAGAGAATAAATAAAAAACCGCGGCGTTGATTTATTTTTATAGCACTCAATTTACTTTCAAAGACTGTCATTACATCACTCTACTTTGTTCATAAATGTTTCTCCAAAATTTGAATTATACATTATCTCAACCTCTCCCCTAATCAATGTGTTTTCTTAGCAATTCTCAATGTTATTTTGCTCTTTTTTGAGATAAGGTATTAGCAGTATATTCACTTCTTTCTTAAATATTTTTATCCATACGCCAATCCCACTTGTGACAGACAAGAAAATGATTTTTTATCATTCTCATAAAAAGTTTAAATAGAAAAATTTTACTATATTTGGGATTCTCATTTACGATGCAAAAAGATGTGTTATCACTATAAATTCAATGTTTTGCCTTTAATTCTCGCCACTTGCGAACATTCATATTATGTTCCTCTAAAGTTCGAGAAAAAACATGCCCTCCTGAACCATCAGCAACAAAATAAAGTGCATCACTGCTTGGTGGATGTGCCACCGCTTTTAAAGAATCCCGACCTGGATTTGCAATAGCCGTTGGGGGCAAACCATTAATTTTATAAGTATTATATGGTGTTTCCTTCTCAAGATCTGAACGATAAATTGCACGACCGGATGGTTTTCCTTTTCCTCCGAAGAGACCATAAATTACTGTTGGATCCGATTGAAGACGCATATGCTTTGTAAGGCGGTTATAAAATACCGCAGCAACCATTGGTCTTTCTGCTGCAATTCCCGTTTCTTTCTCAACAATTGAGGCTAATATAACAAATTCATCAATTGATTTAATGGGTAAATCAGGTGAACGCGTAGCCCATATAGCATGAATTAATTTTGTCTGTCCTTCACGCAACCTGTTTACAATCTCTTTACGCGTTGTTCCCCGAATAAAACGAACAGTATCCGTCATTAAATAACCTTCTGGAGGCAAAATTTTTGGAAGGTCTCCAATCAAAATTTCATTCGCAGCTAATCGATCGAAAACTTGCTGAACCGTTAAACCTTCAGGTACTGTAAATGTATACTCTATAGATTTTCCTTTCACAAGAATATCCATAATATCCTGCATCGAAGCATGAGCTGGAATTAAATATTCACCAGCCTTCAGATGCGTTGTTTTTTGGTGATAACCAACCCCATAAACAAAAATATCTGATGATCGAATGAAACCACGTTTTTCTAGCAATGAAGCAATTTCACGAATTCCGGTACCAGGATGGATAAGAACAATTTGTTCTTCCTCAATTTTTCCCTTTTCTTCAAAAATACTTTTTCCAATATAAAGAGGAATACTTATGGCAAAAAGAATAATCACAATCAGCATAAGAAAAAAATGACCGAGAATGACCAACGGATTACGGACGATAGATGATTTCTTTCGTTTTTTATGTATTAACATGTCATAACTATCTGCTAAATGATTCGAAGAGGAATCACTTACGTCCTTTAATGATTTCCATTTTTCACATCGGACATAACCCCTCAATAGCGATTAAGGATAATATTATAATTTCTCATTCACCTTATAATAAAATAGAAAACTCAAAAGCAAAAATTAAATAAAAATACTTATTATCCCCTAAAACGTCGCATCACCAACGATGCATTTGTCCCACCAAATCCAAAAGAATTAGAAAGAATCGTATCAATCTTTCGTTCACGCGGTTTGTGTGGTACAAGATCGATTTTCGTTTCAATCGATGGATTGTCAAGATTAAGTGTCGCTGGGGCTATATTATCCCGTATAGCTAAAATAGAAAAAATAGCCTCAGCAGCACCGGCTGCACCAAGTAAATGCCCGATAGATGATTTCGTTGATGACATAGAAACTTGTGGTGCATAACTCCCTAAAACACGCTCAACAGCCGCTAGCTCTATGGAATCAGCCATCGTAGATGTACCATGAGCATTAATATAATCAAGTTCACTCACATTCACTTGTGCACGCTTAAGAGCAGCTATCATACTACGCTGAGCCCCTTCACCACTTTCTGAAGGCGCTGTAATGTGGTAAGCGTCACCAGATAAACCATAGCCAATAACCTCAGCATAAATACGCGCTCCTCGTTTTTTGGCATGTTCCAGCTCTTCTAAAACAACAACTGCTGCTCCTTCCCCCATCACAAAACCATCACGATCAGTATCATAAGGACGTGACGCCCGTTCAGGATCATCATTGCGACAAGTAGAAAGAGCTCTACAAGCTGCAAAACCTGCAAGAGATATCCGATTTATCGGAGATTCAGCCCCCCCTGCCACCATGACATCTGCATCACCAAACATAATCAAACGTGCCGCATCACCAATCGCATGCGCCCCTGTTGAACAAGCCGTTACAACAGAATGATTAGGCCCCCGTAAACCATATTGAATAGACACATAACCAGAAGCAAGATTAATCAAACGACCTGGAATAAAAAAAGGAGAAACACGACGTGGGCCCTTATCACGAAGCGTATAACCAGCTTCAACAATACCCTCAACTCCCCCAATTCCCGAACCAATTAACACACCTGTACAAATCTGATCTTCATCACTCTTAGGAAACCATTCGGCATCTGCAAGCGCTTGGTTAGCAGCAGCCATTGCATAAACAATAAATGCATCAACTTTACGTTGCTCTTTAGGTTCCATATACAAATCAGCATTATAAGTCCCCTCTGTTCCATCCCCTAAGGGGATACGCGCAGCAATCTGGCATGGCAAATCTGACACATCAAACTCTGTGATACGTCGGACACCACTTCTTCCTTCAAGAAGTCGTTTCCAACTATATTCAGTATTACCAGCTAATGGAGATACCAACCCTAAACCAGTAACAACAACACGTCTCATAACTTCTAACCTTGAACTAAACTTCACCTCTCAAAGCTCTCTTTTCAAAAGAGCTCCGAAGAATATAGGCAAAAGCAATTCATGCCTTTGCCCTTTAGTAATCACGCAGAAGCTTTATCAATGAACTTGACTGCATCGCCAACTGTGAAAATCGTTTCAGCAGCTTCATCTGGAATTTCTACCCCAAACTCTTCTTCAAAAGCCATAACGAGTTCAACCGTATCAAGGCTATCAGCCCCTAGATCATCGATAAAGCTTGCATTTTCTACAACTTTATCAGCATTAACCCCAAGATGTTCCACGATAATTTTCTTAACGCGCTCTACTGTATCACTCATGTTGAAATCCTCGAATTTATATTTTCCTATAATTTGGTTAACTATATCGGTTCATCTAATCAAGCAATAGATGCATTACTTTAAAAGATTTTAGTAATGATTTAAAACATCCTGTGGATATCCCCTACAAAATGAACCAATCTGACATTCCGACATCAATTGATCAACGACCATATTAAAGAAATAGATGCATCTATCCATTTCAATCGTTACTATCTAAAATAATACAACTCATAAATCAATGTGGAATAAAATAAATACTCAAATCATTGCCATTCCACCATTGATATGGAGTGTTTGACCTGTCGTATAGGCTGCTTCATCGCTTGCTAAATAAACAGCAGCAGCGGCTATTTCTTGCCCACTTCCCATACGCTTCATCGGAATCGCAGCCATAATGGCTTCTTTTTGCTTTTCATTAAGCTTGTCTGTCATTGCGGATTTAATAAATCCTGGAGCAATACAATTGACAGTGATGTTTCGCGAAGCAATTTCTTGTGCCAATGCTTTAGAAAAACCTATCAAGCCTGCTTTTGCAGCACAATAATTCGTTTGTCCAGGGTTTCCCACAACACCAACAACAGATGTAATGTTAATAATCCTTCCATAACGGCGGCGCATCATAGAATGTATTAATTCACGCGTCAAAAGAGAAGCAGCTGTTAGGTTAACTTCTAAAACATCATCCCAGTCTTTATCTTGCATACGCACAAAAAGACCATCCCTAGTGATTCCCGCATTGTTAACCAAAATATCGACACCATCCATTTCTCTTTCTGCAACTTCAGCCAATTGTTTAATCGATTGGCGTTCAGAAAGATTAGCGGGAAATACAAAAATATTCTGCCCTAATTCTGCCGCCACTTCTCTAAGCTTTTCTTCGCGTGTTCCATGAAGTCCAACAATGGCTCCTTGTGCATGAAAGCAGCGTGCAATTGCCTCACCAATTCCTCCCGAAGCCCCCGTTACAAGAGCTTTACGTCCTGTTAATCTAAACATCTTTTAACTCCTTATAGATTAAACGCCGAGCATACCTAGCGCTGATTCTATTTCATCAACTGTTCCAATGGTTACCCCCTTTATATCTTTGTTAATACGACGCGTTAAACCTGTTAATACTTTTCCAGAACCAACTTCAAAAAGCGTATCAACTCCATTAGCAGCGATCCATTCTATTGTTTCACGCCATCGCACCCTCCCAGTCACTTGTTGGACAAGAAGAGTAGTAATACGCTCTGGATTGCTCTCAGGTGCAACAGAAACATTGGCAATCAAAGGAACAATAGGGGACATTTTGTTAACAGTCAAAAGTGCTTTCTTCATGGCATCAGCAGCAGGTTGCATTAAAGATGAATGAAAAGGTGCAGAAACAGGAAGAAGAAGTGCACGTTTTGCACCTTTTGTTGATGCAATCTCTACCGCTGCCTCAACTGCTTTTGCTTTACCGGAAATAACAATTTGCCCACCACCATTATCATTAGCAATCTGACATAATCCTTCTCCAGAAACAGTTTCGCAAATTTCTTCCACAATGTGCTCTTCTAAACCAATTAATGCTGCCATAGAACCTTCACCAACCGCGACAGCAGCCTGCATAGCATTGCCACGAATACGCAAAAGTCTTGCCGTATCTGTGAGAGTAAATGTACCAGCAGCACAAAGAGCCGAGTATTCGCCTAAAGAATGACCAGCAACAAATCTTACCTTTTCTTCTATACGAAGCCCTAATTGTTTCATCACACGAATGACAGCCATAGATACAGCCATTAATGCCGGTTGTGCATTTGCTGTTAACGTTAAAACATCTGCTGGTCCTTCAAAAATGATCTTTGATAATTTCTCACCCAAAGCATCATCAACTTCCTCGAAAACCATCCGTGCGGCAATAAATTGCTCTGTAAGCGCCTTCCCCATACCAACAAGTTGACTCCCCTGCCCTGGAAAAATAAAAGCTGCACCCATTTATCAACTCCTAAAACTGTACAATTAAATTATTTTCTTTTGACCTTATTCATCCGCACAAATCAAGATAAAGCCCTTTATTTAAAACGAATACCACACTTAAAATTATATTTTAAGGGCGGAATTTGATATAAAAACTTAGGGAAATAGGGTGCTATAAACTGAATAACACCCAAACTTATGAGACTTCCTAAAATTGCACCTGCTAAAATATCAAAGGGATAATGTACACCCACAAAGATGCGCGCCCAACAGATCAAACATAAAAATACCGAAGCAAATTTAAAAGCAACTTTGTATCGGTAAAAATAAAAGTTAGCTGCATAAGATGCAATGGTCAAGGCATGATTACTAGGAAAAGAAGCTGTCGCACGATGTTGAATAAGCGGTGTCGTCAGCCCTACCACGAATGGGCGAGGATGAAAATAAAAAAGAGAAATGAGATAACCTATGAAAAGAGCCGCACAAATACTCATGCAAATGCTTAGCACGACACATCGTTCCCTCTCCCCACCACAAAACCACAACGCACAAAGATGGAGAGGAATAATATAAATTAAAAACTTTGCACAAAAAATACTAAAAAAAACTACAATCGACCAAGCGTGATGATTGCCGACAAACATTTCAAAGAGTGTAACATCAATCTGGTTTAAAAAGTCCATTTTTCCCTCCTTTACCTTTATATTACAGTATTATCTTTTTGTAGAAGAAGGAAATATATCAAGATTTAACAAATCAATTTTTTTATGTGCATAAACTTGCTATTTTAAAAGATAACCTGTAAATGTGAAATGTTCGTTGCCGGCACTTTAGCTGGAGGTTGAACGGAGGGCTGTAAAATATCAGTAGGAAATACAATGTTTCCGGCCTCCCGTGTCTCCGCTCTGAGATGTCTCGAATTGTAAACGCGTCCTTTCTTCTTTGGATTTCCAAAAAAGACAAGTCGCAGAGGCTTTGCGCTAAAGCCGGTGAAATTTAATTGAAGAAAGGCAAAACAATGGCTCTTTATGAACATATGTTCCTTGCCCGACAAGACATCGCACCGCAGCAAGTTGATGAACTTTTGAGTCTCTACAAAGGTGTCATTGAAGCGCATGGTGGAAAAGTTGGGCGTATAGAAAATTGGGGACTTCGTCCTCTTGCTTACCGTATTCGTAAAAACCGTAAAGCTTATTATGTCTTGGTCAATATTGATGCACCAGCTTCAGCAATTGCTGAAGTGGAGCGTCAGATGCGCATCAATGAGGATATTTTGCGTTATATGACCATTCGCGTAGAAAAACACGAAAAAGAAAAATCTGCTATGCTCTCACACCTTGATCGCAATAGTCACATTGGACACGATGAAGAGCGTCCTCGTTTTCCACGTCGTCAACGTGAAAATGCTATAGAAGAGGTAGAATGATGACTGATACTAATCAAAACTCTGCACGTCGCCCCTTTCATCGTCGTCGTAAAACATGTCCTTTTTCAGGGACCAGTGCTCCCAAAATTGATTATAAAGACATCAAGTTGTTACAACGTTATATTTCCGAACGTGGGAAAATTGTTCCTTCACGGATTACTGCTGTTAGTCAGAAAAAACAGCGTGAATTAGCTAATGCTATCAAACGTGCTCGCTTTTTAGGTTTACTTCCGTACGTTATAAAGTAAGCGATCAATATGTTATGCAACTGGAGAGTTTCTCCAGTTGCTTTTCTTATATGGTTAAAAATAGCTTGTTGTATCCTATGTTAAGCTATTAAATGTCAAAGTTGGGGTATTGACACGCCTCTAACTGCAGAAAGCAGGACAGCAATAAATGAAAAAAAATCGTACTTATGAGATATTAACCGGTATTTTGGCAGGATTATTTGCTGTTGTGATAGGAATGGCAATCATCAGTGTTGCAAATATCGCGCCCTTTTTTTCTCTTCTTCTTGGCTGCTTTCTTTCATTGCCAATTTTTATTGTTGCGTTCGGTCAAGGAACATTAGCCAGTCTCATCGCCCTCATAAGTGCCACTGTTGTTCTTATCATAACCACTAATACCTATATTGCTCTTGGCTCTATGTTCTTATTTTTCCTTCCTGCTGTCTATGCTTCTTGGCTTCTTGGGCTTGCACGACCAGCGCAAAAAGAAAACGAACTGATATGGTATCCATTATCATCGGTTATTTTTCATTTAACTAATTTTATCGCTCTTATAGCAACTTTCATTGGGCTCTATGTTCAAACCCGTCCATCCACACCCGTCATTGCAAAAAAAATCACCGAAAACATAGCACAAACTCTGCAACAATCACAGTCAATAAAAGAAGCCGATATACGCGCTTTTAGTGAGCTTTTAATGACGCATACAGCAACTTTTACTGCTTTTTCTTTGACTATTTATAGTTTGGTTTTTCTCATTGGTAACCTTTACTTTTCCATGATAGCAGCACAACATATGAAATGGCTGAAAAGACCCCGTGATGATTGGAGCCAAACTCTCCGCCTTCCAATTTCTGGAATTATTATTTTCATTATTGTTTGCATAGCATCGATGATTGAGCTGAGCGCTTCTCTTAACTTGAGTACCCGTGTCTTTAGCACTGCATACATTGTCATCATATTAATTAGCGGTCTAGCATATCTTCACAATATTACAAAAGGGGTAAACGGTCGAATTATTATACTTTCTCTTGTTTATATTGCTATTTTTACAATCGTTTTTACTCCACCTATTGTTTTCATGATGCTTTTGATGGGAATTTGGGCTGCTATTCAATACAATTTTCAATCACGCAAAAAACTCCACTAAATTTATTTGTTCGAAAGGAAAAACTATGGATATTATTTTACTTGAGCGCATTCCTCGTCTTGGTCAGATGGGTGATATTGTCTCAGTTAAAGATGGTTATGCGCGTAATTTTCTCTTGCCTCAAGGTAAAGCTTTACGCGCAAATGAAGCTAATAAAAAACATTTTGAGGTACAACGTGCACAACTTGAAGCACGTAATCTTGAACGCAAAAGTGAAGCGCAAAAAATTGCTGAAAAACTTGATGGACAATCATTCATTGTTGTTCGTTCTGCTGGTGAAACGGGACAACTTTATGGTTCTGTGTCAACACGTGATATTGCTGAAATCATAACAGATGAAGGCTTTTCTATTGGAAGAAATCAAATCGAACTTAATCATCCAATAAAAATGATCGGTCTTCACACTATCACTCTTAGCTTACATCCAGAGGTTCAAATTTCTGTGATTATTAACGTTGCGCGTTCTACCAGTGAAGCACAACGCCAAGCAGAAGGTGAAACTCTCACTTCGGCTAAAGAAATATATAATATTCAAGAAGAATTATTAGAAGAAAGTCAGGAAGAATTATTGGCAGAAGAAATTAATGACAACGATATAAACAGTTCTCATCAAGAAGCTTAATTGCTATTTTTTCTTTGTGTTTTATATTTTTTATTCCATTTTAAATATTGTTCATAAAATACTCACACTTTAAAAGTGAGTATTTTATGGCTATCGTACATAAATAATCTAATTTTTATGAAAGAATTAGAAATATATTATTTAAAGGCATTATATGCCGAGAATGATAATATCACTAAGAGGAAATGTCTTTTGTCTTCCAGCATATAAAGCAAAAATAATTTAAAGTCCTACCCTTAAGGCTAAAGTTTGTATGAGCGTTAAGTTGATTATATCCTCACATGATCTGAAATAATTTCAGTTATAAAAAAATAATTCTACTTACACAGATATTGGAATTTTAAGGTTAAGTAACTTAAAAATACTTAAATTTAGAGTAGCAAAACTTCCACTTTAAAATCACATATTATAAAATAAAATAGATAGACGTTATATAAATAATACACAAATGATAAATGAGGAACGAAAAGAGAGTTTTAAAAAATTATATAATTTTAACTTAAAATGAAGATTTGTCGCTCTATTCTTTTAATTATACGATTTTCAATTTATCGCCTAAAGTAGCTAGACTTAGAATTTTAGTGGAAAAATATTATGGAAGAAACTAACGTTGTTAATGTCAGCTCTTCAAAGAAAGAGGATTCTCCTTCTTTTCGGCAACTTCCGCATAATATTGAAGCTGAACAGGCATTGCTTGGTGCCATCTTTATCAACAATGATTCTCTTGACCGCGTTTCAGATTTTCTAAAACCAGAACATTTTTTTGAACCATTGCATCAAAAAATTTATCATGTTTTATCTCACCTTATTAAAACAGGAAAACGTGTAGATCCAGTTACAATCAAGCCCTATATCCAAATGGAAGAAAAAATTGGAGATATTACTGTATACCAATATGTTGTTCGCTTAGCCACAGAGGCAGTCACTATTATTAACGCTGAAGATTATGGACGCGTCATTTACGATCTTTTTATCCGACGGTCTTTGATTAACCTTGGAACTCAAGTTGTCAATACAGCCTTTGATGCTCCTGTAGAACTCACGCCTACCCAACAAATTGAAACTGTTGAAAATCAGTTATTTGAGCTAGCAGAAAAAGGGAAATATGGAGGTGGATTTGAAAATTTTAATGAGGCTATTAAAAAAGCTATCGATATGGCAAGTGCTGCGAAAAAGCGCTCTTCACAATTATCAGGGATAGCCACCCATATTAAAACACTTGATGAAAAAATGGGAGGATTACAAGCATCTGACTTAATTATCCTTGCGGGGCGCCCTGGTATGGGTAAAACCTCACTGGCTACCAATATTGCCTTTAATATTGCTAATGCTTATAATCGTAATGCCAATATCCAAGAAAATGAAGGCGGCATTGTGGGATTCTTCTCACTTGAGATGTCATCCGAACAGCTTGCAACACGTATTATTTCTGAACAAACAGAAGTCTCTTCTTCTGATATTCGGCGTGGTAATATTTCAGATGAACAATTTTCAAAAATTATTCGTGCGGTGAACCAACTACAAAAGGCACCACTTTATATTGATCAAACTGGGGGAATATCAATTACGCAATTAGCTGCTCGTGCGCGGCGTCTCAAGCGGCAACATGGTTTAGATATCTTGTTTATTGACTATATCCAACTCATGACAAGCAGTTCAAAGCGTTCATCAGAAAATCGTGTCCAAGAGATCACAGAAATTACCACAGGATTAAAAGCATTAGCGAAAGAATTGAATATTCCTATTATCGCTCTCTCTCAACTTTCACGTCAAGTAGAAAATAGAACAGATAAACGTCCACAGCTCTCAGATTTACGTGAATCTGGTTCAATTGAGCAAGATGCCGACATCGTTCTTTTTGTCTATCGCGAAGAATATTATNATTGAGCAAGATGCCGACATCGTTCTTTTTGTCTATCGCGAAGAATATTATCTCAAAAATGAAGAACCAAAGTTAGGTAGCTTGGAACATACAAAATGGCAAGAAATAATGGACAAAGCTTTTGGAAAAGCTGATGTTATTATTGCAAAACAGCGCCATGGGCCGACAGGAATCGTGCCCCTTGCCTTTCAATCTGATTTCACACGATTCAGTGATCTTGCCGATAGCAATTATCTTCCAGAGCAAATTGGTTAAATCAATATGGTGCGTAATCGTATTCAATTTATCTGTAAAAATTGTGGAACTGTCCATTCTCGTTGGGCTGGGAAATGTAGCGCCTGTGAAGAATGGAATTTTTTTATAAAAGTTATTTTTCGATGATTTTGGCCGTCATTATTTGCTATCTAAAAAGCTCTTGAACAATATTAATCTTAATAATATGAGAAGATAATACATCTTTTAGTGTTGCAAGTAGGATACATATATCCAAAATCTATAGCTAATCTAAATCTTTCTATATTGTTCCTTCTTTAAAAAAACTCCTTCTCACAAGATACTCATTTTCTTGTTTTTAAATCCAAAAGTAATTGCTGCTGTTGTGCAAGGCTGACTATTATGTAGAATATCAGAAAATTTCCTCTTTATTGGATAATCTCTAACCTTTTAACAAAAATATTTTCTAATCTATCTGAAAAATTACCCTAATCACCGCAATATAAAAAAACAAGCAGTGTTTTAAATACTACAGCACAGAGAAAATTCTACAACATGCAAAATATTCTTGATATAAAATTGCATAAAAACTGATATCTAACAAAAGGAAAGTGTATAATTATGCTAGAAAAAAAAGAAGACTGCGATAGTAGATTTGACAGTCTTGATGAAGCTATCAAAAGAGTTGTTGATATAGCAAGTGCTGCAAAAAAGCGCTCTTCGCAAATATCAGGGATAGCGACTCATATTCAAACACTTGATGAAAAAATGGGAGGATTACAACCATCCGACTTAATTATCCTTGCGGGGCGCCCTGGTATGGGTAAAACTTCACTTGCTACCAATATTGCCTTTAATATTGCCAATGCTTATAATCATAATGGTAATATCCAAGAAAATGAAGGCGGTGTTGTAGGATTCTTCTCACTTGAAATGTCCTCAGAGCAGCTTGCAACACGTATTATTTCTGAACAAACGGAAGTCTCTTCTTCTGATATTCGACGTGGTCATATTTCAGATGAACAATTTTCAAAAATTATTCGTACGGTAAATCAGCTCCAAAAGGCACCCCTTTATATTGATCAAACTGGAGGAATATCAGTTTCACAACTGGCTGCCCGTGCTCGGCGTCTCAAGCAAAAACATGGTTTGGACGTCTTAATTATTGATTATATCCAACTCATGACAAGTGATTTAAAATACACATCTGAATATCGTATTCAAGAAATCACTGCAGAATTAAAAGCCTTAGCTAAAGAATTAAATATCCCTATTATTGCTCTTTCACAACTTTCACATCAAGTTGAAAACAGAACAGATAAACGCCCAAAACTTTTAGATTTAGGTGGATTTGGTTCTATTGAGCAAGATGCCGACATCGTTTTATTTGTCTATCGTGAAGAATATTACCTCAAAAATGAAGAACCAAAGTTAGGTAGCTTGGAACATACAAAATGGCAAGAAATAATGGACAAAGCTTTTGGAAAAGCTGATGTTATTGTTGCAAAACAACGTCATGGACCGACAGGAATCGTGCCCCTTGCCTTTCAGTCTTCTTTCACACGATTCAGTGACCTAGAAGATATTGATTATCTTCCAGAGCAAATTGGTTAAATCAACATGGTGCGTAATCGTATTCAATTTATCTGTCAAAATTGTGGAACTGTCCATTCTCGTTGGGCAGGAAAATGTAGTGCTTGTGGAGAATGGAATTCCCTTATCGAAGAAAATATAAATGGCGGCATAGGAAGTGGTCCTAAGCAGAATACGCGTAAAGGACGCATCGTTGCCCTTACATCTCTTTCTGGAGATATCCAAGATGCTCCACGTATTTATTCTGGTATTGCGGAACTTGATCGTGTTACCGGTGGGGGCTTTGTCCGTGGATCGGCACTCCTTGTTGGAGGTGATCCGGGTATTGGTAAATCAACATTGCTGACACAAACAGCTGCTGCTTTATCACGTAAAGGATATAATGTCATCTATGTTTCAGGTGAAGAGGCTATTGCGCAAATTTGTCTGCGCGCACAAAGGCTTGAAGCTAACAATACAGAGGTGAAACTTGCTGCTGAAACCAATGTTGAAGATATTCTGGCAACCTTAAGCGAACATAAAAACCTTGATATGGTGATTATCGATTCGATTCAAACCCTATGGTCAGATACAGCAGATTCAGCACCTGGCACTGTCACACAAGTACGTATCGGTGCTCAGGCAATGATCCGCTTTGCCAAGAAAACAGGAGCCGCCGTTGTTCTTGTTGGGCATGTTACAAAAGATGGACAAATTGCTGGTCCTCGGGTCGTTGAACATATGGTTGATGGCGTTCTCTATTTTGAGGGTGAAGGAGGACATCATTATCGCATTCTTAGAACTGTAAAAAATCGCTTCGGACCAACAGATGAAATTGGTGTCTTTGAAATGTCTGATAAAGGATTACGCGAAGTGATAAATCCATCCGAATTGTTTTTAGGAGAACGTAATGAAAAAGCCCCAGGCGCTGCTGTTTTCGCCGGTATGGAAGGAACACGCCCGATACTCGTAGAAATTCAAGCGCTTGTTGCTCCTTCTTCCCTTGGGACACCAAGACGTGCGGTTGTCGGATGGGATGGAAATCGTCTTTCTATGATTCTTGCCGTTTTAGAAGCCCATTGTGGCATTCGTTTTGGACAGCATGATGTCTATCTGAACGTGGCAGGTGGCTATCGCATATCAGAACCCGCTGCTGATTTAGCTGTAGCCGCTGCTTTGGTATCTTCTCTTGCCAATATCGCATTGCCAACGGATTATGTCTATTTTGGTGAAGTCAGTCTTTCAGGAGCTACCCGCGCTGTTGCACATTCAGCACAGCGCATAAATGAAGCCAAAAAACTCGGCTTTCAAGGAGCCTTTCATCCCACAACAACAACCGAAATGATGAAGTCGCTCAACTTTAAACAAAAAACTTTCTCCGACCTTCCCGAACTCGTTGCTACTCTTACCGTAAGTAAAAAATGATCTGCACCACAGATATGATAATATAGAAAAAACTCTATAACATACAAAAGATCCTTGCTATAAGAACAAAAAATGGCATAACAAAAAATATATTTGCACACAGACTTAAAAGAACGCAACTTTATGTATAAGGAACAAACAAATGATCATAACAATCCTTGATGGAATTGTCGTAGTAATCATCCTGTTGTCCGCTTTTCTTGCTATGCTTCGAGGATTTTCACGTGAAGTGTTATCGTTGATTTCTTGGGCAGTTGCAGCTGTTACGACACTGTTTTTATTCAAACCTGTCTTACCTTTCTTTGAACAATATCTCTCTAATAAAATGATTGCATTGATCACAACATTGGTCACAATTTTTATTATTGTTCTCATTATTACTTCAATTATTACAATGAAGATCTCTGATTTTATTATTGATAGTCGAATTGGTATCCTTGACCGTGCTATTGGTTTTATTTTTGGAGCACTTCGTGGTTTACTTATCATGGTCATCGGTATGTTGCTGATTAATGCACTGATTAAACCCGAGCTTCAAGCGAATTGGTTAAAAAATGCAAAAACAAGGCCCATTTTAGATTCATTGGGACAAAAAGTTTGGGAAATACTCCCAAAAGATATTGGATCTGTTCTCGAAAAGGCTGAAAATTTGTTTAAAGACAGCAATAAACATACGTATGAGCAACACTCTCATGAAAAGATAATTTTCAAAAAATAGAGAATAGTTTTTCATGAGGAAAGAGAACTAAATGATGTAAAATGTGATATTAATGATTCCTCCATATCACAACTGAAAGAATATGATGATAAAAAGCGATGTTTTCTGTCAAGAATTTTCATTAGATGATGATACCCTTCATGAAGAATGTGGAGTTTTTGGTATTCTTGGGCATGAAGATGCCGCAACATTAACAGCTCTTGGACTCCACGCACTTCAGCATCGTGGGCAAGAAGCAGCTGGGATTGTTTCTTACCATAATAAAATATTTCATCAAGAAAAGCATTTAGGTCTTGTTGGTGATCACTATACAAACCCTGCAACACTTGCGCGCTTACCAGGAAATCGTGCTATTGGACATACCCGTTATTCAACAACTGGAGAAGTGGCATTACGCAATGTTCAACCCCTTTTTGCTGAATTGAAAGTTGGAGGTATTGCTATTGCACATAATGGTAATCTTACCAATGGTCTCACATTACGCCGTGAACTCATCGCTTCTGGTGCTATCTGTCAATCAACGTCAGATTCAGAAGTTTTTCTCCATCTTATTGCCCGCTCACGTTATGAATCGTCCTCTGATCGTTTTGTTGATGCGATTCGGCAAGTAGAAGGTGGGTATGCTATGTTAGCGCTTACACGTACAAAGCTTATTGCGGCACGCGATCCAACAGGAATTAGACCTCTCGTGATGGGGGAACTTGATGGTAAGCCTATCTTTTGTTCTGAAACTTGTGCTCTTGATATTATTGGAGCAAAATATGTCCGTGATGTTAAAAATGGAGAAATCATCATATGTGAAATACAAAAAAATGGGGAAATTACGAAAAAAATTATAAAACCAGAAAATACAAAACCAGAAAAACTTTGCTTGTTTGAATATGTTTATTTTGCCCGCCCAGACTCAATCGTTGGAGGACGTAGTGTTTATACAACACGCAAAAATATGGGAATCCATTTAGCACAGGAAGCCCCTTGTGAGGGTGATGTTGTGGTTCCTGTTCCTGATGGAGGAACGCCTGCCGCAATTGGCTATGCACAAGAAATTGGAATTCCCTTCGAGCTTGGTATTATTCGTAATCACTATGTTGGCCGCACTTTTATCGAACCAACACAACAAATTCGCGCTTTTGGCGTCAAGTTAAAACATTCGGCAAACCGTCCTGTGATTGAAGGAAAACGTGTTATTCTGGTTGATGACTCTATTGTACGTGGAACAACATCCCTTAAAATTGTACGAATGCTTCGCGATGCAGGAGCAAAAGAAGTTCATATGCGCATTTCTAGCCCTATGATTTTTTATCCTGACTTTTATGGTATTGATACACCTAAAGCTGAAAATCTTTTAGCAAATCAATATCCAGATTTAAAATCTATGTGTGATTTTATTGGAGCGGATTCATTAGAATTTCTTTCAACGGATGGATTATATCTTGCTGTAGCAGGGGAAAAACGGAATAACGCCGATCCACAATTTACTGACCATTATTTTACTGGATATTATCCTACGCATCTGGTTGATCAAGAAAATCTCTCCAAAATTCATCAATCATCTGTTCTTAAAACAAGAGATTAATGATGGCAAAATGTGATTTTAGTCTCCATGGGCGTGTGGCACTTGTTACTGGCGCATCAAGAGGGATTGGCTATTATTTGGCACTCGAGCTTGCTGCACGCGGGGCTCATATTATTGCTCTTGCACGAACAGTCAGTGGACTTACTGAATTAGATAATCAAATCCGAGAAAAAGGAGCTCATGCAACCCTTGTTCCCCTTGACTTGCATCATATGGAAAACATCGATACTCTTGCTATCTCAATTGCCAAACGCTGGAAAAAACTTGATATTATCGTTGCAAACGCAGGAATTCTTGGAACACTCTCACCAATAGCGCATATAGAAAACACGGTATTTGAAGATGTTTTTCAAATAAATCTTTTCAGCCAATGGCGCTTAATGAAAGCCGTTGAGCCTTTATTACGTGAATCTGATGCTGGACGAGCCATCCTGTTATCCTCAAGCGTTGCGCATGCTGCGCGCCCTTTCTGGGGAGCTTATGCAGCCTCTAAAGCGGCTTTAGAGGTGATTGCCCGTTGTTGGGCAGAAGAACTCAAACAAACCCCTATTAAGATTAATTGTGTCAACCCTGGTGCCACACGCACTGCCATGCGCGCTGAAGCTATGCCTGGTGAAGATCCACAAACTCTGCCTTCACCACAAGAGGTCGCAAAAAAGATCGTACATTTGTTATCACCTGATTTAAAGGAAACTGGAAAACTCTTTAATGTCCATAAAAATCGGTTTGTAAATTATCACATACCTGATTGATCATCATATGAGAAGTAAATCGTTTGACTCTCTCTTTTTTCTGTGCTCTTCGACAGAAGCATGAAGCACTTTATGATTCTTGGATAGCTTTAGCATCAGCCTTTTTCTCTTCTAAAGTAGCACGTTTATTATAAGCGATAAAACTACAGGGGAGAAAAATCATATAGCTAACAGCTGTAATCAATAAAGTTTCCCATGTGTAAGTCGCAAGAAAACCGACATAAATAACAATGACCAACATGCACGGTATAACGATATCGCGCCTTAAATTTTGATCAATTGTTTTTGCATTCCATACCGGTAAACGACTAATCAAAAGAAAAGCAATAATTACAGTATAAAGACTAAAAAATAATGCCCACCCCCAATTGGGAACCAAACCAAGAGTGCCTAAATAGGTAGGCAATAAAAGTAATAATGCTCCTGCTGGTGCTGGAACACCAACAAAATAACTTTTCTGCCACTTAGGTATATTGGGGTTATCTAACATCACATTAAAACGTGCTAATCGCAAACAACAAGCAACACAATAAACAAGAGCAGCAACCCAACCAATGTGATTTGCTTGATTCAAGATAAAAGAATAAACAATGAGTGCAGGGGTAACACCAAAATTTATAACATCAGCAAGAGAATCCATCTGTGCCCCAAAAGATGAACTACCATCTATTAAACGGGCAATGCGACCATCAGCACCATCTAAAACTGCGGCCAAAAGCACCATTAAAATAGCAGCTTCATAGCGATGTTCAAAAGCCAAACGAATACTGCTCATCCCTGCACAAATTGCTAAAATAGTAATGATATTGGGAATGACATACCGCATCGATGTAGGTGAACGCCGCCGATTTGCACCTTCATCATGCTGCCCCTCAGGATTGAATGAAGAAAATGGCGAAAAATTTTTCATTGTGAGTCCTAATCGTATCTGAAATCCGTTGTGGCACTCTTATCATCAAAAGAACCCAAAACTGTTTCTCCAGCAATTGCTGTCTGTCCAACTGCAACACGCACTTTCATTTCAGTTGGTATATAAATATCAAGGCGAGAACCAAAACGAATCAATCCAAATCGCTCACCAGTCATAACGGCATCATTTTCTTTTGACCAGCAAACAATCCGGCGTGCAACCATTCCCGCTATTTGTACGATACCGATTTTACCATGTTTGCTATCAATTACCATCCCATTACGCTCATTAAACTGACTAGCTTTATCAAAGTCAGCATTAGTAAATCGACCTGGCTGATAAACGATAGACTCTACTGTACCACTGATAGGAATACGATTAATATGGCATGAAAAAACATCCATAAAAATGGAAATACGGATCATTTCATCTTTCCCTAATCCTAATTCTTCAGGTGGAACACATGATTCCACAAATGAAATACGCCCATCTGCAGGCGACATAACCCAATTTGAATTCAAAGGGATCACACGATCTGGATCACGGAAAAAGTATACACACCACACCGTGAGAATGAGACCAAACCAAAACAACGGACTCCATATCCAACCAAGAATGAGCGAAATAACAAAAAACGCTACAATAAAAGGATAGCCTTCTTTATGAACCGATACAAAGCTATTATGGAAAGATTGCAGAATACTCATATAATTTCCTATTCATCGTAAACTTAAACAAGCAACAAATCTTTTTGTTCCTCTTGTGTCTTTTTATGTATTTAATCAATCACTCCATATAAAGATATAGATTACATTTTGCTCTATTTATTTTTTACGATTAACAACACTCATCTCATCTTCTTCACGCATTTTACGTAACTTTTCTTCAGCTTTCGTTGCTTCAAGCTGCTTATTCCACATTGAAGCATAGAGACCTTTCTTGCGTAAAAGCTCTGTATGCGTCCCATTTTCAATAATACGACCACTTTTAAGAACTAAAATTTCATCAGCATTGATAACAGTAGAAAGACGGTGAGCAATAATCAATGTTGTACGTCCACGGCTTACAATATCTAATGCTTGTTGAATTTCCTGTTCCGTCGCCGTATCAAGAGCCGCCGTTGCTTCATCTAGAATAAGAAGTGGGGGAGCTTTTAAAAGTGTCCGGGCAATAGCCACGCGTTGTTTTTCACCACCTGATAATTTGAGACCTCGCTCTCCTACCATAGACTGAAAACCTTCCGGTAAAATTTCAATAAATTTTGATATTTGTGCCATTTCAGCAGCTTTGCGCATCTCTTCATCTGTAGCACTTGGACGCCCATAGCAAATATTATAGGCAATTGTATCATTAAATAACACCGTATCTTGTGGGACCATGCCAATCGCTTCACGCAAACTCTTTTGTGTTACGTCACGAATATCCTGCCCGTCAATTGTGATAGAGCCCGCATCAACATCATAAAACCGAAAAAGCAACCGAGAAATAGTGGATTTACCGGCACCCGATGGACCAACAATGGCGACTGTTTTTCCTCCCGGAACTTCAAAATCAATATCTCTGAGAATCTGACGTCTCGAATCGTAGGAAAACTTTACCTGATGAAAACAAATGGTCCCATCGCTTATCTCTAACGGTTTAGCATCCGATTTATCAACGATCTCCTTCTGAACATCTAAAAGATCAAACATTGCTTCAATATCCGTTAAACCTTGTCGAATATCACGATACATTGACCCAATAAAATTTAGTGGAATAGAAAGTTGCATTAAAAGCGCATTAATAAAAACAAAATCTCCTAAAGTTTGTGTCTTATAAAAAACTTCATAAGCTGACATCAGCATCATGATCGTCATTCCAATACCAAAGATAAGAGTCTGACCAAAATTAAGCCAGCTTAACGATGTCCAAATCTTCGTTGCGGCTTTTTCATAACCTACCATAGAAGCATCAAATCGATCGGCTTCTAGAGTTTCATTACCAAAATATTTGACCGTTTCAAAATTCAAAAGAGAATCAACAGCGCGAGTATTCGCCTCAGTATCCGCTGTATTCATTTTTTGTCGAATGCGAATACGCCAATCACTCGCCTTAATGGTAAATAAGATATATAATCCAACCGTTGCAACAACGATGAGAAGATAATGCCACCCATAACTTATGTAAAATACCAGTGCCGTTAATATAAATTCTAAAACTGTCGGTACTGTACTAAGAATTGAAAATCTTACAATCGCTTCAATTCCTTTTGTTCCACGCTCAATCACACGAGAAAGCCCACCTGTTCGGCGTTCCAAATGAAATCGCAAGGATAACTCATGCATATGTACAAAGGTTTTATAAGCTAATTGACGAACAGCGTATTGACCAACAGTGGCAAACAGGGAATCGCGTAATTGATTTAATCCAGCCTGCATAATACGCGCGACATTGTATGCCAAAACGAGCATGATGGGAATAATCCAACTGGATGGGAACCATTCAGGTAGCTGAAAGCTTGAATCAAGCACATTCGTAGAATATTTAAATAAATACGGTACAGATATGAGAACGAGCTTAGCCAAAACAAGATAAAATATTGCCCATAGCACACGCATTTTTAGATCACGCCGACCTACCGGCCACATATAGGGCCATAAATTGTAAAGTGTGTGCAGAGTCTTCCCTGTATCTGATGATACAGTTTTTGTCATTTCATTGCGTTTCATAAAGTCCTTACTTCTCTATCATCCGCACAAACAGGCAAAATACCCTCTGTGGTTATTTATAGATTTATCTCTTTATTATACTTCCAATAAGCTATACCTACCCGTTTTTTGAAGTTAGACTGTTTTTGAAAAAGGAACAAGAAATAATCCACTATACAATTTATTATTTTGATCTGTATTTTCATACCACTCTGCTGCGAATAAACTTTCAACTTTTACATGTTTTTTTTTCAATTCTGCCTGAAGCCACTTTTGTGTTTTACCAATCTCTTTAAGTCCATCATCAATAACTTCACCATTTTCTATTAAAATCGTCGATTTCTTTCCCTCTTCCTTTTTAATGACAGTGCAATCACCATTGGTTTCCAAACGAACAAAAGCAGCTTCATGTAAGTAACACCCTTTAAGACGTAACATCGTAATGAGATCATTAATATTGATCCCCAAGTTCTTAATCTTATCCATTTGGAAAACTCCATCTAAAACTAATGTGACATTCCGCCCTGCAATAAGACGACGAAAAAAAACTGAATAACGTGCAATAAAATTAAAAGATGTAATCAGGGTTTGCCAGATGAGTAAAACAAGCAATAATTGAATGCTACTAATATTCTGATTATAAATAACGCCTCCAATAATACCTCCCATAACAAAATTACTGACCAAATCAACTGGTGTCATTTGACTAAGACTCCCCCGCCCCGTCGTTCTTAAAATAAATAAGAAGGCAACAAGACCTACAGCCAGCTTAAGCGCGATATATCCATAATGATATAAAAATTCCATCATATTCTCCTTTTTTATGGAGCTGCTGGAATAGAGACATTAGTGTCGCTTTATTTCCCACACAGTTATGCGCTCACCACTCTGCGGATCCTTACTGTCTTTTAAAAGAACCCCCTCGGCTGCAAGCTCATCACGAATTGTATCCGCAGCTTCCCACTCTTTATTATGGATAAGTCTTAGTCTTTCGGCAATGCGCTGATCAATAAATTTTGTATCAAGGAAAGTTTTTCTCATAAATAATGGGCAGTCTATTCCTTTAATCCATTCTTGTCTTAACAGTCCTAATAAATTCATCCCATTTACAAGAGCCAAAGCATTTCCTTCTTTATAAAATTTTCGCAAAAGAGTCAGTGCTTTTGGAGTATTAAGATCATCACTAAGTGCATCTATCAAAGTATCATCAATTGCTTCATTGTTTTTCATCTCACTCTTTTTGCTGCGAAGCCATTCATACCAACGATACAGTTCGCTGCTCGATTGTATTAAACGCTGCGCTGTCCAATTTAGTGGTTCACGATAATGCGTTTGCAACATCGAAAAACGCGCAGACAAACCAGCCCAATTTTGCTTCATTTCATCGGTTAAAATACCATTAAACTCCAAAAAATTATTCTCTAAAACAGAACGAATAGTTATGAAATTGCCAAAGCTTTTCGACATCTTTTTGCCTTCAACTTGTAAAAAACCATTATGCAGCCAAAAATTAGCCATTCGCTCCGTCCCAAAAGCTGAACAACTTTGTGCAATCTCATTTTCATGATGAGGAAAAATTAAATCAATTCCACCACCATGGATATCAAAAACATTGGCGGTCGGATCATCACAGGTTAAACCACCGCCATAGGGCGCTAATAACTTTGCCATTGACATTGCAGAACATTCAATATGCCAACCTGGACGACCTAAAACAGGAATTCCGCCCGGTGATTCCCAACCTGGTTCTCCTTCCACAGAAGGCTTCCATAAAACAAAATCCATCTCTTCCCTTTTATAAGCAGCAACATCGATACGCGCCCCCGCCCTCATTTCATCTAAAGAACGATTTGCAAATGCCCCATAATGGGGAGGATTTTTTATGCTACTTACAGAAAACAATATATGATTTTCCGCTTTATAAGCGTGCCCCTTTTCAAGCAATCTTTCAATTAAAGAGCGCATTTCCTCTAAATGCTCGGTTGCGCGCGGCTGGCTGGTTGGCAAAAGACAACCAAGTGCTATTGTATCTTGCTGAAACTGAGAATATGTACGTTCTGTTAATTGACGAATAGCATCATTCAATGACAAGTTTGGATATTCGCAAGCTGCTCGTGCATTAATTTTATCATCAACATCTGTAATATTACGTGCATATAGAACATGCTCATTACCATAAACATGACGCAATAAACGAAATAAAATATCAAAAACAATGACAGGGCGTGCATTTCCTATATGCGCATAATCATAAACTGTCGGACCACAAACATAAAGACGTACTCTTGTCGCATCTATTGGTGTAAAATTTTCTTTTTTACGTGTCAGCGTATTATAAAATCGCAACTCTTTCATTTATTGACTCCATGGACGATATTATGCACCGATCCTTTTAGATGTATCTTATCTCAAATTATTGTATTACGCTGTTTAGGCTAAAAACTTTTATCTTATAGTAAATTCTTCTTACCATTTTCCCATTGTATTCACGGCTGTATCCATCATTTATCATAAAAATAATCTATTTTATTTGATTGGACAAAAGCATTCTATCATTAGAAATGCTTTCCCTCCTTAAAGAAAACGAACTTAGAAAAAATTCTATA
This sequence comes from Bartonella sp. CL434QHHD, assembly GCF_042195145.1. Lineage (NCBI taxonomy): Bacteria > Pseudomonadati > Pseudomonadota > Alphaproteobacteria > Hyphomicrobiales > Bartonellaceae > Bartonella > Bartonella sp. CL434QHHD. The sequence goes on along the minus strand of NZ_JBHINT010000011.1, from coordinate 153,962 downwards.
GGTAATACAATATAAATCTATGTGAAAAATAGATAGTTTGCAGAAAGAAAATCTTAAATTTTAAACTACACAAAGCTTCATCAGTATTTTCAATATTCCACAATGGGTTCCTTACAGCCTCTTACGCCCTATATTTTATAATCAATAATTGAGAATAATGTAGCAATTAACTCTATTTTTTACACCGTTCTCATGACAAAATTATTTTATCTTTACAGAGTTTTATTCAAAGAAAGCAATAAAAATAATGCGTAATAGATTGATGAACATCATTATTTTAATATTTCTTGTCATTTCAATGCCAACCTTTGCACAACAATCTCCACCTTATGAAAAAAAATTACTCCGACTAGCAGAAATTTTGGGATCATTGCATTCTCTCCAAAATCTTTGCGAGCCTCCAACAAACCAATGGTATGACTATATGAATGCACTGATTGAAGCAGAACACCCCATTCCACAAAGACGTGCTTATTTTTATGAAGCGTTTAATGAAGCGTATCGTGCTTTCTCAGAAAATTATCATCATTGTACACAAGAAGCCATTGAAGCCAATCAAAGATACATTGAGGAAGGAAGAACTTTATCTGAAAACCTCCTCATGCATTATAAATAATTAATCTATACAAAAAGTATCTCTCTCAATTTTAGCGGTATCAATGATACTCCTTTCACAAATGCGGGGAGCAATAAACCAGCTCTGAAAATAGAGAGACGTTTAAAGAATAATGTCTCGATACGCTTTTATTCGTATGAGCGCCTTTTTCCCCATACAAAATCGCTCTTTGGCTTCCTCCCCACACCTCAAAGGACGAAGATTTTTAACTAAATTTGCTCTGTAAATAATCTAGGTTCTTGTTGAACAAGGTTCCTCTTAGCTTCTAACGCATGTAATTTGCTGCATAGTTTCTACAAACAAGCCTAAGAATATTCACCACGCATTAAAAAAACACTTATGTATCAAAGAGGCTGACATACCCTATATCACCACTCTAAAGGATGGTATTTTACGGCATACTTATAATTTTAATCTGTTTACACCAAAGTTTCCATAAATTTAACAGGCTCTCCTTGTGAAGGTGTGACAATTTCACCTTCCCACATAACGCGCATACCACGGATAATAGTCCCAACAGGCCAACCTTTAACTTTTTGACCATCATAAGGTGTCCAACCGGCGCGAGAACCAATTAAGCTATTCGTAATAATTTCTTCTCTCTTAAGATCAACAATGGTTAAATCAGCATCAAACCCAACAGCAATGCGCCCTTTACAGCTTATACCAAAAATACGACTAGGGCCATGTGAAGTGAGATCAACAAAACGTTCAAGAGATATTTTTCCTGCATTCACATGTGTCAACATAATTGCTGCTGTTGTTTGCACGCCTGTCATACCTGAAGGTGAAGAGGGATAAGGTTGAAGTTTTTCTTCAAGAGTATGAGGCGCATGATCTGAGCCTAAGACATCAATTATTCCTTGTTGAACACCGTACCAAAGAGCTTCACGGTGGCGCAATTCACGAATAGGCGGATTCATCTGAATTAATGTACCAAACTTCTTATAATCATCAGCCGTGAGTGTCAAATGATGTTGTGTCACTTCAATTGTTGCAACATCCTTATGTTTTTTTAGAAAATCAATTTCTTCTTCTGTCGAAAGATGTAACACATGAATGCGAGCCTTCGTCTCATGAGCAATTTTTACCAAACGCTGCGTACATTTTAATGCCGCAACTTCATCACGCCAAATCGGATGTGACGATGCATCACCTTCAATACGCAATATTTTACGCTCTTTGAGCCTCGCCTCATCTTCAGAATGAAAAGCCGCACGACGGCGTGTATTCTTCAAAATAAGGCGTACACTTTCATCATCATCAACCAAAAGATCACCGGTAGAGGACCCCATAAAGACTTTAATTCCAGCCGCACCAGGAAGTCTTTCTAATTCAGACAATTCATGAGCATTTTCACGCGTTCCTCCAACCCAAAATGCAAAATCACAATGCATTCGATGAAATGCGCGTTTAACCTTATCGCTTAATGTTTCTTCTGATGTTGTTAATGGACTGGTATTAGGCATTTCAAAAACTGCCGTAACCCCCCCTAACACAGCAGAATACGAGCCACTTTCCAAATCCTCCTTATATTCATTTCCTGGTTCACGAAAATGCACTTGGCTATCAATAATTCCTGGTAAAATATGAAGCCCCGTACAATCAATGACCTCACTAGCCGATGCACATGTAAGATCGCCTATTTCAGCAATACGACCATTTGTAATACCAATATCACGCTTGCTTCTTCCATCATGATTCACAAGTGTTGCACCTTTAAAAATTGTATCAAATGTTTTAAACATAACCACGCTCCTTACATATTGCTCACTTATCGATTATGTAACTTTGAGCAGAAAGGCAAGAACCATGATTAAAAAACAAAATGCCATTTGCTTAAAAAACCGCGGGCTTATTCAAATTACAGGCGAAGAAGCAACAGATTTTCTACAATCCCTGATCACGACAGATGTAAAAAAAATCAGTCCACAGGAACTTTTCCCTGGAGCCCTTTTATCCCCACAAGGAAAGGTTCTTGCTGATTTTCTTATCGGAAAAAAAGAAGATGGTTACCTGATTGATATCAGGATGCCTTTAGCTGATACGCTCCATAAGCGTCTGTTGCTCTATAAGCTGCGCAAAAAAGTAAAAATTACACAACCATTTCAAGAGCTTGTTACAGTTTCTTTGAATAATGAATCAGATTCTTTAAATTTTGATTCAAGTTTTGTTGATAAACGCTTCCCACAACAAGAAAAAATAATACGAATCTATGGCAAAAAACCTTTTTTAACTTCAGAATATCATGACACATGGAATCGATTGCGTATCCGTTATGCAATTGCGGAAAGTGGTCAAGACTATGAAGTTGGCAAAGTCTTTCCTCATGATATTAATTACGATCAAATCAATGGACTTGCATTCAATAAAGGATGTTATATTGGACAAGAAATTGTTTCACGAATGCACCACCGCCGTGCAGCACGTCGCCGTATTTTTATTGTAAAAGGCCAGTGTGAATTAACCCCTCAATCTAGCATTGAAGCAGAAACAAAAGTAATTGGCTACTTGGGAACATGTGTAGAAAATGAGGCTCTTGCTTTAATGCGTATTGACCACGTCAAAGATGCTATGGATCATAACATCCCCTTTACTGTAAAAAACATTCCTGTCACTATAAGCATTGCTGAAAATATGAATTTTACCTTTCCTGAAAATACTATAGAAAACACTCATGGCTAAAGCTGAATTATTAAAAAATGGAGAAGCCCGCGCTTGGCAAAGAATGCTCTCTGGAAGGCGACTTGATCTTCTCAACCCTTCTCCTTTTGATGTTGAAATTGAAGATATTGCCCATGGACTTTCTCGCGTGGCACGTTGGAACGGTCAAACACGAGGAGAGCATGCCTATTCTGTTGCACAACATTCACTTTTGGTTGAACAAATATTTCAAAAACTTTTTCCACAATCGGGAAGCAACGAATGTCTTTATGCCCTTCTTCATGATGCTCCAGAATATGTCATCGGCGATATGATTTCCCCTTTTAAAGCTGTCATAGGAAAACAATATGAACGCGTTGAAAAGCGCATCCAAGATGCTATCCACATGCGCTTTTCTCTTCCCGTTGATCTTTCTCAAAAACTTTTAAAAAAAATTAAACAAGCCGACCGTATTGCTGCCTATTATGAAGCGATTACGCTTGCTGGATTTAATACAGAAGAAGCCCTTCGCTATTTTGGCTCTCCCAATAATATTCTACCCGATGATCTTAATTTATCCCCCTATTCTACACAACACATTGAAAACGCATTTTTAACACGCTTTAATGACTTGGATGCCCAAAGATTATAGACTCTTCGCATTGTTGATTCCTTGTCATTACAGAATCATCACACTGACTTATAATAATAATTCATTGTTTTTTCATTTTGAATGAGGGCTCCTAATATCGTAAGCTTCACTCATTTCAAATCTGTTTATATTGAATCAATCAAAATCATTCTCTTGCACACCACAAGTGGGGCTTGCGTGTAGATAAAATTTTTTAAAGAAAGAATTAAAATGCCTCTTATGAACCATCTCAAGTGCTAAGCGCTGTCGCAACATTGAAAATTGGCAAAGTGCGTGATGATGCCGGCTTGCTCTCTTATGAAGCGTAAAGACGGGAGTGCTCTATAAATTTTATACACTTCATAAGGGACTTACCACTATACTATTCACGAACGCCGTCGCGAAATAGGATTGGGTACCTTAAGAAAGCTTTCTTTAAAAAAGCACGTGAATTAGCGACCCAATGGCGTTCTGTTTTGCATAAGAGGCGTGACTTCATTAAAGAAATGGAAAAAATCACAGTTCAAATTGCATACAAAATATATTAAAAATGCACATTCATTATCAAAATAACAAATGTTCTCTTGTCAAACCTTTCATCTTAAACTGAAGTTTATTTTAGTTTATAAACTTCATTATCCGCTGGGAAAGCACGAGATGTGACATCCTCTGCATAATTCTTTATTGCAGTTTCCATGGCTTGTTCAAGGTCTCCATAACGGCGTACAAATTTTGGCACATGAGAACCATAGCCCAACATATCTTCCATAACCAATACTTGCCCATCACATTGATTGGACGCCCCTATACCGATCGTAGGGATAGAAAGCTTATCTGTCAGTTTCACCGCTAAAGGTTCGACCATTGCTTCTAAAACAACAGCAAAAGCACCTGCCTCTTCAATCGCTGCTCCATCTGCTTCAATTCTTTGCCAATCATTCTCCTTGCGTCCTTGTGTTTTAAAACCACCAAAACGATTCATTGCTTGGGGTGTAAGACCGATATGCCCCATCACTGGAATGCCACGTTTACACAAAAAATCTATTGTTTCGGCTATATAAACGCCCCCTTCAAGCTTAACTGCACCACACCCCGTTTGTGCAAGAATGCGCGATGCATTTAAAAAAGCTTGCTCTGGACTTTCCTCATAAGAACCAAAAGGCATATCAATAACAACAAGAGCTTTTTGAGATCCACGCACCACGGCTTTCCCGTGTGAAATCATCATATCTAAATTAACAGGAAGCGTTGTCTCAAACCCATACACAACCATCCCAACGCTATCACCAACCAAAAGGATATCGCAATATGGATCAGCAATCCGCGCAGTATAAGCTTGATAAGCTGTTAAAGAAACAATTGGCTGTTGTCCCTTTCTTGCACGTATTTCGGAAGATGTTATACGCTTTACGGTTTTATGTACACTCATTTTCCACTCTTCTCTTGCAATATATATTGATCAATCAGCCTTACCTCACCAAAGCGGACAGTAAGGAGTAAAACCGCCGGTTTATTCAATGTTCCTTTAACCACGCATAAAGTTTCCATATCCCGTAAATCTATCGCTTCAATGATTGCACGCGTTTCTTGTTGTAAAATATCACGAACAGTTTTGCATAATTTATCAACCGACCGTTCACCTTCATGATAAAGCTTTTCAGCAGCTTTTCCACTTTCAGGAATAATTTTGGCAGCTTTACGATCTTCTAATGTTAAAAGCTGATTGCGTGAAGAACAAGCTACACCATCTGACTCCCGTAGAATAGGAACTCCAACGATTTCAATAGGAAAAGCCAAATCTTCAACCATACGCCGAATAATTAAAATTTGTTGAAAATCCTTTTCCCCAAAAAAAGCCTTATCTGGTTGGACAATGTTAAAAAGTTTAGCAACAACGCTTGTTACACCACAAAAATGCCCCGGACGTAATTTTCCCATCAAAATACGTGATAATTTTTTCACTTGTACAATTGTATCATTTCCCAGTGGCCACATTTCATCTACAGAAGGAGCAAAAACACATTCAACACCTGCTTCTTTTAACAAAGCACAATCGCCCTTCAAATCTCTTGGATATTGAGAAAAATCTTCATGAGGTCCAAATTGCTTTGGATTGACAAAAATAGAAACCACTACGCGATCACACATTGCTCTTGCATACTGTACTAATGCAAGATGTCCATCATGCAATGCCCCCATTGTTGGAACAAAACCAATCGAAAAACCTAAACGTCGTTCCTCTGAAGTATATTGGCGGACTTCAGCAATTGTCTTTAAAATTCTCATTTTCCCATTCAATTATCATCAGATCAACCAATTAATGCCTGCACACCAAATTGGCGCTCAAACAATTGTATCATATTCATGCGCACTGACGGCTGCTTTATATCTCGTGGCTCCCAGACATGACGCATAAGAAAAAAACCCGTCAGTATAAAACCATTTATTATGTCACTAAAATCAGCAGGACGAGTCGTTCTTTGTACAAGAAACTGTGGTAGAATGAGAAGCTTTTTTTTCCAAGGTTCCCCTGCTTCTTCACAGACAGCCCGTCCAGATTTTGGTGATACGTAATGAAGCCTTTCCTGACGACCTGTTGCAGCACAACAAGATAAATCAAGACCAAAACCAAGTTCTTCAAGAAGCCGCATTTCAAAACGTACAAGCAATTCTGCATTTACAAATGGTTCATCAAAATTCTGCATAAAAAGGTGTAAAATATCATATAAAATGGGGTGCGGATCACGTTCGGGAAGAAGCCGCAAATGAAAAGCTATCAATTGCAAAGCATAAAGTGCTTCTGGTAGACAGATTAATCGTGCCGCATGTAAATCAAGAGCTTCAAGCCGAAAAAGTCCCAAATGTTCGTCTAAACGAGCCCACCATTCAGCCTCCACAAAATTTCCAGGTTGAAGAAGAGCTGCCATACGACGCGACCGCCCCCCTTTTACCACCCCCATATAACGACCATGTTCACGTGTCATAATCTCAAGAATAACACTTGTTTCACCATATTGGCGTGTACCAAGAATAACGGCTTGTTCTTTCCACTTCATTTTACTTTAATTATTTTTTTAAAATCTTATTTTAAAAAATCCAATCCCATTTCGCGATAACGTTCTGGATCGGTATCCCAATTATCGCGCACTTTCACAAAGAGAAAAAGATGAACCTTTTGATCCATAATTTCCATGAGTTCTTTACGTGCTGCTTGTCCAATCGCTTTAATTGTATCGCCTTTTGCTCCTAAGACAATTTTTTTCTGACTCTCACGCTCGACATAAATAACTTGATTAATTTTAACGGAACCATCTGAACGCTCTTCCCAGCTTTCTGTTTCAACCGTTGAGGAATAAGGAAGTTCATCATGAAGACGAAGAAAAAGTTTTTCACGCGTAATTTCAGCAGCAAGATGACGCATGGGCATATCAGAAATTTGATCTTCCGGATAATACCATGGCCCCTCCTGCATCATATTACTCAACGCATGAAGTAAATCCTTGCAACCAGAACCGTTTAGAGCAGAAATCATAAATGTTTGCGCAAACTTTACACGTTCATTTATTTTAGTGGTTAACGCTAGAAGAGATGATTTAACAACTGTATCAACCTTATTAAGAACAAGAACTTTTTCTTGTTTCAGATTGTTTACAATATCTAACATCATATCAACTTCATCCGAAAGACCATTTTGAGCGTCGATTAAAACGAGTAGAACATCAGCGCTCTTAGCCCCTCCCCAAGCAGCAGAGACCATGGCTCGTTCTAAGCGCTTATGGGGACGAAAAACACCCGGTGTATCGACCAACACAATTTGCACATCATCATGAATGACAATACCGCGGATTAAAGTTCGTGTTGTTTGTACCTTATGCGTTACAATTGAAACCTTTGTTCCAACCAATTGATTAACCAGTGTCGATTTACCGGCATTAGGCATCCCAATAAGCACAACAAATCCAGAACGCGTTTTCATAACGTCACTCATGATCATTTTTTCCCACTGTTTTCCATACACCCTCTCGTCGCAAAATTTTTTCAGCTGCCATTCTTTCGGCATATCTTTTGGAGCTTCCCTGCCCAATCTCTGAAGCAAACCCAGAAATACTGACCTCTACCATAAAAACAGGATCGTGATCGGGACCTGAACGTTTGATAACCTGATAATGTGGTTGTGCATTGCCTTGGATATGCGCCCATTCTTGTAATTCTGTCTTGGCATCACGTCGACCAGCATCCATTTTCTTTGCCCGACTTTGCCAATATTTTTGAATAAAAGGGCGAACGCTTTCCAATCCTCCATCGAGATATATCACGGCAATCAAAGCTTCCACGACATCTGCATGCATATTGATAAGTCGACGCCCCTCGAAATTTTTCATCTCAAAACCAACACGGATCATATCAGGAAGCCTCATTTCACGCGCAATATCAGCACATGTCTGCGCATTGACAAGATGATTCAAACGGACTGATAATTCACCTTCACTTGCCTGAGGAAAAAGTTGATACAGCATTTCCGCAATCAAAAGCCCTAAAACCCGATCCCCTAAAAACTCTAGTCGTTCATAATTTCCCTGTTCCGAATCTTGTACACTCGAATGTGTTAATGCCTTCGTTAACCTCTCTTCATCTTTAAAACGATGCCCCGTCAGCTTGAAAAGCTGATCAATCATGAGACGTTTCATCGTTGTTTCCTTGCTTGATAAGCGGCAAATCATGAACCGTATTTATGAAAGAAAACAAACGTTTCCAACGCACATCAAATGGCCAGCGCCAAATCTGCCAAGCACTTGAACCGTTACTGATAGAAAAGAAAATCACGCTCGCGCGACCAATAAGATTTTCTTCTGGAACATAGCCTACATCTAAACGACTATCATCTGAATTGTCGCGGTTATCTCCCATCATAAAGTAATGTCCTTGAGGAACTTCAAAAACTTTTGTATCATCAACTTTCGGGATGAAAGCTAAATCAAGTGTATCATAACTGACACCGTTAGGCATTGTCTCGCGATAAACCTCAACAGGATAGTTAACCTCTGTTATATCAGAATTATTAATCTCCCCCATAAAGTGACGTGAAACAGCCTCATCATTAATATAAAGAACACTTTGACGGACTTGTATACGATCACCTGGTAGCCCAACAACGCGTTTTATATAATCAATCTTCGGATTACTTGGTAAGCGAAAAACGACCACATCTCCACGTTGAGGTTGAGATGCCCAAATCCGTCCAGAAAAAAGAGGGGGAGAAAAGGGGATGGAAAAATGAGAATACCCATATGCATACTTAGAAACAAACAGATAATCTCCCACCAACAAAGTAGGACGCATTGAACCGGAAGGAATACTAAACGGCTGGAAAAAAAGTGTCCGAATAAACGCTGCTAAAAGCAGAGCCTGTACTAAAACAGAAATAAATTCACGAATCCCACCTTTTTTTTCTTTTTTATGCACTTTATCTTTTTGGATCATCACCAACTGCCTTCTCATCACAGATATAATTTTTTTTCATCATAATATTCAAATAACAAAAGCACAATCTCTCACGCCATCTATCCACGTGGAAGTGCTTCGATAATAATAAATGCCTGTGCCCAAGGAAAATCATCTGTTATGCTAAGATGAATAACTGCATCATGATGAGGAGGTAATAACTTTTGAAGTTGCATTTGCGCACGATTTGTTAATTGCATTATTGGTTTACCAGATGGCAAATTAACTACCCCCATGTCTTTCCAATTGATACCACAAGCGATTCCCGTTCCTAAGGCTTTAGCACATGCTTCTTTAGCAGCAAATCTTTTTGCATAGGAAGAGGAGCTTTTTTTGAGATTTTCAGATCTATTTTTTTCAATATCCGTAAAAATACGTTGGATAAAACGCTCACCATAACGAACCAACATTTTCTCAATACGTCGTATATCAACCAGATCATTTCCAAGACCAATAATCATAAGATATTAACCCGATCTTTCTCAAATTTATTTCTGTTTTAATACAGGCGATGAACGCTTCTTTAAACGCCTTTTTTTTATAATCTTTTGATATCGCTTTTGTTTAAAACGAACCGTTGCTCTGTAAACACCTATATAAGATAAACCACCAAAAACAATACCTAAAAGAGTTCCACCTAAAATCATAGGACTCATAATTGTGTCCCATGCGCCTTTAAAGAGGAGAGAGAGATTTGACAATGTCAAACCATTAAATAGAGCACGAATTTGCGAAAGAGAAATCTCTTTGACATCGCTAAAAAGTGATAAACAAAAATACCCTACTTTATAATCAGCCATGATAATCAATAAAAATGTGAGTGGATTAGAAAAAATCGTCCCAATGATTGCGGCAGCAAAGTTTGCACGCAAAAGCCAAGAAAAAAATATTGCCAAAATAATATGCAGCCCAAAGAAAGGGGAACAAGCTAAAAAAATGCCAACAGCAACCCCTAATGCTACTTCATGCGGTGTTGCTGATATACGCAAAATACGTTTATATATGTAGCAAAATGAGCGAGAAAATGAACGACGTGGCCATAACCAAAGTCGAATACGCGTTACAAAATCTATTGGTTCTCGACGACGAAAAAGCATATGACTCTCAATATACATCTTTTGATAATGAAATAACCTATATCATCCAAATTAATCTTTTTAAGCTTTTGCACAAAAAAAAATAGAAAGACAATTAAATATTTCGACTGCCTGGTTTAATCGCTGGAAGAACAGAAAGCTCTGCAGGAAGAGCATCACTAGCATAAGAGGTTATCTCGTATTCAGCAAGCGCAATCAATGGAACTCCAACATTGACCTTACCACCAGAACGATCAAGAATACATGCACTGGCCAATACCTCTGCTCCTGCTGCAACAAGCGCTTCAACAGTCTCACGAATGGAAAGACCCGTTGTCACAATATCTTCAACAATAACAACCCGTGCACCCTTCTTGATTTCAAAACGACGCAATTCAAAGATGCCATTTACACGCTCTACCCAAAGAGAAGGAACACCAAGGTGACGTGAAGTTTCATAGGAAGGAATAAGACCGCCAATTGCGGGCCCAACAACATAATCAATTTTTTCCTCGATAGATTTTTTGATTTTTTCAGCCAATCCACGACATAACTTTTCTGTCAAGTCAGCATGCATGAATACTTTCGCTTTTTGCATATAAGTCGCACTATGGCGCCCCGATGTTAAAATAAAATGCCCTTCTAGAATAGCATCTGCTTGTTTAAAAATATCAATGACATCTTGTGTATTCATTGCTAAATCTTTCTTTTTATCCATGAACCCGCCGTACTGTACTTACTGAACCTGCCTTTTTTAATTGAGAAAAAATACGATTCAAATGTTTTAAATCCCACACTTCCAAATCAATCATAATTTCTGTAAAATCTGGTGCTGTACGGATAAAAGATAAATTTTGGATATTGGCATCGTTAGCAGAAATTATTTGTGTAATTTCAGCCAAAGAACCAGGACTATTTACAACCAAAATATTCATCCGTGCAGGAAAACGTTCATTCATTTGGGCATCAATATCCCAGCGAACATCAATCCATCGTTCTGGCTGATCATCATACGCCATCAAAGCTGAAGACTGTATTGGATAAATAACGATCCCAGCTCCTGGCTGCATAATACCAACAATCCGATCTCCAGGTACTGCTCCTTCCGGTGAAAAACGTACGGGTATATCTCCATGGGTTCCTCTAATAGGCAATGCTTTAGATTGATGATTCTCGACCTTTGCATTCTTTTCATTTTCTGGAACTTTAAAAATCATACCTTGAGCATTTTCAATATTAAACCAACCTTCTTCCCCAGGCCTAAAAGATGACTTTTGTACCACACGGTGATCTTGATAATCAGGATAAACCGCTTTAATCACATCAGCAGAAAACAGCTCTCCACGCCCAACAGCAGCCAATACATCCTCTACATCTTTACGTGCTAAACGTGGCAAAACTTTCTTCAAAAGGTCTTTTGAAAATTGCTTTCCCATATATTCAAATGAACGCTCGAGAATACGATATCCTAAACCCGAATATTGTTTACGTACCGCTGCACGACTTGCTCGTCGAATAGCTGAACGTGCTTTACCTGTGACAACAAGAAATTCCCATGCTGCTGGCGGAATTTGAGCGTGTGAGCGAATAATATCAACCTCATCACCATTTTTTAATTTGGTCATTAAAGGCATAATACGACCATTGATTTTTACACCCACACAAGAATCACCGATATCTGTATGGACGGCATAAGCAAAATCAATAGGCGTAGCTCCTTTAGGAAAAGCAATTAATCGACCTTTCGGCGTAAAACAAAAAACTTGGTCTTGAAAAAGCTCAAGTTTTGTATGTTCTAAAAACTCTTCTGGATTATCTCCATCAGACAAAGATTGTATCGTTTGACGCAACCATGCATAGGCATTCGTTTCACTTGATAACTTCACAGTCGAATAATTGGAACCGCGCTCTTTATATATGGAATGAGCAGCAACCCCATATTCAGCAACTTCATCCATAGCAGCCGTTCTAATTTGCAACTCAACACGTTGTCTTGAAGGGCCAACAATTGTTGTATGAATAGAACGATAATCATTTTGCTTTGGTATAGAGATATAATCTTTGAAACGACCAGGAACCATTGGCCATGTCGTATGAATGACACCAAGAGCACGATAACAATCATTCACGGACTCAACAATCACACGAAATCCAAAAATATCCGATAATTGTTCAAAAGATAATGCTTTACTTTCCATTTTGCGAAAGACTGAATAAGATTTTTTCTGACGGCTTTTAACATCTGCTTTAATGCCATGCTCCAAAAAAAGTTTTGTCAATTCATTTTCAATTGTGGAAAGCAAATCACGGTTGTGTTTCAATAATTCAGAAAGTCGATTGGTAATCGTACGATAACCTTCTGGATTTAAATAAAAGAAAGAGAGATCCTCTAATTCCTCACGCATATCCTGCATACCCATACGGCCTGCAAGTGGCGCATAGATATCCATCGTCTCTTCAGCAATTCGCCGACGTTTATCATCACGCATAACACCAAGGGTACGCATATTATGAAGACGGTCAGCAAGTTTGACTAAAAGAACACGAACATCATCAGAAATAGCAATAAGAAGTTTACGAAGATTTTCTGCCTGTACGGCTTTCTTTGATACAAGATCAAGCTTATTAAGCTTTGTAAGCCCTTCAACCAACTTCCCAATTTCAGAACCAAAAAGCTGATCAATTTCTGCTCGTGTAGCGCTTGTATCTTCAATTGTATCATGCAAAAGAGCAACAGCAATCGTTGCCTCGTCCAACCGCATATCTGTCAAAATAGCAGCAACTTCTAAAGGATGAGAAAAATAAAGATCACCTGACGCACGCTTTTGATGTGCATGCTTTTTCATTGCATAATCATAGGCCCTGTTTAAAAGAGCCTCATCTACGTCAGACTTGTAACGTTGAACACGTCCAACAAGCTCACACTGACGCATCATACGAGCATATCCTTTATCTTTTCACACCCCTAATCTTTATTGAACACGTCCTATTAATAAAAGACACGAAAAATAATTGCTCCTCACATGACAAAGTATCTTTACTCCTGTAACATAAATTGCTGCAATTAATAATCGTCACTTTTTTCTGGAACAACCAAACCTTCAATACCCGCTAAAAGCTCTTCTTCTGACATATGATCAAATGAGGTACCTTCTTCTTGCGATGACGTATTAAAAACACTTTCAGCTTCACCTGAATGGGTAATAAATTCACTTGCCATTTCTGGCTCATCTACTTCCACATGCTTTTGCAGCGAATGAATAAGGTCTTCCTTTAAATCAGCAGGCGACAATGTTTCTTCTGCTATTTCACGCAAAGCAACAACTGGATTTTTATCATTATCGCGATCAACCGTAATCTGCGCTCCTTGTGAAATCTGACGCGCCCGATGACCTGCTAAAAGTACCAACTCAAAGCGGTTGTCAACTTTATCAATACAATCTTCTACCGTTACGCGGGCCATTTATGCCTCTTTCTCAAATAAAAAAATTTAATAGCGGATAAAGGAGTATATACAATAATCAAAATAAAACACAAGAAAAACAACACAAACTTTTATATTTTTTGATTAAAGAACTTATTTAAGAAAATTCTTGGAAAATTTATAAAAATGTATAACCTATTCATGCTCGTTATCAAAGTTTCTCGTAAAAGCATTCCAATAGATTGACTTCAAACAAAGGACGGTCTTTCTTGACAAAATATTTGTCTGGAGTATTCATCCTTTTAAAAGGAATACCAGCTATTTAAAATCCTTTGCAATAACGGCAGCCTTACGCATACTTTTTATGATAATATCTTTATCTAAAGAGAAAACTTTTTTTCTTTGAACATCATGTGTATTGCACTCTTATTCATCGAATAAATTACTGAAAGATGACCTCTTACACAATAATTAGCAATAAGTTTATATTAAACTTTCTTCTAAAAAAGTTTATTTATATTCATTATAGATTGTTTATCAAAACATAACCCGTCATATACGCTATAAAAGACTCAAAAAAATAGAAAAACGATTGATGCCTAACACCATGAATAGCCAATTAACATCACTTTGCCCAGAACCACCCCAAAATTGCAATTTATGTCCTAGGCTTCATCAATTTATCGCTGGCTGGCGTGTAAAAGAACCAAGTTGGTATAACGCACCGGTGCGCCCATTCTTTCCTCATAAAGGGCCCGACACAACACGCCTTCTTATTGTTGGGCTTGCTCCTGGATTGCGCGGAGCAAATCGAACTGGACGTCCATTTACTGGTGATTATGCTGGGCACTTACTTTATTCAACTTTAAAAAAGTTTGGTTTTGCCCAAGGAACCTTTGAAGAAAGAGCAGACGATACTCTTGAACTTATTGATGCAGCAATCGTTAACTCTGTTCGTTGCGTTCCACCAGAAAATAAACCCACCGGTGCAGAAATTAACACGTGCCGCTATTTCTTCTCACCTCTTTTAACAAATCTTCCCAAACTTAAAGCCGTTATTACCTTAGGCACCATTGCGCACCATTCAACGATACGTGCCCTTAATGCAAAAGTTTTATCTCACCCTTTTGGACATGGTGAAATCAATAACATCGGCAGATTACGCATCTTTTCGAGCTATCACTGTTCTCGTTATAATACAAATACTGGGCGCTTGACAGACGCCATGTTTCACCAAATCTTTCAAGCAGCAAAAACATACTTAGATCAATGCTAAAACTGTTTTAAAAAGTGCTATAAATAAAGAATATCGAAATTGCATCCATCATCCATATCTTTTTAAAAGTCTTGCTTTTTCACGTCCCCAATCACGTTTTTTTTCCGTTTCGCGCTTATCATGAAGCTTTTTCCCCCGCGCTAGAGCGATCTCCAACTTAACGCGCCCTCGTTCATTAAAATAAAGTTTGAGAGGAACAAGTGTCATTCCTTCACGAGACGTTGCATTAAAAAAACGTGCCATCTCACGTTTTGAAAGTAATAATTTGCGCAAACGTCGTGGTTCATGATTAAAACGATTAGCCTGCGTATATTCAGGAATATAGCTGTTTACTAACCATAATTCCCCATTCTCAAAACTCGCATAGCTTTCAGCAATATTGGCATGATTAGAACGTAAGGACTTCACTTCCGCTCCCTGAAGGACAAGACCAGCCTCGAGATTATTAAGGATTTCAAAATTAAAACGTGCTTTACGATTGTCAGCAATTATTTTCCGTACGGGCGCGTTCTTTTTTTTATTCATGGCTTTGTCAATATCATTTTATGCTTTTAAAAGACCAGCATGACTGAGGGCTGCATCAATAATCTTCTTTGTTCTTTCTGTTAATGGAACAATAGGAGAACGCACAGTATCACCACAAAATCCTAATTTTGCAGCAGCATATTTAATACCTGCCGGACTAGGTTCAATAAACACAGCACGATTAAGAGGCATCAAGCGATCATTTAATTCTCGTGCTGTTTTATAATCACCACGAAAACAAGCTGCTTGAAGTTCTGCACAAAGCTTCGGAGCAACATTGGAGGAAACTGAAATACACCCCATACCTCCATGTGCATTAAAACCTAACGCCGTACAATCATCACCGGAAAGCTGCACAAAATCTTTTCCACACTTTTCACTTTGTTCACTAACGCGCTCAATTCTGCTCGTTGCATCCTTAACACCAATGATATTGTTAAAATCTTGATAAAGGTCTTTCATCGTTTCTACAGCCATATCGATAATAGAACGACCAGGAATATTATAAATTATAATCGGAATAGAAACAGCTTTGGCAATGGAAGAAAAATGCTTGTATAAACCAGATTGATTTGGTTTATTATAATAGGGAGTGACAACCAAAACTGCATCTGCACCAGCTTTTTGCGCGTATTGTGCAAGCTCTACAGCCTCGCTTGTGCTATTTGATCCCGCTCCAGCAACAACAGGAACACGCTTTGCAACCTGCTCAACACACAATTCTATAATCCGCTTATGTTCTTCATGACTTAACGTTGCTGATTCACCTGTTGTCCCAACAGGGCTTACACCGTTAATCCCTTGTGTGATCTGCCATTCAACAAAATCACAAAACGCCTTCTCATCAATTGCGCCCTTGTTATCAAACGGTGTGATAAGCGCAGTTATAGCTCCCTTGAGCATGATAAACTCCCTATAATGTTTGCTTTTATTTTTTTATAATCGCCTTTTATAAATTTTAAATAGAGCATAATCTTGCTCTATCATTGAAGCAAGATGAATTTCAAAAAAAGCCCTCATAAGATGAAAATGCCCCTCCTTAAATGTTGAACAGTTCTTTAAAATAAGCCGTCTATATTAACGCGTTTTTCACGCTTGTGTTCTATAAATCCTTAAGTTTTTACAAAAAGCAAGGTCTCAAGGTCTTTTCTCTATGCGTGTATTCTCCACCTCTCTTTTCGTATCAACCTTTACTGCACTTATACTGGCAATAAGAATTTTATTTTCAAGTGCATACGCGCAAACACCCCTTTTGCAAGGGAAAGCGCCAATCCCTTTGGTTCGCCCTACTCCCTTTACCACAAAAGAAGCTCAAGACTCTCTTCAACAGATACACACGACATCACACAATACTGCTACACTTCAGCAACTGAAAGCTGGGCTAGATGCACTAGCAAACAACAATATTGCAAAAACAATAAATCTTCGTAATTCAATGGAAAAACATAGCCTTGATCGTCATATTTTGACATGGGCGCTGGGGGTATCAAACCAAGCGAATATACCAAGTTCTGAAATATTTAATGCAATCAACATGCTAAAAGGATGGCCAGGTATAGAAACGATGCAACGCAATGCTGAACGTGCTTTTCTTAACGAAACCAACGTTACACGCGCAATCATCCAAAAATTTTCTCATCACCCGCCCCAAACAGCACAAGGGATGGCTCTCTTCGCTAAAGCACTTATCGAAACCAGACAAACCACTCGTGCTCAACACATTATTGCTCCATGGTGGCATAAAACACAACTCAGTGCAAAAGAAGAAGTATTTGTTCTTAAAAATGCAAGCGCTGCATTAAAACCTATTGATCATTTGAAACGCATGCAGTTTATGCTGTATGCACATCGTTTTGATTCAGCAGCACGCGTTGCAAAATTAGCCCATGCTCAATCTCTTTTTAATGCTTTTGTGGCCGTTGAAAAAAATGATCCTAGAGCTACACAAAAATTAAAAGCTGTAGAGAGATCATGGCAAAAAGATCCTCTTTTTCAGTTTGCTCGAATACGCCATCTTCGACGAACAGAGCAATATGATGCAGCCGCAGCACTCATGATGAAAACATCAAACGATGCATTTCGCCTTATGAACCCTCATTCATTGTGGAAAGAACAACGCGCCCTTTCTCGTGAAATGCTCGATTTAAACAAACCAAAAATTGCTTATCAACTCGTTGCAACGCACACTGGTATAACATCTGCATTAGCCGTCGATGCTGAGTTTCATGCAGGATGGTATGCACTACGGTTTCTTCATAACCCTAAATTAGCAATGCAGCATTTTTCACGTATTCCTCAACTCTCTTCTTTACCTTTTTATGCATCACGTGGATATTACTGGATGGGACGAACAGCAGAAACGCTAAAAGAACATCAAAATGCTCAGCAATACTTTCATCGTGCAGCTCATTTTGGTGCAACTTACTATGGTCAATTAGCCGCTGAACGACTCAACCAAAAAAAGCTTAAAGTTTTCTTTCCCAAACCAACAACCGCTGAGCGACAACATTTTAGTGCACGAAAAGCGATCAAAGCAATTCAACGTCTTGAAGCAGCCGGCTATGCTGATTTTGCTAAAATTTTTTATAGAGAGCTCGGAAAAAGAATAGAAAGCCCCGGTGAATTAGCTCTTCTGGCTGTTATGGCAGAAAAAAATGGAGACTATTATACCAGCCTCAAAATTGGAAAAATGGCTGCTTTTCAGGGAAAAAATGTTGGTGCACTCTCTCATCCTCTGGGAGCTATACCAGCTTCTGCTAATATTTCTATAGAAGAAAAATCGCTTATCTATGCCATTGCACGCCAAGAAAGCGAATTTAATCCAACAGCCATATCAAAAGCAGGTGCACAAGGTATACTCCAATTGCTTCCTACAACAGCAAAAGCACTGGCAAAAAAATACTCAATCGCATGGTCTCCTAAAAAATTTAGCAGTGATGCTCATTATAATGCAACATTAGGTGCCCATTTTCTCAATGAACAATTAGAACGTTTTAATGGATCCTATATACTAACTCTTATTGGCTATAATGCGGGTCCCCGTCGAGTCAATGAATGGATAAAACGTTATGGCGATCCTCGAGGACAATCTCTCGATAACGTCATTGATTGGATTGAACGTATTCCTTATACAGAAACACGTAATTACGTGATGCGTGTCATGGAAAATTATGGTGTCTACAAAGCAAGACTCACTGGGAAAATAGATATAAAAACCGACCTGCTTTCTGGTCGACAGAAATAATATGCCTTAACTTCCCAAATAGCATTTGAAAGCATTCATAAGAAGTGTTTTTATTCCTTTTTAAATAGTACCCACATACCAGCCTTCTTATGATGTATAAGCAAGTAATTTTAATTGATTCAGTATCAATAAATTCAAAATAAGAAAACCCTGCGCTATTCGGGTCTTTTATTCTAAATACAAAATGATGACTTATCATTATAAATCAACATGTCATACAAATAGTTCATTTCTTCTCAACATAAACGACAATATCATAGAGATTACAAATATAAGAGAAGAGTGAAACAAATAGCTCATCCTTTTACTGTTGCTTATTAGTCAATATTCAAATCTTGTGAAACAGCATATTTTAAAACTATTTTTTTCTGCTTATAACATTTCTATACCAAATAGAGAGTAGGTTGTTATATATATCGTTTGGATTATCTCTGATAACAGAAAGACAAACTCATTGAGTTAGAAAGCCTTAAAGACAAACAATTTTCTTCTGCCCCTTCCCTTTCATTCGGTTTTACGACTTTTAAATATGTCAATATCTTTTAATGATGAAGATGAAGCTTTGCTTTTTGTTTTTCTCATTTTTACATATAAGTTCACATCCTTCACACAAAAACAGAGCATCCCAAAATAGTATGTTTTTCTTATTGATATTCTTGTTTTATTTTAATGTTTCTAAGTCTATTTCACAACGGTGTATCTGGAAAGTACTTACGAAAATCCTCTCACGAACGGTATAAAAATCGATTAGACACGATTAACCTTTACTTAATTACTTAATAAAAGCTATAGCTCTATCATCCCATAACTCCCAATGTTGCAACAACCCTTTCATTTAGAGCATTCATAAGAAGTATATTCGCTGCTTTTTAGAAGTTTTTATCCATGCTCCCCCCTCAACTTATATCATAAGTAAGCGAATGGTTTTGATTAATTCAACGTCAAAAAAATTAGAACAAACTATATTTTAACTTTCATTAAAATTATAAATAATCATTATAAATCAATATATTATAAGAAAAGCGCCCCGCATAAGAAATCAGCTAAATATTAGGGATACTCTGATTGTTTTATTCACTTTTGATGGTGGTGGTGGTGGAAAAGAACCAATGCGTTGAAGTGCTGCCATCGCTAATCGATCAAGTTCCGGATCACCAGCAGATACTGCTACACGACTAGAAAAAATACTCCCCTGCTCATGTACCATAAATTCTAACTTCACCGTTCCTTTTGTATGACTGGTACGCTGTCCCACAATATAATTTTTTTGCCTTTCTAATTGTGACTGTACCTTTGCTAACCACTCCATTAACAACATATCTTCAGTCCCTGCTGTAACACCGCCCTTATTGGTGGAAGAAGAACGTACCGCCTTTGTATTGGAGCGCTTTACTACAGCCTTTGGCATCGGTATTGTTTTTTTGATAAACGCTTTATGCTCCACTTTTTGAGGAAGGGGGTCTTCTAAAGACTTTAAGTCATCCTGTTCTACTATATGCTGAGGTTCTTGCGATTGAACTTCATCCACGGATTGCAATCCTTCTAACTCCTGCTCTAGGAGATCAGACTGTAATACTTCTGGCTCTGTATTAATATCCGACTCTGTATGAATATCTGGCCAATCTGTATCAACATCCGGATATACAGTTTCTTGCGCAAAAGTCAGCATAATCTCCGACGAGAGCAAGCCATTACTTACACCAATACTTTGAAAATAAAACTGCGCTCCCAATAATACATGCAAAAAGAAAGCTCCAACAAATGCACCAATCCAAAGAGTTAATAATTGCTTCGTATTTGCAAAATTCATCGTTTTTTCTGCCACTATTTTAAGCTTAATATTGGTGTTCAATCTCATTAAAACAGGCTATTTTGAAATTGCAACTTTTTTCTTGACTGATTTTGTCATGTTTAATATGGTTTTCCAGTGATTTTGTGTTGTTTTCAAAATCATTTCTACTTGGCTGGCAAGTTTTAATCAGCGGGTCCAGCCTTTTTGTATGTAAATAAAATTTCAAAACAGAGAGGGGACGTTAAAAGGGTTGTGATGTGTTATGCAAATAAGACGAAAAAATATCTATAAAAGCTGTGTGATTTTAAGTGCATTATCGGTCTGTATACCTTCATTTGTTTTCGCACGAAGTAATGATGGATCTTCTGTCACTGAACTCAAACCAATTGTTATTGAAGAGAAAAAAATAGGGACGGCCTTGGATTCGGTTACTATTTTGACGAGTCGAAAAACCGCGAAAGATATTCGTGAAAAACAAATAACTGATGCCTATGATATTAATCGCCTTGATCCATCTGTATCCTATAACCCAGGGAATAACAGTTTTGTCATTCGTGGTTTAGAGGCAAGCCGTATTCTTACAACAATGGATGGTATCGTTCTTCCATGGTTGGACGATATATTCCGCGGAAATAGTGGTAACACAACGTTTGATTTTGGTGCACTTTCCACACTTGATATTATTCAAGGATCGGATTCTAGCCTTTATGGATCTGGTGCGCTAGGAGGAATTGTTGCTTTGCGTACTCTTGATCCTGAAGATCTTATCACAGAAGGAAAAAATTGGGGTGGTCTTATAAAAGGTGGTTATCATTCTGTTGATAATAGTTGGCACGTAGATCAAGCTGTTGCAATGCGTGCTCAACAAACGTTTTTGCTTTTCCAAGGTTCTTATGCGGAAGGTCATGAGCGCAAAAATATGGGAACCTTAGAAGGCTATGGAGAGCGCACACGTAAAAACCCTGCTCATTTTGATCAAAATAATTTGCTCTTTAAAATTCACCAATACCTTGATGATAATCACCGACTTGGTTTTACCGCCGAGCGTTTTGGTCACACCATTGATACACATTCATTGAATGCTTCTGAGAGATATTATGCCCCTAGTTCTGTTTATGATAAGGACGACAAACTTCGTGAACGCCTTTCTCTTTCTTATGACTATAACGGCAATGAAGAAGCACTTTTTGATGCATTTCGTGGGCAGATTTATTGGCAAAGACAGTCAAATCGTCATATTCTGACCGGATTTCGTGTTAGGGCCCCCAAAGGGGATTTTTTGAGAGATAATTTTTTACGTAATACTAATTATGGTTTCAATGCTGATGCTCTCAAGAAAGTTCATATTGGCACTGTAGATCATACGTTAAAGCTTGCCACTAATGTTTTATCATCTAAATTTCATCATTATTTGTTAGGGAAAGATAATTGTCATTTGGCGGAAAATGCACGGGGCTGTCTCTTTGTGCCCGCTAACCGATCAGATTCACCAGATGCGAATGGCTATAATTTGGGTTTTGTTTTCGAAGATGAAATTGGCTTTGCTGATAACCATTTCCGTATAACACCTGGAGTTCGTTATGATTGGTTTAAATATATCCCTCAAAAAACGTCCTCTTATGAGAAAGCTCTGATTTCTGACAAATTTCCTCCAGAAAGAAATGGTTCACGTTTTTCTCCCAAATTACGTATGGAGCTGGATGTTCGTAATCAAGTAACACTTTATGCTCAATGGGCGCAAGCTTTTCGTGCACCACGTATTCCAGAACTTTATGTCTCTTATATAAAACCCTCTGCTTATTATGTGAAGGGAAACCCTGATCTTAAAGCAGAAACAAGCAATGGATATGATGTTGGTATAAGGTATGGAAATGGAAATTTCGGCGGTTCAGTCAGTGCCTTTTTTAATCAATACAAGGACTTCATAGATACTATAGATAAAGGGCCATCAGAGGAATTCAAATTTGCGCGTCGCCATTACATAAATCGTGCGAATGTGCGTATTTATGGTGCTGAAGCCAAAATACATTTGGCTCTTAATGGTGGATTCCATAGCAATTTTGCTCTTGCCTATTCGCAAGGAAAAGATCTTGATAAAGATGAATATCTTAACTCAATTCCAGCTTTAAAAGCGATTGTTGGGATCGGATATGCAAAAGAAATCTGGGGAGCAGACGTTGTTCTTACCTCATCTGCCAAACGCGATAAAGTTGCTAAGGAATCGGACTATCAAAAAATTCCAGGTTATAATATTATTGATGTGTCAGGTTGGTTGAAGCCATTTGGTGAAAAGGGTCCTGTTATAAGGGCTGGTGTTTATAATCTGTTCAATCAAAAATATTGGAATGTATCAGATCTTCCTTCCGGTGAAAGCTCAACGCCGAAGGATTATTATACTCAGCCTGGTCGCAACTTTAAAGTTTCGTTCGTGCAAAAATTTTAGTTACTTTTGTTAACCATTAGATCAATTAAAAAGGTTAGATCGATAAAGAATAAGTTATTGTGTTTCTGTTCTTCTTGTTCTCTAAACAACAGATTTTGAGGTTTACGCTTTAGCTTTTTGCAATTTATCGGTTTTTATTGTTCTACTGTTAATAAAAAAAGGGCTTATTTGGTAGTAGGTTGAACCATTAGTTGATAGTGGTTCGACTTACTGTCTTTGAGTTGAAAAATTAAACAATTAACCCTCAAACAGGTAACATAAGGATAAGCCCATGTCATACACAGCCGAAATGATTATTCGCTTGCGTGAAGAAAAAAAAGAGATGCGTAACCGCGATTTCGCGGACTCTATTGGTATATCCGAAGCAGAACTCATTGCGGCTTATTGTACAATTGGAAAAGCAAAAAAACTACGCGCTGATGTCGCTACTCTCTTGGAAAATGCTCCTAAACTTGGCACAGTTATGGCATTGACACGGAATGATAATGCTGTCCATGAAATAACAGGATGTTTTGAGAAAATTGTTCAAAGCCAGCATATCCCGATAACACTCGGTGAAATTGACTTGCGTGTTTTTTCAAAAAAATGGAAGTTTGGTTTCGAGCATGATGTGATTATTCTCGGAACACCTATGAAAAGTTTGCAATTCTTTGATCAATATGGCATTGCCATTTTCAAACTCTATTCTAAAGACGCAACAAATATGGATGAATGGGCTGCACTTGTTGAAAAGTTGCTTCATGACGATCAATCACCTGTACTTGATATTTCTCCCGTTCTTACTCCAGTACAATGTGATACGACAAAGCTGGATGTTGAAAAGTTCCGAGATCGTTGGCGCCAGATGACTGATGTACATCAACTTCATGAGATTATTTCTGAACTGAAAATTAATCGACATGATGCTGTAAAACATGTCGGAAATGAGTTTGCCGATGAGTTAAAAATAGAAGCTGTTGAAATGATGCTCAGACAAGTTGCACAACAAGAGTTACCAATTATGTGTTTTGTTGGTAATAAAGGATGTATTCAAATTTTCACTGGGCAAGTAAAGAACATTAAGCAAATGGGACCTTGGCTTAATGTTCTCGATCAGAAATTTCACCTCCATTTACTCGTTTCTGGATTTTATAAGGTATGGCGTGTTCGCAAGCCTACGATTGATGGGTATGTCAGCTCACTTGAAGTTTTCGATAAAGCTGATGAGATGGTTATTCAATTCTTTGGCGTACGCAAGGAGGGACAAAAAGAACGTGACGATTGGCGCTCTTTATTGAATAGTTTGCCATCATGCCAAGAAAACAGCAGTAACTAAGATAAGGTAAGGTTGGACATGTTCATATCTCTTTTACATAGGTTATCAAACCTTTTTCTTATGTGTTTACTGCTCTCTCTTACTTGTTTTTCTAAACAAGTAATTGCTGAACCTGCAACGCGTTTTCCTGAAAATGCTCGAATTGTTTCTATCGGCGGAGCACTTACAGAAATTGTCTATGCATTAGGAGCCCAAGATCAACTTGTCGCCCGTGATAGTACAAGTGTCTACCCACAAGAAGCGCTCAAGCTTCCTGTGCTTGGATATATGCGTGCTCTTTCACCTGAGGGTGTTTTATCACTTGCTCCAGAGGGTATATTGCTTGTTGAAGGAAGCGGTCCCGCTTCAACAATTGATATTCTCAAAAAAACATCGATACCTCTGGTGATCATACCAGAAGACTACTCCCGTGAAAATGTGATAGAAAAGATTCGCCTCGTTGGTCAAGCCATTCATCGGGAAGTGCAAGCCGCGGCGTTAATTGAGAAATTGAAGCGTAATTTTTTAGATAACGATGCGCTTTTGGCGAAAGTAACAAGACCAAAGCGTGTTCTTTTTGTTTTCTCTGTGCAAAATGGACGCGTCATGGCATCTGGAACAGGTACTGCAGCTGATAGTATGATAAAACTTTCAGGCGCTATCAATGCTATCACCGATTATAAAGGATATAAACTTCTCAACGGCGAAGCGTTATTGAAATCAGATCCCGATGTTATCTTACTTGTAAAACATGGTGCAAGATCAACCAGCATTGATAAGATTTTAGCCATACCGGCAGTTCAAGCAACAACTGCAGCAAAAAATCATGCCATAAAACAGATGGATGCCATGTATTTTTTGGGATTTGGTCCACGCACTGCAGACGCATCAAGAGAGCTTATTGAGATACTTTATGGTGCAAATCAAAACGGTAAGAGCTGATAAAAATGGTAGACGGTACATCCATGATGCATTTACCTGAAGCAAAAGAAGGTAAAAAAATAAGCCGTTCAAAGCAGGGGAAGATTTTATTATTAAGCTTAATAATCTTCCTTATCTTCAGTATTTTTGGTGGGCTCTTGAATGGTGCTGCAAAAGTTTCTTTCGTTGATCTCCTCCATGTGATGCTTACACAAGATTTTTCGGTAAGTAGTAAAACGCGTGATTACCTCGTGCTCATAGACATAAGGCTTCCCCGTGTTATCTTGGGATTATTGATTGGAGCAGCTTTAGCTGTCTCCGGTGTTCTTATGCAAGGGCTTTTTCGTAATCCTCTTGCAGATCCCGGAATTGTAGGTGTATCAGCAGGTGCTGGACTTGGAGCAGTCTTAGCAATTGTTGTCGGCATTGCTTTTCCTGTTTCATTTGCACCTTTTCTAGAGCCTTATAAAGTTATCATAGGTGCTTTTTTTGGTGGACTTTTATCAACGATTATTCTCTACATAATAGCAACGCATAATAGCTTTACCTCTATTGCAACCATGCTGCTTGCTGGTATTGCTCTTGGTGCATTAAGCAGTGCAGTTGTCGGAACATTGATTTTTGTCGCAAATGACCAACAACTGCGTGATATCACTTTTTGGAGTCTTGGCTCTCTTGCGGGCGCTACATGGTTAAAAGTATGGCTCGTTCTTCCTTTTATCGTTATTGGTCTTCTTTTCTCTCCCTTTTTATCACGAGCACTTAATGCCCTTGCTCTTGGAGAAGCTGTTGCTGGCCATATTGGTTTCCATATTCAACGCGTCAAAAATATTGCTATTCCCCTTGTTGCTCTTATGTGTGGTAGTGCTGTTGCTGTCAGTGGTGGTATTGGTTTTATTGGTATTATTGTTCCTCATATTTTACGTCAGCTCATAGGTCCTGATCATCGCTATCTCATTCCTTGCTCTGCTCTCCTGGGAGCAGCATTACTTATTTTTGCTGATATGTTTGCACGCTTAATTGTTGCCCCCGCAGAATTGCCGATTGGGATTGTAACAGCACTTTTTGGTGCACCTTTCTTTCTATGGATCCTTATATGCAAACGAGGAACAGACTTTTCATGATTGAAGCGACAAATATTTGTGTTCAGCGCGGAAAGAAGAAGATTCTTAAACACATTAATCTTCAAGCTAAAAGTGGCGCTTTTACCATTATTATTGGTCCTAATGGATCAGGAAAAAGTACTTTTATCAAAGCTCTGAGTGGTGAAATTCCTTACAGTGGAAAAATAACCTTAAATGGTTATAATGTATGCCAAACAAAAACTCATGTAATGGCAAAAATGCGCGCTGTACTACCACAATCAACAACGCTCGTATTTCCATTCTTAGTCCATGAAGTTGTAGGACTTGGTCTTTCTGTAAACCAATTTACCTTTGCCACAGCCGAATTGCAAAATCTTATCCAGAAAGCTTTAGAGTGCGTTGACCTTTCTGATTATGGCAACCTGTATTATCACCAATTATCAGGCGGAGAACAAGCTAGAGTACAACTTGCCCGTGTACTTTGCCAAGTCTGGAAACCTGTTCATAATGGGATTCCTCGCTGGATGATATTAGATGAACCTATTGCTAGCCTCGATATTCAACATCAAATCATCGTTATGGATATTGCTAAACAATTTTCCTATTCTGGTGGCGGCGTTCTTGCTGTTCTTCATGACCTCAATCTCGCGGCACATTATGCAGATAACATGATCTTGCTCAAGGAAGGTGAGATTTATTGCGAAGGAAATGCAACTAATGTTTTGACAACACAAAATCTCCGCAATGTTTATCATTGTTCTTTAAACGTTTCTGAATTACCTAAAGAAGATATCCCTTTTATACTCCCTCAAACGGCATCCTCCTATGAAATTAGATCTCTAAGCTGTCGGCTTCAATCTAAAAACTAAAGTCCATAGCAAAATAAAACACGCAAATATTCAAGAATCTTTTTTATTTTTATATGAACTCCTTTTTGTCATCTATCATTAAAAAAGAAGACCAAGCACCCTAAAGATATTTTTTGAAAAAACTACCAGTTTAAAATCTTTCAAGATTTTACGTAACTAAAAACATGTGAAGTTTTGTTTTGCTATCAAACTGTTAGATAATACGAATTTATACAACATAAATATGCGTTTTCCTACTCTTTCTATCACTTTTATCTTTATAAAAATGATTCAAGAAATGCGTACAAATGCCTTTGTTATAATAACGGGTGTATTATTTATATCTTCTAAGGACCATATAGAAATCAAGTACTTTTCTCCCCTCCACAAAAGATTTGTTTGTAGCTTTAATAGTAACATCTTCTTTATAACACATATACTTTAACTTTTTTTATAAATAAATATTAATTTATACTAATATTTTTTACTTTTCTCTTTCTATTAAAAAATTGTTTATTGGCATATCACAAAGAATTAACCTATTGAATAAAAACTTTAAAATAAACTCAATAACGCTTCTTGTAAGCCCCCTAATGCAAAAACAATGCGAAATATAGGGATGAGGAGAGAGTATAGAAATAGCGTTTGTCTTCTGCTTCACAAGCATAATGATGATTCCACTCAAGGAGTACTATCATTTACAGATAAAGCCTCCACCATGGCAATGCAAAGAAATGAAATCGACAACAAGGTGAGAGATATCTTTATAAGATGAATTAACTCATACGGGGGTATGCTGTTTTTGCACAAAAAAACGTTAAAATATTGTACTTTATTTATGCCTCAGGTTGAATAATTTTATCACCTTACCCCCTATCAAAACACCTTATGAAAAAATGTATCTCTAGATCACTTCACGGTACAGTTTAAATGATTTTTACATATTTTCCCTATGTTATCATACAATTATAAAATAAATTATATCCTTAACTCTTTCTTTCAATCATTTTTAAATTGTTTTTTGACTCTCTCAAGTATCCTATTAACAATATAGATGTCCTCTTCATATGTATAGAAAATAACGCGGAATTGCTCCGCGTTAACAAAATTATCAAGGTCTATAGATTATTTATGGACCCGACCATACTCATGATTTTATAGCATAGACAACGGTTGTATTAACAGGGCGCGTTTCTGCCTCACCCGTATGGGAAAGAGTTACCTTGTGTGTATGTGCACCAGCAGAAGCTGTTCTCCCTTTCAGGGTCGCATTATAAGTATAATGATTCGGGAGTCTCCCAATATCACCAACGGGCCAGCCTACCCCTTGATACTCAAAATTGTGTGCATGCTCGCCTGCGTTTTCAATGCTCCCAATATGCGTATGCAATTTTATGCTATCTTGTTGTTCATCTGCAAACTTTCTACCACCATCTAAACCCCGACCATTATCAAAGCCGCGTAAAAACATGCCTCTAAAATCAGGAACTTTAAAAGTTTTATTGCTGTCTTTTCCCCATTTATCACCTATTGCCTTGAATAACTGCGGATAATCTTCACGCTTATAGGCCTTACCATCACATAAAAGCCAACCATTTGGCACATTTTGCATAGCAAATGTTGCAATGAATCCAGCGGGAAAACTTTCTATCTTTGGTGGTGTAGGATTTAATAAATACCAACCCTCATGCTCTTTTATTAAAACACCATTATTGTATACCATTTCATAAATGCCATCTGTTTGAAATTCTCCACCTTCTAATGGTATAACCCCCACATCAGTGGCTTTATAGATAAGCTTTTCTTCTATATTATTAACAGTTATGGTTGTAGCGCCAATATTTACACCACAAGCTTTAAAACGTATGACGATATCATTGTTGTATTTCTTTATAGGCGAAACTGTCTTTAAAGTAATTAATGTTGTTTTATCATCCACATTTACTGTAAAGCTTGAATTAATAGATCCTCCATTATCTGCAAGATATTCACGTACGCGCTGCATCATCGCCCGTGCACTATCATTAACAGAACTAGGCGGCTGACCTTCTGCCCAATTAATGATACTATCTGAATAAGCATTTTCATCAGCCTTTAGAGACCAATCGTAAATATTAGACATTTTAAATCCCCCATTATTTTCATAGTTTTTCTAACAATTTCTCGTTCTGTGCACTAAAATGTGCGGACGCTGTTGATTGGTACATCATAACCACTGTACCATCCGTATTTACGCATTTTATCTCTCTTCACTCCTTCCAATTTTATAACCTAAATTCACCAGACGCTTTTCATAACATTAGTATTAATGCTTTCTCTTCTAATGTGTAATGTAACCACCTCATTTGAGGTTACTCAGTATCTTGTTTTGTTGCTTTGCTGTTGTTATATAATTATTTCTCAAATCTTGCATCTTGTTGCAAAATTTATAAATACTGTTCAAAATTTTTCTTATTATGGATTTAATATAACCATTACTGAATGTAATAACTTATCACCCACATAGAAAGTTTCTGACTTAAACATTATCTTTTTTTATTTTTTCAATAGTTTAAATCTATCTCGTCGATATTTTATACCATATATTTTAAACAAAGAAATTCTATCTTTTAGCTATCATTTGTATTAAAATTTTAAAATTAGCTTCAAATTTTTTGCATGCTTCATTATGTTTTTATTCACATGCAGATACTTTGTTCTATTTTATTCAATTTATTCCTGAAATTGTGTTACAGGATTATCACCAATGTTTTTTTGAACAAGCTTTTGTTCAATCTAAATACATCATAGAGAATATATTCAATATGGCTATTTCCTCACGCTTTCATTGAACTGAAAAGAAATACTTTGAAATACTAAAGAAACACTACACACCTTCACAAAATTTGAAGGTTGTATCCGATCCGGAAAAAATTAAAAAGCATAACCTAGCGCCCTCCCCCAATTTTTATGAACAATATCCTTGTTTTTTAAACGCCCCATAACCAACTTTTCCCCTCCCACACTTAGCACATCTGCCTCTATATATTATTATATGTATATCTTTTTTGCAAGAACAATAAATCATTCTAAACAACATCTTGCAATTATTGGTGTCCTTCTTAATTCATGGCAATATCAAAAAGCATTCTCTAAACTGTTTTTCTAACTCATCTGCTTCATCAATCCAAACAAAAAATACGCTCCATCGATTTAACACTTGCTATACCCTTAACTATCAAAGAAAACACCTTACAAAATCTTGCATAAGTAGCCAGACAATTGGTCTATCCATGGCTTGTTTTTTCCAAATAAAATATCCCCTCCACTCATTACCGACTTTATTTTCAGTGTTCTCTGCACCTTTAACTTCTATCTTCCCTTTAAAATACACATCATTTATTAGCTACACCCTTTACCAGCTCTCGATGGGGTTATTTTTACTGTTTTTGAAGTTATTGCTATATTTTCTAATGTCAGAAACATTTTCTTTAGGTAATAAAAAACTCAGAAATTCCAGACTTTTTACATACATAACGCTAATATATAACCTTACAATACATGAATAAAATGTGATCTATTCTACAAAATATAATACGTATTGATGAATCAACAAAACCAACACTCAAAAAGAAAGATGGAAATATGAGTTTTGGAGATCTTATCGTATGCAGTATATTAGGATTTTTGTTTACAATCTTTTCATTGGGGGGATGCTTAAAATCGTTACAGTAGAATTGAAAAAAGAATAGTTTAGGTGTCCTTTTCTATTCCTTCCAGCATTTACCTCATTATTTAGTATAATTGCACTACTTAAATATGATCTTTTTAACAAGATTTAAAAGATAAGCTGTTTTTATATCCTTCATAAGGTGCATAACGAGTTTTATGATGTGAGTGGGGTAATGCAAAGCGATTATAGAATGCTATGATACTGCAGATAAAGAATTCACTAACGAATTTATTTATGAATCTCTTGTCAACACATTTGTCTATCTTTGGGGTGCACCAATCATCACTGGCTGTATAGCTGCAGCTTTTATATGGCTACCATTTATAATACTGTTAATAATAGTAATATTGGTGGGAATTTGGTTACTCTTCCTCATAATTCCCTACTTATTCAAAAATTGGTTTTCGGCTTTATTAATCATCATTATAATAATTCTGTGTTTGTGTTTATTTTAATTATTACCTATTTTAGTGTTTAAAATTTTTTTTGACGCAAATTTTCTCAATTTTTCTCTTGTTGTATTATAATAATAAGAGCACTTCATTATAATTAGAAAGCTTTTTGTATATAATTAGTGATTTCTTATCTGTAATATTGTTGCACGATATCACATGACACTTGAATAACTTTACCTTGAAAACAAAGAGCTTTATGTCTCAGAAAATGAATTTTCACCTCGTCTTAAGCTAAAACACAGCGCTTTGCACGCATTTCTATTGCAAACTAATTAATGAATTTACGTATACTTTTGTGCTGAGATACATCCTTTTGCTTTCCTCTCTCTTCCAACTATTTAAAATTGTTGATGAAATTTCAAGATAAAAAGCCTTTGTTCATTTTCATCATCATTTTTTAATTCAGCTTACGATTTTCAAAACATTCAAAACAATATTATTTTTAATAATAAAGATTAGGTATTGTTTCACGCTTTTGTTTATCGCATTCTTAATGGGAACATCCCCCTCATGAAGAATAGAATGCCCCAAACAAAATATAATGATATTGCATATTACACACTTTTTTAAGAAATATTGCTCAAAATATACTCCTTTTATTTTACGACAGCGCACATCAATAATAAAATAGTAAGCCATTATAGATCATCAGCGTTAAGCTTTTGAAGATACAAGCTGGAACCCATTATACATTTTACTGTCCCCCACGTTTTGACAGTCCTCACATCTTAGAATGTTCATTAAATGACATTTGGCTTCCTTTCTTCAAGTGTTTTGCCCCATACGCCCCCACTTATGACGTGCAAGGAAGTGATTTTATATGAAAAGATGTATGATGAGAGAATCTTATGGTATTCTGAGTTATTATTTTAATATGAAAAAAATCTCAATCAGAGCCATAAACTATCTACTTTTTCCCTGATAATCCGTTTTTAACTTTATTCTGGTTTATAAAAGCTTCAATATCATAGTTTATCACTTCATAATATCTATTTACACTCTTAAAAACACACCAAAATCGTTTAAAATATATTTTTATGATTGACAATATAGATATTTAAGCCAACCATATTCGTATTAACAAAAATACTTCAAGTGGGAGGAGGCATGCAAATATTAGAATAGATATTGTATCAATTTTCAAAATAACTTTGCTTGAGCTGTATTGGATTTTCTTTGCTACAAAGCAATATTATTCCTATTCACCCGAATGCTCGTGATTGATAATTTGAATACATCTCCATTAACATCGTAACTCCATTAACATCGCAACCTATTTTTGAACTCTGTGTCTATAAGGAAAAAGTTTGTGCAGAAAAATACTCCATCAATCAGTTGTAGCCCCTTTCCCGCTTCACGCAAAATTTATCAACAGAGCCTTCTCTTTTCTGATGTGCGCGTACCATTGCGTGAAATTTCACTGACTGATGGCAGTGGTGAAAAACCTTTAAACGTCTACGATACTTCTGGCCCCTACACAGATAAAGATATGATCATTGATATTACAAAAGGCTTGCCGGCAATTAGCTTGCCTTGGCTCTCTAAGCGGGATGATACTGAAACTTATCCTGCACGATTAGTTAAACCTGAAGATAATGGATTGACTTCTGATAAAAACCTTACACCAGCCTTTAAACAAAAACGTCCTATTTTACGAGCAAAAAATGGCAAAGCAATTACACAAATGGCTTACGCACGCGCAGGCATTATTACCGAAGAAATGGAATATGTGGCTATACGAGAAAATGAAGGATTAGCAGTAAAAGAACGGCAGAATGTACCATCAAATGAAACATTTTCTGGATCAATACCAGAAATTTATACTGCCGAATTTGTTCGCAATGAAATTGCTTGTGGACGCGCCATTATTCCACAAAACATTAATCATCCAGAGTGCGAACCCATGATTATTGGGCGTAATTTCCGTGTTAAAATTAATGCCAATATTGGTAATTCAGCAGTAACGTCATCTATGGAAGAAGAAGTTGATAAAATGGTTTGGGCCATTCGCTGGGGAGCAGATACAGTTATGGATCTCTCTACAGGACGAAATATTCACAATATTCGTGAATGGATTATCCGAAATTCTCCTGTGCCCATCGGAACAGTCCCTCTTTATCAAGCACTCGAAAAAGTACAGGGTATTGCCGAAAACTTAACATGGGATATTTTCCGTGATACCCTTATTGAGCAAGCAGAGCAAGGTGTTGATTATTTTACCATTCATGCAGGATTAAGATTACCATTTATTCCTATGACCATTGATCGTGTAACAGGTATTGTTTCACGAGGCGGTTCTATTATGGCAAAATGGTGTCTCCATCATCACAA
Organism: Bartonella sp. CL434QHHD; assembly: GCF_042195145.1. Lineage (NCBI taxonomy): Bacteria > Pseudomonadati > Pseudomonadota > Alphaproteobacteria > Hyphomicrobiales > Bartonellaceae > Bartonella > Bartonella sp. CL434QHHD. Next base: position 120,144 of record NZ_JBHINT010000011.1, on the reverse strand, counting down.
AGAAAGCTTTCTCTATGAACATTTTGATGAAATTTGTGATGTTGCAAAAACATATGATATCTCTCTTTCATTGGGGGATGGATTGCGCCCTGGCTCTATTGCCGATGCCAATGATGAAGCCCAATTTGCAGAGCTTAAAACTTTGGGAGAATTGACAAAAATTGCTTGGAAAAAAGATGTACAGGTTATGATTGAAGGTCCTGGGCATGTCCCAATGCACAAAATTAAAGAAAATATGGAGCAACAATTAGATCTTTGTCATGAGGCGCCTTTTTATACTTTGGGACCTCTTACAACGGACATTGCTCCTGGTTATGACCATATTACATCAGCAATTGGTGCCGCTATGATTGGATGGTTTGGAACTGCTATGTTGTGTTATGTAACACCTAAAGAACACCTAGGACTCCCCGATAGGAATGATGTAAAAACTGGTGTGATCACTTATAAAATTGCTGCTCATGCCGCTGACCTTGCTAAAGGTTTGCCTAGAGCACAACTGCGCGACAATGCTCTTTCGCGTGCACGATTTGATTTTAGATGGCACGATCAATTTAACCTTTCTCTTGATCCAGAAACAGCCTGTGCCTTTCATGATGAGACAATGCCTAAAGAAGCCCATAAATTAGTGCATTTTTGTTCCATGTGTGGACCAAAATTCTGTTCTATGCGTATTTCCCATGATATTCGTGAGGCAGCTGCAATAAGAAAAACAAAAGGGGAAGGTATGATCGCCATGGCCGAAAAATATCAGAAAAATGGTGACCTTTATATGGAAACTGTTCCTCCTCAAAAAAGAAAGTAAACAGTTGAAAAACATTCTTATCAAAGGTGCAGGTGTAGGCGGCTTAACAGTTGCCTTTATGTTACAGCAAAAAGGTGCTTCTGTTACTGTATCGGCCCCCCCTCATTCACCTATAGGAAGTGCTAGTTGGTATGCAGGAGGAATGCTTGCACCTTACTGTGAAAGGGAAAGTGCAGAACAAATTGTTGAAGATCTTGGTGTACAAGCTATACAATGGTGGCGTAAAACGCTCCCCAACCTTGTCATACAAAAAGGCACTTTAGTGGTTGCACCTACACGAGATAGAGGAGAGCTTGAACGATTTTCTGTGCGTACGCATAATCACAAAACCGTAGATAATACAGAAATAGCTCATCTTGAACCAGATCTTGCGGAACGTTTTAACTGTGCACTCTTTTATGAAAATGAAGCCCATATTGATCCTCGCAAAGCACTTATGGCTTTAAAAGAAAAGCTTCTCAACAATGGAGCCTGTTTTGTTGATGTAGAAATAGCTGAAAAAAAATTTGATATTGTTATTGATGCGACAGGAATAGCACGTTTAGGAAAAGATAAAAATATACGGGGCGTACGTGGTGAAATGCTTCTCGTGCGCTGCACCGATATTAAAATTTCGCGTCCAATTCGTCTTCTTCATCCACGGTTTCCTCTCTACATTGTACCTCGACAAGATAATATTTTTATGATTGGTGCAACGATGATTGAAAGTGACTTTGATGGTGCAATCTCTGTAAGATCAATGATGGAACTGCTCAACGCGGCTTATACTTTACATCCTGCTTTTGCTGAAGCAGAAATTATTGAATCTGGCGTTGGTGTTCGTCCATGTTATCCTAATAACTTCCCTTCTGTGCATAAAGATGGTAACTTTATTTCTATTAATGGATTTTATAGACATGGTTTTCTGTTGTCTCCAGAAATGGCAAAACGAGCAATGGAATTGGCATTGGAATAAAACATGCAAATATTTGTTAATGGTGAAACAGTCCAAACAGAAGTTATGACTCTCGGTCTCTTGCTTGAAGAATTGGGATATGAAGGAAATTGGCTTGCAACTGCTGTTAACGCTGAAGTTGTTCCCATAGATGCACGAAGCCAATTTGTCTTGCATGAAGGAGATAAAATTGAAATTTTAAGCCCAATGCAAGGAGGCTAAAATTATGCTGAATCTTTATGGACGACAATTCTCTTCCCGTCTTCTATTAGGTACAGCGCAATATCCTTCACCAGCAATCCTTCGTGATGCTATTCATAAATCGAATACGGAAATTGTAACTGTTTCCTTGCGCCGTGAAACTGCAGGTGGAAAACAAGGTGGACAATTTTGGAAATTTCTTCAAGAGCTTGGGGTAACAGTGCTTCCTAATACTGCTGGTTGTTATACTGTTAAAGAGGCCGTAACCACAGCCCAATTAGCAAGAGATCTTTTTAAAACGGCTTGGATTAAACTCGAAATTATCGGTAATTCAGATACCTTACAGCCAAATATTTTTTCCTTAATCGAAGCTGCTCAAATTTTAAACAATGAAGGTTTCAAAATTTTTGCCTATACAACGGATGATCTCATTGTTGCTGAAAAACTTTTTGACATTGGTTGCCGTGTTATTATGCCTTGGTGTGCTCCTATTGGTTCTGCCAAAGGACCTCATAATACTGATGGATTGCGTTCTATCCGTGCTTACCTTCCTGATGCTACTCTTGTTATTGATGCCGGCATTGGACGCCCATCACATGCCGCCATTGCGATGGAACTCGGTTATGATGCAGTACTGCTTAATACCGCAGTTGCTAAAGCAGGTGATCCTGTCTTAATGGCTGAAGCATTTTCTAAAGCTGTTCAAGCAGGACGTATGGGATATAAAGCTGGCATGATCGAAGCACGCAGTGTAGCAGTCCCTTCAACGCCAATCATTGGAAAAGCAGTATTTTCATGAAACTGGATCCATTTTACCTCATCGTTGATAACGCTGATTGGATTGAACGTTTGCTTCCTCTTGGTATCAAGCTCGTACAATTGCGTATGAAACATGAAAATCAACAAATAATCCGTCAACATATCAAGCGTGCAAAAAACATATGCAATAAATTGGGAGCACAATTAATTATTAATGATCATTGGGAAATAGCAATTGATGAAAAGTGCAATTTTATTCATCTGGGACAAGAAGACCTGAGCAATGCTGATCTTCACGCAATTCGTAAAAGTGATATAAAAGTTGGTCTTAGTACACATGATGAACATGAATTGGATACCGCACTCTCTGCTAATCCTGAGTATATTGCACTTGGTCCTATTTATCCGACAATCTTAAAAAAAATGAAATGGATGCCGCAAGGATTAGAGAAAATCAAACAATGGAGAAAGCGGATTGGTGCTTTACCTTTGGTGGGTATTGGTGGTTTAACACCAGAACGCGCAGTTGGTGTTTTAAAAGCAGGAGCAAATAGTGCTGCTGTTGTGACTGATATTATCCTCCATAAAAAACCTGAAGAGCGTGTACAGCAGTGGATAAAAGTGACACAAACATGGCGTTGATACCTTCCATTCTTATTGTTGCGGGCACTGATCCAACAGGAGGTGCTGGTATTGTTCGTGATATAGAAACCTCTGCGCATTTTCAAATAAAAGCAAATTTAGCAATTACTTGTGTTAACGTACAAGATGATAATCGCGTTGTCGAAATCATTCCAATGCGTGGAGACCTCGTCGCTGCGCAAATGCGTGCTGCCCTAGAAGCAAATCCAATAAGCGCAATAAAAATCGGTATGACGGGGACAAAAGCAATTATAGCAGCAATCTGTAACGTACTCAAAGACTATCCCCATGTTCCAGTTATTTTGGACCCTGTACTTGTCGCTTCATCAGGAGGAAAACTAATAACGGAAACAATCATCGACACTATGATCGATAAACTGCTTCCTCATGTTGATCTTTTAACACCGAATAGAGAAGAACTCGCTCTTCTTAGCCAAAGTCCATTGGCATCTCATGATAAGCAAGCAATACAACAAGCAAAAAAACTTTTGTCATTGGGAGCTCGCTCTATTTTAGTAAAAGGGGGACATGCGGAGGGGCCTCTTGCAATTGATAGCTTCATTGACAAAACTGAAGTCATAAATATCTCTACTCCACGTTTAAAAGGAACAATGCGAGGAACAGGTTGCATTCTCTCAAGCGCTATTGCAGCGCATTTAGCATTAAATGAACCTCTCATTTCAGCGGTAAAAAAAGCAAAAGAATATATCCACACATTGCTTTTAACCCATTGTAAAAATAGTTTATAATGTCTTAGTATTTTTCTCATATAAAATTAATATTTATATATTCATTAATATATTTATTTTTTAATAAAAATTATTTAAAAAATATAATAATAAAAAAATTATACTTTATTTTATAAATAAAATACTACAAAAGTAACTTTAATTAAGTATTAAATATATAATACAATGATAACAAATATTATAACACCACTTGCATTCAGTAAAAAAATCTTTTATTATGAATGAGTTTAGTCTGTTTAAAAAGTTGAAATAGCGCAATTTAAACAAATTGTACATTTAAAGATGTATATAATCGCGAACACTCGCATTTTACGATTTGCCTTTTTTGTGAAAAGAGAGAATCCTATCAGCGTTCTTATACATTAATGGCTAGCGAATACATTTAATAAAACTTGAAGGATAATTTTGTTTGATCTATAATCGCTAGATCATTAGAAAAAGTAAAATGTTAAATCAAACGCCGTGCTCAATTTCCTATGAAGAACTCTTAAACTTTTATAAAGAAAGTGGTGCGGATGCCGTTCTGACGGATTTCCCTATTGATCGTTTTAAGCAGTCTGCTTGTTCAGAGAGAAAATTAATATCTGTCGTGAACATTTCTCATAATCAACAAGCATCTCCCAAAACATCTCCAACCGTAAAATTAGATCATCATCAGCTGCATAACTCTAGGACTATACAAAATGAATCCACAGCTATAGAGAGTGCAAAAAGTGCCAAGACACTTGATGAATTAAAATCTGCTCTCCTTGCATTTAATGGCTGTTCATTAAAATTGACAGCAAAAAATACCTGTTTTTCAGATGGAACAGCAGGAAGCCCCCTAATGCTTATAGGCGAAGCACCAGGACGAGACGAGGATATACAAGGAATTCCTTTTGTGGGAAAAGCCGGGATGTTGCTTAATAAAATCCTCGCATCAATTGGCTTAACAAGAAATAATGTTTACATTGCCAACACTATTCCTTGGCGTCCACCAGGAAATCGTACACCAACACCAAGAGAAGTTGCCTTGTGCCGCCCTTTTATTGAACGGCACATTTATTTAGCGCGTCCTCGTGTTCTTATAGCACTGGGAGGTGTTGCTGCACAGTTTCTTACTGGATCTCAAAATGGAATTATCCGAACAAGAGGGAAATGGCATATCTATGAAAGCGAGGATAATATAAAAATACCTGTTATGCCAACTTTCCACCCAGCCTACCTTCTTAGAACCCCTAGTCAAAAGAAGCTTACATGGATAGACTTCTTAGAAGTAAAAAATCGCCTCGACAGCCTTTTGTAATTCTTTAATCCTATCTTGCTTCTAAAATTAACACACCCTTCTTTAACTCTTAAAATACAAATGGGAAAAAACTATGAAACAGCCAATAACATCTATTTATCGTTTGGAAGACTACCAACCAACCCCTTACGTTATCCCTAAAACACAACTTTCTTTCCAATTGGCACCGACAAAAACCTATGTTACAGCCATATTGTCTATTGAATCCCGTCACGATACAAAAGAATTAACACCTCTTGTTCTTTCTGGTGATGATCTTACTTTAATTTCCGTTTCTATTAATGATGAGATATTAGCCCCAAACACTTATAAAGTGACGCCTTCACGTTTAGAAATTACAACGCCACCAACGGCTCCTTTTACATTGAAATTGGTTACAGAACTGAATCCTGAAAGCAACCGCCAACTTATGGGGCTTTACCTTTCAAATGGTGTTTATTGCTCACAATGCGAATCGGAAGGTTTTCGTCGTATTACTTATTTTTACGACCGCCCAGATGTTCTTTCTACCTATAGAGTGAAAATTGAAGCAGATTCCCAAACAATCCCAATCTTGCTTTCCAATGGTAATCTGGTGGAAACAGGAACTTTAGAGAATAATCGCCATTTTGCCATTTGGGAAGATCCTTATCCCAAACCATCTTATCTCTTTGCTTTAGTAGGTGGAGATCTTGATAAGTTAGAAGACCATTTTACAACTGTATCTGGACGACGTATCGAGCTTGGTATCTATGTAGAAAAAGGAAAAACCGAACGCGCAACCTATGCAATGGATGCTCTTAAACGTTCCATGCGTTGGGATGAACAATGTTTCGGACGCGAATATGATCTTGATATTTTCAATATTGTTGCTGTGTCCGACTTTAACATGGGAGCAATGGAAAACAAAGGCCTTAACGTTTTTAATGATAAATATGTTCTTGTCGATCCTGAAACAGCAACCGATCAGGATTATAGAAATGTTGAACGTGTCATTGCACATGAATATTTCCATAATTGGAGCGGTAATCGTGTTACCTGTCGCGATTGGTTTCAACTCTGTTTAAAAGAAGGATTCACTGTTTATCGTGATCAGGAATTTTCATCAGATCAAAATGTACGCAGCCTACAGAGAATTGAAAATGTAAAAGCATTAAAAGCAACGCAATTTGCAGAAGACGCAGGACCTCTTGCGCATCCTGTACGTCCTCGTCAATATAGCCAAATTAATAATTTTTACACCACAACTGTTTATGAAAAAGGTGCTGAAGTTGTTCGCATGATACGAACTATTTTAGGTCCTACTCTGTTTCGTAAAGGCACTGATCTTTATTTTCAACGTCATGATGGACAAGCTTGTACAATTGAAGATTTTATTACCTGTTTTGCTGAAGTGTCTGGTCAAGACTTCTCCCAATTCATGCTATGGTATGAACAGGCAGGAACACCCAATGTAGAAATCGATAGTCATTATAGCGATGGTGTTTTAACAATTCATGCAAAGCAACATATTCCCGCAACCCCACAACAAAATACAAAAAAGCCCATGCTTATCCCTATCGTATTTGGCTTGTTAGGACCTAACGGAGAAAACCTCACCTATGAAGCAGATACAGATATTCAATCAGATGTTATGCTTTTATCCAAGGAAAGCCAAACGTTTACATTAAAGGGACTGCGTGAAAAACCCGTTTTATCACTGCTGCGGGACTTTTCAGCACCAATCATTCTACACACTCCATTCAATGAAAGAGAACTTATTTTTCTTGCACAACATGATGACAATCACATCAATCGCTGGCAATCTCTTAATCATTTAATGACGCAAGCTTTGATTCAAAGCATTCAAGATAAAACACAAGAAAAAGCAACTCTCTCTTCTGCTTTGCTAAAGCTGATTGAAACGATCATAACAGATGAAACCTTAGAGCCTGAATTTCGTGCCTTCTGTTTAAATTTACCTAGTGAAGTTGAGCTTGCTCATACAATCGGTAAAAATATTGACCCAGATCGTATTCATTATATCCGCAATCAGTTTTTAGCTTCACTTGCACAAACTCATCAAGAGCTCTTAACAAAATTCTATGGACAAATGCAAACCCAAGAGCCCTATTCACCAAACACTGCACAAGCTGGAAAACGAGCATTAAAGAATATCATACTGGATTACCTTTCCATTGCTGAAGCCAATCCAAATCGAGCTGCTATACAATATGCAACAGCTGATAATATGACTGACCGTATGGCTAGTATCGCTGTTCTCGTGAAGCGTTTTAATGAAAGTGAGCAGGCACAAAATGCCTTAAATGATTTTGAAAACCGCTATCGGCATGACCCTTTGGTCATGGATAAATGGTTTTCTATTCAAGCAATGGTTGCTGGAACATCAACACTCGAGAATGTTCAAAAGCTCATGCAACATCCGCTTTTTTCACAAGATAATCCTAATCGTGTACGTTCCCTAATCGGTGTTTTTGCCTCTAACAATCTCACGGGCTTTAATAGGATGGATGGAGCGTCTTATCATTTTCTTTGCCAAGTCATTTTGGAAATTGACAAAAAAAATCCACAGCTTGCTTCACGATTATTAACAATGATGCGCTCTTGGCGACAATTAGAACCTATTCGACAACAAAAACTTGAAACTGAATTAAAAATGATTGCTGTTGCGCCAAAATTATCAAGCGATGTTGCTGATATCATTAATCGTCTGCTCACTTAAAACAAAAAATTATTTTAAATCAATATGCTATAATATTTTTTAAAATAAATTCTATAAACTATTCGATCATCATTAAACCTATAAACAGGTAATCTAAGCCTGTTTATAGGTCACGTTTAAAGTGCTTTTTTCTTTTCATATTCCAAAATTATAAAAGTAAAATTATTTTTTTAAAAAAAAGACTGGACAGAAGACTCCTGTTTTGATTCATTGCACTCGATGGGGTTACTATGAATATCGAAGCAGTTTTTAAATCACATTATTCCAGAATTAAAGGAACGCGAGATGGCTAAATTGGACGCATATAATGCGCCAAGGGAGGTGTATGCTGATTCAAAATCAAGCGCTCAAAGTCGCAAGGAGCGGACAGAGCGTACCAATCTGTTTTCTGGTCCTGCCTATCAAAAACTTCTTTTTATTGAACCTTGGCTGCGACGTTCACTCCCATTTGTAATTCTTGCATTTCTTGTTACGCTAGCAGCGATCCGTTTCCTATCAATCTATGATTGGCGCAACACAATTGATAAAAACACGCATTCTACCATCACTCTCTTAGCTTCTCATATTACCAATACGATTGACCGTGACTTACTTGCAGCCACTCGACAAGGAAAAACTGCTGTTCTTTCTCATAATCATTTACAAAATATCCTGACTAATTTTCGTAACAAAGGTCTTATAAAAACCAGCGCTGTTATTGCTATTGTCGATCAAAAAGGCAATGTCCTAGCTTCATCAAGTTCCGAGATTGTCTTAGGAAAACCCTTACAGGATTTTATCTCTGAAAGCATTGCTTTACAAGCTCTAGGAAAACATGCTGGAATCATGAAAATTACAATAGGAAAAGATATTCCTGCTCTCGCTTCCTTTCAGCAAACAGAAAATGGACAATATGGGGTATTCATCAGTGAAAAAATGCAACATATTTACATGGAATGGCGGAAAGCTCTCTCGTTAAATATAACCATGTTTATTGGAACTAGTGGCGTTATCCTCGCTCTTCTTTATGCTTATTACAACCAAATTGTACGAGCACGCAAAACAGATCTTGTTTCAGAAAAAATTCAAAACCGTATTGATATGGCAATGATGCGTGGACGCTGTGGACTATGGGATTGGAATATGGCAAGTGGACGTGTCTACTGGTCACGAGCAATGTACGAAATGCTCGGCTATGTCCCTCAAGATGCACTGCTCTCAATTTCCCAAATTAGCGCCATTATCAATCCAAATGATGCGAATTTTTTTGATCTTGCTCAGGAATTAATGAGCGGTAAAAAGAAGCATATCGATATTAACGTTCCTATGCGTCATGCTGATGGTCATTATGTATGGATGCGCATTCGTGCCGAAGTTACTGAAGAAGAAGAACCCCATTTGGTTGGTATTTCCTTCGATATTAGTGAACAGCAACAATTGGCTGAACAAACAGCGCAAGCCGACCTTCGTATCCGTGATGCGATTGAAAACATTTCAGAATCTTTCGTCTTGTGGGATGCTGAAGGACGTTTAGTCATGTCCAACAGCAAATTTTGCGAATATGCCGCTATTCCTAAACAAATTCTCCAATCAGGTATCCAACGTGCAACGGTCGAAGCCATGGCACGCCCTGCACTCAGTGAATATCCCCTTAAAGATGATGGTACTGGTAACTTAACCAGTATTCGCCAAACGGCAGATGGTTGTTGGCTCAAAATTAACGAACGACGAACCCAAGATGGAGGATTGGTTTGTATTGGTACTGACATTTCTGAGCTTAAACAACAACAGGAAAAATTTGAAGACAGTGAAAGGCGTCTTTTTTCTTTCATTCAAGAACTCAAGCGCGCGCGAGGGAGTGCTCAACAACGCGCAACAGAAGTTGAAAAACTTAATAAAAGTTTGAAAGCAGAAAAAGAACGCGCCGAAAGTGCTAATAAGGCTAAATCAGAATTTTTAGCCAATATGTCTCATGAATTGCGCACGCCTCTGAATGCTATTCTTGGTTTTTCAGATATCATGTTGCAATCGACTTTTGGTCCTCTTGGTTCACAACGCTATAAGGAATATATGCATGATATTTACAATTCAGGAACCCATCTTCTAACCCTTATCAATGACATCCTTGATATGTCAAAAATCGAAGCAGGAAGATTTACGCTTGATTGTAAAAATACCGATCTTGAGCCCATCATTAGTGAAGCAGTACGAACACTAACACCTCAAGCTCAAGAAAAAAATATTGTTGTTACAACAAACATTACCCCAGAACTTCATGCTGAAGTTGATGGTCGTGCAATGAAACAGATTTTCCTTAATCTCATCTCTAATGCCGTTAAATTTACGCCTTCTGGCGGAAATATTGACGTCTGCGCTTTCAAGAAAAAAAATAACCTTATTTTTAAAATTACAGATACAGGCGTTGGTATTCCCCAATCAGCAATTAAAAAACTTGGGCAACCTTTTGAACAAGTCGAAAATCAGCTCACTAAATCTCATACGGGCTCAGGTCTTGGATTAGCCATTTCACGCTCCTTGCTAGAACTCCACAAAGGAAAACTTGAAATTACTTCAAAAGAAATGAAAGGAACAACTGTAACGATTATAATGCCCATCACACAAAGTTAAATTTTTCCATTTTGTTCCCGTTGTAGTAAAATCTGTTTCCGTTTTTCCCCCCAACGATACCCTGAAATAAAACCATTTTTACGCACAACACGATGACACGGAATGATAATAGCCAATTCGTTACGTGCACAGGCATGAGCAACGGCACGAAAAGCTTTCTGCATACCAATACGGCACGCTAAGATCTCATATGAAATTGTTTCACCACATGGTATATCACATAATACTGCCCATACTTGTCGTTGAAAAACTGTACCATTTATATCTAAGGGAAAATTATATTTTTTTACCAGCTTAGGTGTTTCTATCATGGCTATAATATGAGCAACTTCTCTCTTAAATGTATTGTCACCTACAACTTGTTGTGCATCACCAAAGCGTATCGTAAACTCCTGTAATAATTGCTCTATAGTGTCTCCTAACGCTATATGACAAATCCCTTTTTGAGACCTAGCCACCAAAAGCTTTCCTATTGATACATCTTTCAGACAGAATACTCTCGTTTGGGAAATATTCAGCATTTTAGCCTTCTTTATATTTTAAAAAGTTTTGAACATCATCCATAAAGTAAAGGGAGAGTATTCACTATCTTTTAAAAACAAACAAAATCATTCTGAAATTATATCCTTAGCCATTGTATTAAAATACACTCTCACCCTTTTATGAAATGGAAAGATACATAGATTGACTGTCTTCCTACCCTAAAACGGAAACTTCGACCAGAACCGGATCTATCAACAATCTTGCTTTTTATATAACAGATTCCAACTGAACCCATTTGATATGGTTTATTTCATAAGCTCTCTACAGACAAATCCTGCTCTGAATTCTATCATACACTCTAACAAAAACACCTTAATGTGGTAAATTTTCATACCTTATATCACAACTCTAAACGGCAGTATTTTACGGAACAACACGATAAGCTTCCCATTTTATTTTACGAAATCCCATCGAACCATAAATAATAGCTTATGTTTTACAAGCAACAGAAAAAGCGCGTGCTCTCTTAAGCAAAAAACGTCATAAAACACAAAGAAAGTATGCCGGCAATGGATTGGAAAGATGTTCCGGCTTTTTATGCTCCACAGTATGCTTGAATATTCTAATTTGTTGGAGCACTGTTATTATTTTTTATCAAAGGTCATACTTTTGATAAACTGACGAGATGACTCAACTCAAAAAAGAAATTTATCTTCAATTTTATGAAAAAAAGCATGGAAAAGGTATTTTAATGCTTACTTTCTTTGTCACTTAACTTATAAAATGACGGTAGCCTCAGAACTAAAATATTTTGCCCGCAACAATCGCACACAGATATTTGTCATAGGAAAAAGTCATGCCCAAACGCACAGATATAAAATCTATTCTTATCATCGGAGCAGGACCTATTATCATTGGTCAGGCATGTGAATTTGATTATTCAGGCACTCAAGCCTGTAAAGCATTAAAAGAAGAAGGTTACCGAATTATTTTGGTAAATTCTAATCCTGCCACGATTATGACAGATCCAGATCTAGCTGATGCAACTTATATAGAGCCCATTACTCCTGAAATAGTTGCCAAAATTATTGCTCACGAGCGTCCCGATGCCCTTTTGCCCACTATGGGAGGACAAACAGCCCTCAATACTGCTTTATCATTAAAGCGTATGGGTATTTTAGACCGCTACCATGTTGAAATGATAGGAGCCAATGCTGATGCTATTGATAAAGCTGAAGATCGTGCTTTATTCCGCCAAGCGATGGCAAAAATCGGTTTGAAAACGCCACGCTCTATGTTAGCCAATGCAACAGAACTGAAAGAAGAAAATCGCCAACAACACGCAAAAACGTGTGCTGAACTTAAAGCAAAGCTTTCTGGTGCTGCGCTTGACAAAGCACTCGAAGAACTTGAGCGCAACTGGCGACATACCGAAGCTGATCGCAAACAACATTATATCGCTCATGCAACAGCAAAAGCAGTTCAAGCTCTTGATGTTGTTGGGCTTCCAGCTATTATTCGTCCTTCATTCACCCTTGGTGGAACTGGTGGTGGAATCGCTTATAACCGCTCTGAATTCTATGAAATTATTGAACGTGGGCTTGAAGCTTCACCAACAACAGAAGTATTAATTGAAGAAAGTGTTTTAGGGTGGAAAGAATATGAGATGGAAGTTGTTCGTGATAAGAACGACAACTGTATCATCGTTTGTTCTATTGAAAACATTGATCCAATGGGGATTCATACCGGTGATTCGATCACTGTAGCACCTGCTCTCACCTTAACCGATAAAGAATATCAATGTATGCGTAATGCTTCGATTGCTGTTTTGCGCGAAATTGGTGTTGAAACGGGGGGATCCAATGTACAGTTTGCTGTCAATCCTGAAAATGGGCGCCTCATTGTTATTGAAATGAATCCGCGTGTTTCTCGCTCTTCAGCGCTTGCCTCAAAAGCAACGGGGTTTCCCATTGCCAAAGTAGCGGCTAAACTGGCTGTTGGTTATACACTTGATGAATTAAAAAATGATATCACGGGTGGTGCAACACCAGCATCATTTGAACCTTCTATTGACTATATTGTGACAAAAATTCCTCGTTTTGCGTTCGAAAAATTTCCCGGTTCATCACCTGTCCTCACAACTGCGATGAAATCTGTAGGAGAAGTCATGGCAATTGGACGCACTTTTCAAGAATCGTTACAAAAAGCACTCCGTGGACTTGAAACAGGGCTTACGGGTCTTGATGAAATTGTGATTCCAGAGCATGCTGAAGGTGATGAAAAAAGTTCTATACGCTCAGCCATTGCCATACCAAGCCCTGATCGTCTACGCTATATTGCTCAAGCCATGCGCACAGGCTTACCCTTAAATGAGATTCACCAAATTAGCAAAATTGATCCGTGGTTTTTAGAACAAATAGCCTCCATCATTGAAATGGAGCAGCGTATCCGCATTCATGGATTACCCCAAGATGCAGATAATTTACGTATGTTAAAAGCTATGGGCTTTTCAGATGCGCGATTAGCCTCCCTTACAGGGAAAGAACCCGATTATATCGCAGCTTTACGTAAATCACTGAATGTTAAACACGTCTTCAAACGGATTGATACTTGTGCCGCTGAATTTTCTTCTCCTACAGCCTATATGTATTCAACATATGAAGTTCCCTTTGCAGGTGTAGAGCACTCGGAAGCACACGTTTCTGAACGCAAAAAAATTGCTATTTTAGGCGGTGGACCAAACCGCATTGGGCAAGGTATTGAATTTGATTACTGTTGCTGCCACGCTGCTTTTGCACTGCGTGATGCAGGATTTGAAGCGATTATGATTAACTGTAATCCTGAAACAGTTTCAACCGACTATGATACCTCTGATCGCCTTTACTTTGAATCTTTAACAACAGAAGACGTTATCGCTATTTTAGAAGCAGAACAGGAAAAAGGAGATTTGGTTGGAGTCATCGTCCAATTTGGCGGACAAACACCCTTGAAATTGGCAAGCGCTCTAGAAAAACACAATATCCCCATCCTAGGTACTTCACCTGACGCTATCGACTTAGCAGAAGATAGAGACCGCTTTCAAAAACTGTTATTTAAACTTAATTTAACACAACCTCAAAATGGTATTGCCCACTCCATTGAACAAGCACGCCTCATTGCCCACGAACTAGGCTTCCCTTTGGTTGTACGTCCCTCTTATGTTTTAGGAGGACGTGCTATGCAAATTATTCGTGATGAACGTAGCTTACAAAATTATTTACTTGAAAGTGTCCCTGAATTAATTTCAGAAGATATCAAAGTCCGTTATCCTAACGACACAACAGGACAAATCAATATATTGCTTGGTAAAAATCCGCTTCTCTTTGATACCTATTTAACAGAAGCAATTGAAGTAGATGTTGATTGTCTATGTGATGGTAACGAAACACTAATCGTTGGTATTATGGAACATATTGAAGAAGCTGGTATCCACTCTGGTGATTCAGCATGTTCTCTACCAGTCCATACGCTCTCAAATAAAATAGTTACTGAATTAGAGCGCCAAACCAAAGCATTAGCACAAGCACTTCATGTTCGCGGCTTAATGAATGTACAATATGCTATAAAAGATGACACCATTTATGTCTTAGAAGTTAATCCCCGTGCTTCACGTACTGTCCCATTTGTTGCAAAAACGATTGGTCGCCCTATTGCTAAAATGGCTGCACGTATTATGGCAGGAGAAACGCTTCATGATGCTCTTCAGGCTTATGGTGGATTACCTTCTTTGCAAAAAAAACAACATATTGCCGTCAAGGAAGCAGTATTTCCTTTTGCTCGTTTTTCAGGTGTTGATACACTTCTTGGTCCAGAAATGCGCTCAACCGGTGAAGTTATGGGACTTGACTATGAATTTTCGCTTGCTTTTGCTAAAGCCCAACTTGGAGCTGGTGTAAAACTCCCTAAAGAGGGAACTTTGTTCGTTTCTGTAAGAGATGAAGATAAAAAACGCATCTTAAATCCTGTAAAACGTTTAACTGAGCTTGGCTTTTCTGTTGTCGCCACAAGTGGAACACAAAAATTTCTCACCGAACACCACGTTGAAGCAAAAAAAATTAACAAAGTTCTAGAGGGACACCCCCATATTGAAGACGCTATTCGTAATCGCAAAATTCAATTGATTTTTAATACAACTAGCACGGCCAGTGCCATCTCAGACTCAAAATCATTACGTTATGCAGCCCTCATGCAAAATGTTCCCTATTATACAACAATAGCTGGAGCCGAAGCCGTTGTAGAAGCGATCAAAGCACTCAAAAAAAGGCGCCTTGAAGTACGTTCACTACAAAGTTATTTCAGTTGAATTTTTCTACTTAACAAAATGTACACTGTTTTCTTATTTTTTCTTTATATAAAAATTGATTAAGACTTGCTTTTTGTTCCAAAAACTTTTATAGAGGTTTCATCGAATTTTCGGTTACGTGACTTTCTTTCCTGTGCAATCTGCACTTTCGACGAAACTTCTCCCACCTAATTTCGATCTACAACCGTATTGAAGAAATGAAAGCTTCAATACTCAATATAATTATATATTCTAAGGAGTTTCCTATGTCTACAGGAACAGTTAAGTGGTTTAATACAACAAAAGGTTTCGGATTCATTCAACCTAGTGATGGTAGTGCAGATGTATTTGTACACATTTCTGCTGTCGAGCGTTCTGGTCTAAACAGTCTTAATGAAGGGCAAAAAATTTCTTATGATGTTCTTCAAGATCGTCGTTCAGGAAAATTTGCCGCTGGTAACCTTGCAGCCCTTTAAAGTTTAAATTCTGCAATATTTTACTTAAAAATCTTCGTCTGTAATGACGAAGATTTTTTTTATTTTGTATAAAGCATCATTTTACCTTGTTAACATAAAAGACTGCTTATCTCCTTTGCACAATTTATCAAACCTCCCTTATACTTCCTCAAAACTTTCATAAAATCTACAAAGAGATTATCTTGTGAAATCTCAAAAAAGAAGAATATAAAGCCCGTGTAAGAGTATTTTAGAAGTTTTTTATTGCATACAATATAATCTCTTATAGAATATCCTTAAAGCAATAACCATTTGTTGATATAATATAAGGATTTAAAATTATGGCTTTTATTGCCGACAAACTGTCTCTTATCAAACCTTCTGCAACAATAGCTGCTTCTCAAAAGGCCCGCCATTTAAAAGCATTAGGGCGCAATGTTATTGCTTTAAGTGCTGGAGAGCCAGACTTTGATACCCCAGACAACATCAAAAACGCGGCTATTGAAGCTATTCGAAGAGGAGAAACAAAATACCCTCCCATATCTGGAATTCCAGAATTGCGCCAAGCAATTTCTGCAAAGTTTAAAAGAGAAAATAACCTTCTTTACCAACCAGAACAAATTATTGTTGGTACCGGTGGAAAACAAATTCTCTTTAATGCATTCATGGCAACTTTGAATAAAGGAGATGAGGTCATCATTCCATCCCCTTATTGGGTTAGTTATCCAGAAATGGTCGCACTCAACGATGGTAAGCCTGTCTTTTTAGAAACGAAAGCCGAATTTTCTTATAAACTCCAACCCCAAGAGCTAGAAGCTGCCATTACCCCCAAAACCAAATGGTTCATCTTTAACTCTCCTTCAAATCCATCAGGTGCTGCTTATACACATAATGAATTGAAAAAACTCACAGATGTTTTAGTAAAATATCCTCATGTTTATATCCTTTCCGATGATATATATGAACATCTCACATATGAGGGTTTTACCTTTGTTACTCCAGCTCAAGTAGAACCAGCGCTTTATGAGCGTACACTCACAATGAATGGTGTTTCTAAAGCCTATGCGATGACGGGATGGAGAATCGGCTATGCAGGCGGACCACAAGAATTAATTAAAGCCATGGATACCATTCAAGGACAGCAAACATCTGGAACAAGTGTCATTTCACAATGGGCTGCGGTTGAAGCACTCAACGGGCCACAAGACTTTATTGCTAAAAATAAAAGTATTTTTCAAACACGCCGTGATCTCGTTGTCTCCATGCTAAATCAAGCTCCTGGCATTCACTGTCCAACGCCTGAGGGTGCTTTTTATGTTTATCCTTCTTGCTCCGGAATTATTGGAAAGAAAACACCTAACGGCCAATGTATTACCAATGATGAGGACTTCGCCATAGCGCTTCTAGAAACAGAAGCTGTTGCTGTCGTCCAAGGATCTGCTTTTGGACTTGGATCAGCTTTTCGTATTTCTTATGCAACATCAGAAGAATTACTTGAAGAAGCTTGTATACGTATACAGCGCTTTTGCAACAGTCTAATTTAAAATTTTTAAATATCATCTCTTGTGATTGTTTTTACCGAATGTCAGTATATCCGAGAAAATATCGGAAACTGTGTCATGGTCTAAATCTATCGATTCAGCAAAAATAGAGGCTGTAGATAAAGATCAAAAAAATCTAGCTATCAAATAAATGAATCGGTCTATTATCATAAGAGATGAAAAACCTATTCTGCTTTCTCCATTCAATTTATAACTCTAAAAAAGACCGAGCGCTTTTAAACACAATTGCCCTTATAATCAAAGGCCCTTACAATAAAATCTCTTCTATTTCTCGGCTTCTTCTTCGTCCTAAAATGAAGAAGAAGCCACCTCCCATCGTTGTGTAAGCAATCCAGTTTCCTTTAAGTTCTATCTAATAACTACTTGATTTACTTCATAGGCTTTATGAACAAGACCTGCCTTAAATATTCACCTCACACTCTAATAAAAAGCACTTCATGTATAAGGTTTTAAATATTTTATATCACACCCCTAAAAGACAGACTTTTATGGTATAACAGGATAAATCTCTCTTAAACTCCTCATTGAATTTTAGTATTCTTAAAAAATTGTTGGATATCCACAAGTTTCGAAATTTTTGCCTTATCATCTTCCCATATATTGCAATTTCTAAGGACTCTTTCAAAAATAATAAAAAAAAAGCCGGACACATTGTCCGGCAAATTTGGAAAATCTTCAGAGATAAAATCAATCTGATAGATCTTCGTAAGGGAACACTCAAGAAAACGCACTGGGAGGCAACATAATCAAGAGATAGCATTCTATGTCATTTTATAAGAAAAAGCACAATAAAGACTTAAGCGTATCTGCTATGCAATAAACACATAGCTTTAAATTTGTCTCCATTATGTAGCACTCTCTTTAATTAAATATAAAAATGTAAGCTACACCATCACACGATTGTCCATTATATAATAGCTCTCACGTTTGCTAGCATTTGTAAAAAAACATTTATCCCTTTTTTCAAAAATATCTACCCGCGCAGACTCCCTCCACTTTTAATGTGCAACGAATAATTTTAATTGATTCAATATGAGCAAATTTGAAACGAAAGAATATTACGGGAGTCTCAAGTTGCAAAACAGCTAATTGTTCCTTATAAATTAAGACATTAATATTAAAAAGACCACTGACGAGCTTTTAAAAAAATATAATCTCGAAAAGCATTTAACCTTGCCAAATTCTTTAAATTATAAGGATAACAAAAAAAAGTATCAAAAGAAGGAATATCAACCATATCAGGAAAAAGACGCACCAAATGCTCATCATTATTGACGATATAATCAGGAAGCACAGCAATCCCAAGATCACGCATAAGCGCATTCTTTATTGAGATGATATTGTTGATTTGTAGAACTGAAACGCGCAATGATCCATCACTTCTACCAGCCTTTTCCAACCAATTTAAACCAGACAAATAAGGTGGAACAGGTTCACCGAACGAAATAATACGATGCTCATCGAGATCAGATAATTTTTCCGGCTTTCCATAATTTGCAATATACTTTTCCGAAGCATAAACATGCATATGAATTGTAAAGAGTTTTCTTTGTATAAGATCAGGTTGTTTGGGTTGATGTAAGCGAACAGCACAATCCGCATGACACATTGTCAAATCAAGCTCTTCATCGGAAAGCAAAAGCTGAACCTGCATATCAGGATAAAGACTAAGAAATTCTGGCATACGCTCTGCAATCCACCCTGCCCCCATTCCAAAGGTCGAGGTCACACGCAAGTGCCCCGTTGGTTTTGCATAGCTTTCACTTAATTGCAAACGCACACTTTCAAGCTTCATCAAAACATCATGAGCTGTACGATAAAGAGTTTCTCCCTGTTCTGTAAGAATCAAACCACGCGCATGACGTTGAAATAAGGATACCCCAACCTCTTGTTCTAAAGCCGAAACCTGTCGTGAAACGGCTGATTGAGATAAATGAAGTTTTTGAGCAGCATGCGTAAAAGATCCCGCTTCTGCTGCAGCGTGAAAAACTCTTAACTTATCCCAATCCAACGGTGGCGCCACAATTAATTCTACCTCTATATTCTCTATTTTCTCAATGAGTTACTAACGCTTAGATATATCCAAAAACCGTTCTGCTTCCAACGCTGCCATACATCCTCTTCCCGCAGCTGTTACAGCTTGGCGGAATGTTTCATCTGTCACATCCCCAGCAGCAAAAACACCAGCAATGCTTGTTGCTGTTGAGTCCGGTGCTGTCCATAAATAGCCGCCTCGTTTTTGTTTCAGCTGTCCTTCAAACAGAGAAACAGCAGGATCATGCCCAATGGCAATAAATATGCCCTCTGCATTCACTTTCATCTCATGACCTGTCTTAACATTTTTCAGACGTGCCCCTGTTACAACAGCGCCCATTGAATCTTGAGCTGGCAGCCCCAGAATTTCTTCAACCACATGATCCCAAAAAACACGCACATTATTACAAGCCAGCAACCTATCTTGCAAAATTTTTTCTGCCCGAAAC
Organism: Bartonella sp. CL434QHHD; assembly: GCF_042195145.1. NCBI lineage: Bacteria > Pseudomonadati > Pseudomonadota > Alphaproteobacteria > Hyphomicrobiales > Bartonellaceae > Bartonella > Bartonella sp. CL434QHHD. The sequence continues at coordinate 100,157 of NZ_JBHINT010000011.1, read as the reverse complement.
TGCCCCCGCCTGTGAACCACGCTTACACTCTTAGCCAAATGCGATAAATAAAGTGCTTCTTCAACAGCCGTATTTCCTCCTCCCACGACAATAACGTCCTTATCACGATAAAAAAAGCCATCACATGTAGCACAAGCGGAAACACCTCCGCCCATAAAGGTCTGTTCACTTTCTAAACCAAGCCAGCGTGCTTGAGCTCCTGTTGCAATAATCAGTGCATCACAAGAATATTGTGTTCCTGAATCCCCATATAAGACAAAAGGATACTTCAACAAATCAGCCTTTATAATTGTATCATAGACAATTTTTGTCCCCATATTCTCAGCTTGTTTTGCCATTTGTTCCATCAACCATGGTCCTTGAATGGGATCTGCAAAACCTGGATAATTCTCAACATCAGTTGTAATTGTTAATTGTCCACCCTGCTGCAAGCCCGTCACCAAAACCGGCTTAAGCATTGCTCTTGCTGCATAGATCGCCGCTGTATAACCAGCCGGACCTGAGCCAATAATCAGCAGACGAATATGCGATTGCACCATTAAATCCCCTTCACTTTATTATAAATTAATTATTCTATAAATGATAACGGAATGCAGCCTTTTAAAAAAATATTTTTCAAGAGCCCTAATTATGTTATGTATACTTCTTTTCAAGTTTTATGAAAAGGTCTGATTACTAATTCATCAAGGCACGCTAATGTTAAGAATTAATCCTTATCCTATAAAGAGAAAAATGTAACTTCTTATGAGCACAAAACCATAATAAAAAGAGATACAAAGATAGGGAACGATCATTTTTCAATTTATTATCAATGTCTGTGCACGTTTTGCCTTAATCATGGGAGGAGCAATGCTTTTGCCAATTTTTGTGGATTTGCACGACAACAATCGTAATTGGATAAGCTTTCTCTATTCTTGTGCCATAACCACCATGTTAGCAACACTGATTCTTTTAGCAACTAAGGGAGCTACTTGTCGCTTTTCAGCACGGCTTGGCTTTATGCTCACTGTTTGTCTTTGGCTTACAGGAAGCATCGTAGGTGCCTTACCTCTTTATCTTTCTCCTCTTCCCATTTCTCTAGCAGGAGCCATTTTTGAATCTGTTTCTGGAATTACAACAACAGGCTCCACAGTCCTTTCTGATCTTGATAATTTATCGCGAAGTATTTTATTATGGCGTTCTCTTATATGCTGGATTGGGGGCATTGGTTTTATCGGTTTAGCCCTCTTAATTTTGCCTTCACTGCGTGTGGGTGGCGTGCGACTTTTTCATATGGAATCATCTGATAAATCTGAAAAAATATTGCCTCGCATCAACCAAATTGCTAACGGAATTATCATCGCTTATGTTGGGTTAACATTGGCTTGTATGCTTTCTTATTTTGCTGCAGGCATGAATTTATTTGATGCCATTAACCATGCAATGAGTACAGTAGCAACAGCTGGTTTTTCAACGCATGATGCTTCTTTTGGCTATTTTTCTGATAAACCAGCCATCTTAATTATTTCAACAATCTTCATGTTGCTTTCTGCTTTACCCTTCGTACTTTATGTTAAATTAGTCCTTCCTGGACACTCCAAACGCTTCCTTGACCCACAAGTGATTGTTTTTCTCCATATCGTTCTCCTTTTCAGCTTTGCTTTAGCGGCATGGCTACGGTTTTATGATCATCGCGCGTTCCACTTGATTTTCCTTGATGTCATTTTTCACCTTTCATCCATTATTAGCACCACAGGTTATAGCGCTGAAGATTATCAACTTTGGGGACCGTTTGCGCTTGGAATTTTCTTCATTGTTTCTTTTACAGGCGGATGTGCTGGTTCTACTTCTGGTGGCATGAAAATCAATCGCCTCATTATTCTTTGGCGTATTACACAAACAAATATAGAAAAACTTCTTTCTCCTAATGTCGTTGTAAAAGCGCGCTACGATCACTCAAATATATCAAATGATGTTGCTCAAGCCGTTTTGTTTTTTGTCTGTCTTTATATGTTTTGCCTTGTTATCGGCACTGCACTTTTGCTTACAACCGGTCTTGACTTTACCTCTGCCTTTACGGGGGTCTTAACCGCACTTTCAAATGTTGGTCCAGGCTTTGGAGATATTATTGGCCCCACTGGTAATTTCTCTACAATCAACGACCATGCTTTATGGATTTTAAGTTTTCTAATGTTAGCTGGACGCCTTGAAATCATAACAATATTCGTCCTTTTTATTCCCGCTTTCTGGCGTGAACAATTCTAATGCAGAGAGTATTTTATTCTACCATGATAAAAATTTACAAGATAAAAAGGTGTGAACAGTATGCATCATAATATTCACCCCTTACTCAATCCACTGAAGATTTTCTAAAATTTCATACAAATCATCATATCAATGATATAAAAATAATTTAACAAAAACAATCAAATACCAATATTTTCAAAGCCATAACATATAAAACTTCACTTTATTGATCTTCTTTATCAAATAAAGTGGACGCATAGAACATTCTTTTTTACGAATAATCTCTCATGCAAAAAATATGAATATTTGCTGATAAAAGTGTTTTTTCTCTTTAATAGAGTTACCTCCTTATAGAAAAAAATGCTATTATATTACGAGCTCACAAGCTTATAAAAAAACATCTCACAGTACTCATCACCCCCATTCCACGACAGCCTTCATGAAAGATATAAAATGGGCACCATCATTTTTACTTAAATAATAATAAGGTGCAAGTCGGTACTACAAAATAAGATATAAATTAGTACCACCATATTATTTTTTTTCTGTTAATGTCGTAACAGCCTGCATTTCAGACAATTTATAAGAAATCTCTTTACACCTTGTCTTCAATAGTTTTGATCCACCACATGCCTTCTTCCGATTGTGATGTGCTAGAGGATAGCTCTCCTTGATTTAATATCAACAGATTTGACATAAGAAAATCTTACGCTACTCAAAGCTCTTATTCAAATTGAAAAGGTAAATTATCTATAAAAATCATATATATATTAATCTTAAATCCATCTTATCATGAATTTATTGAAAATATGTACGACTATTTTATCCATGGAGATAGCATCATTATCTTTTTAAGACAAGAAAACGTTTTTTTGCTATCTATTTAAGTCTTACAAAACGAACAATATCAGTACGACACCGTATAAGATAGTGCATAAATCCCCAGACTTGAGTTAAAGCATTATTTTCTTCTTATTCTAAAACATCAATGAATAAAAGTAGCTTTCCTCTCTCCTAGTATGCTTTATCATAAACTACATATCGCTCTCAAGCGTATACATTTTTAATCTTTTATCCAAAATTTTGAGAACTTCTTATAGCGTTCTACTAAAGACAATATAAATTTTGTAAAATAACAGCTATATCATTGAGCTGTTTTCTTGATGACTATGAGAAACCCTTAAGGAAAATACTTTTTATCATCCCTCAAGAAGATTTTTGATATCATATCAAAGTGTTTTTTCCGCAAACAGTTCTTTGTAAACACTTTCAATCTTGCTTGCCTCTTTTTCCAAAGGAAAGTGAGTACGAACATGGGTTAAAGCTTTCTTTCCGGCTGCCAATGTTTTTTCCACATCAGAAAAATAAGGTTCAATTGCTGCGGTTAAAGCCGAACCATCTCCTGCTTTTACAACTGTTCCTGTCGCTTCTACAACCAATTCTTTATAAGCTCCAGCATCACTCGTTACAACCGCAACCTGTGATGCCATTGCTTCTAATGGCGTTAAACCGAAACCTTCTGTACGAGAAGGTGCAACATAAAGTGTTAAACGACGATACCACAAAGGGATGTCCAGAATCTCACCAAGAAAAATAATGCGATCATCCAGACCAGCTTTAGCAATCTTTTGGCGTAACTCTTTTTCAAAATGATAATATTGCTCTGTCGTACGACCAGCGATAAGTGCTGTCCATTCGGGGTAATCAGGCAATAATGCTATCATGGCATCAACAAATAAATCTGTTCCCTTTGAGTAGCGCAGACGCCCAAAACATCCTACCGCATATTTTCCTGGAAATCCTGTCGAAGAAAAGCAATCATCAAAAGTCTGTGGTGGAGTAAAACGCCTCACATCCACCCCATGCATAATAACCTTATGAGGCACTTCTAGATAAGCGCCCGTACGTGTACTGGTAGCTATAACCCTATCCATACAGCGAATCAACCATTTGGTAAAAGGCTTATGATGACGTTGTGAAGCCGAAGTAAAGATGAGTTTAAGCTTCATTCGCAAAACATCGCGTAAAAAGATCCCACAAAGCATCTCAATATTGCGTCGTGCATGCCAAATACGAAATGGCTTCCCTTTCGGACTTTTCCAAAGTCCGAAAAGGTCCCTAAAGGCAAGAGCCGGTAAAGTTTGTGGTAAACCAAACCCCAAAGTGGATATACGCATACCCTGTTCGCGTTGCATTGGAATAAGCTGAATAATCGTAGATGTTACTCCCGACAAACGCCTTTTAAAGTGAGGCGCAATAACCTCAGTTTCGTCCAAAGATACACGCATAATAATCCATATGTTATTTAGATGTACTGAACCTTAATGATCTCATAATTATGCGCACCACCTGGTGCATTCACCTCAATCACATCACCTTCTTGCTTGCCAATAAGTGCACGTGCGATAGGCGAAGAAATAGAGATTTTACCAACCTTTACATCAGCTTCTTGATCTCCTACGATCTGATACACTTTTTTTTCTTCAGTGTCCTCATCCAAGAGTTTAATGGTTGCGCCAAATTTTATTTTGTCACCTGAAAGACGCGAGACATCTATAACTTCTGCTCGCGCGATATAATCTTCAAGCTCATTTATACGCCCCTCATTATGACTTTGCGCTTCTTTAGCTGCGTGATACTCAGCATTTTCGGATAAATCACCATGCGCACGCGCTTCAGAAATTGCTTCAATAATTCGCGGACGCTCCTGTTGTTGACGCCAACGCAACTCTTCTTTAAGACTCTCAAAACCAGCTGTAGTCATCGGAACTTTTTCCATAATCCGTCCCTTTCTATTACACGGAAGGTTTAATAAAAATACAAAAAACGGCTTCCAAAATTACTTTTGGAATCCGAAAACTACGATCTTTTTTATTATATAGTACAGTATCGCTGTTTTCCATACAAAAATAAATAAAGGAAACAAAACATGCACAAATAGTGATTAAAACATCTCATTTTGGTGTTTAAAACGTTAAACTTCACTCTTCTCTTTAAAAGTGTCCTAAAGAAGAAAGAATTGTATTTTTTTCTGTTTTATCATAATCTAGTAAAAGAAATCATATGGGATATGAAGAGAGAAGGATAGAAAATCTCTAAAGAAATTCTTTACAGAAAAATGAAAAAAATCGTCATTTTTTTTATGTTTGGCTCTTTCTTTTTAGCCACAACAATATCAGAGGCAGCAGATGCTTTTGTTACGAGAAATCTTAATTTTAGAACAGGTCCCAGCACTCAGTATGCGCTTTGCGGCTTAATCTCTGCTGGAGAATTGGTTTTTGTTAAAAACTGTGAAGGAAATTGGTGCCATATCCGATATAACACTCAAATAGGTTGGGTGTCATCTCGTTATCTTTCATTTAAAGATGGAAACGATCTTTATCACACATATACAATGTCTTTAGTGCCCAAACATACCGATTATTCTCCATAACAGCCATAATAACTTATGCCCTCTTGAATATCATCATGGCAAAAATGCAATAGTGTCCACGAACAACCACAAATATACCCCCTCCAAAGAAATACTTCAAAGAACTCTTCTCATGAAAAACTTGATCAATATCCTAATGAAAGCTCTAATAAACCAAAATAAATCTGTTCAATAACGTTTTGCTGTTGTCGTAATAAATTTGTAAAATTAGTATTTTCTTTAAAATCACCAACACTTTTCTATCAAAGGATACAACAATGAAAAATGGTGTTACTGCAACAGTAGAAGCTCTTTCTGCTCTCATTGCTTCAGGTAATCCTCTTTTTAAGAATGGCGCGTTATGGACACCTCACCGCCCTGTTCGTCCTGAAAAGTCTGAAGGTGGTATTCCATTTCAACTCGAAACATCTTTTAAACCCGCGGGAGATCAACCTCAAGCCATAAAAACTCTGGTTGAGGGAATTCAAAAAGATGAACGTACACAAGTGCTTTTAGGTGTTACCGGCTCAGGAAAAACCTATACAATGGCCAATATCATTGAAAAAACACAGCGTCCAGCTTTAATCTTAGCACCAAATAAAACTCTAGCAGCGCAGCTTTACGGTGAATTTAAAAGTTTTTTTCCCCATAATGCCGTCGAATATTTTGTTTCCTATTATGACTATTATCAGCCAGAAGCCTACGTTGCACGCTCTGATACCTATATTGAAAAAGAATCCTCAATTAATGAACAAATCGACCGGATGCGTCATGCTGCAACACGCGCCGTCTTAGAGCGTGATGACGTTATTATCGTCGCCTCTGTCTCCTGCATCTACGGAATTGGTTCCGTAGAAACCTATACGGCCATGACCTTCCAAATAGCAAAAGGGGACAAACTCAATCAACGAACACTCTTGGCTGATTTAGTCTCTCAACAGTATTATCGACAAGATATCAATTTCATTCGTGGTTCCTTTCGTGTACGAGGGGATACAATCGAAATTTTCCCTGCCCACCTCGAAGATCGTGCTTGGCGTATTTCGCTCTTTGGCGATGAAGTGGAAACAATTACGGAATTCGATCCTCTCACCGGACAAAAAACAGGCGATCTTCAATCGATTAAAATTTATGCCAATTCACACTATGTAATACCGCGACCAACACTCAATCAAGCAATGAAAGCCATCAAAATGGAACTCGTTCAACGCCTCGATGAGTTGAACGCAGCTGGACGTCTTTTAGAAGCACAACGTTTAGAACAACGTACAATTTTTGATTTAGAAATGTTAGAAACCACCGGCTCATGCGCCGGAATAGAAAATTATTCACGTTATTTAACAGGACGAAAACCCGGAGAACCACCACCAACCTTGTTCGAATACATTCCAAATAATGCTCTTGTTTTTATCGATGAAAGCCACGTAACCATTCCCCAAATTGGGGGCATGTACCGAGGTGACTTTCGTAGAAAAGCAACACTAGCAGAATATGGTTTTCGCCTCCCTTCTTGTATGGATAACCGTCCTTTGCGCTTTGAAGAATGGGATGCTATGCGCCCACAAACGATTGCTGTCTCCGCAACACCTGGACGCTGGGAAATAGAACAATCTCACGGCACTTTTGCGGAACAAGTTATTCGCCCAACAGGGCTTGTTGACCCACCAACAGAGGTTCGTCCAGCCAAAAATCAAGTCGATGATGTTGTGAATGAAATTCGTAAAACAATTCAAAAAGGCTACCGTACATTGGTGACAGTTCTCACAAAGCGTATGGCTGAGGACTTAACTGAATATCTCCACGAACAAGACATTCGTGTACGCTACATGCATTCTGACATTGATACATTAGAACGCATTGAAATTCTACGCGATCTTCGGCTTGGCACCTTTGATGTCCTCATCGGTATCAACTTGCTCCGAGAAGGCTTAGATATTCCAGAATGTGGTTTTGTTGCCATTCTAGATGCCGATAAAGAGGGCTTTTTGCGCTCTGAAACTTCCCTCATACAAACAATCGGACGTGCTGCACGTAACGTAGATGGCCGTGTTATCCTCTATGCAGATACGATCACTGGTTCCATAGAACGAGCCTTACAGGAGACACAAAGACGTCGACAAAAACAAATAGCCTATAATGAAGAACACCATATCACACCGAAAAGTATCAAAAAAAATATCGGAGATATTCTCAATTTAGGCGATGAAAACAACCATGTTCGTACAAATATCCCTGATGTTATCGAGAAAAAAAATATAGTTGGCAACAATTTAGCATCTCATATTAAACACCTTGAAAAATTAATGCATGAAGCAGCTGCTGATCTTAATTTTGAAGAAGCAGCGCGACTTCGCGATGAAATCAAACAATTACAAAAGATAGAACTAGAACTCGCAGAAAATCCCTTAACACATCATAGCGAACAATCCACCCATGAGCCCGTGTTACAACAAAGTCTTTTCTCCAAACCAGACCTTGCACACATGGGACCAACCATGGACACTGGTATTTTGGAAAATCAAAAAGGAAAATCTCGTAAAAACACCCCTAATCAAGCAACAATAAAACGAAAAAAACGCAATCAATGAAGGAGTAAGAAATTTCAAACCGCATAAAATAATCTTCAGCTCTTCTAAAAAAGACTAAGGTTCAAAAGCAAACAGCATTGTCCGAAAAATAGACAACCTCCAACATCAAGGGTGCTCCAATTTGTCTAAAACAACATAAGAAAGAACATTTTACAAAAAATTCCAAAATATATTATTTTATACAGTTATACTCTGATATTTAACTCAATATTATCGATCCTTACAAAAAAATATTCAAATAGGTCACTGTTCTATAACACAAATAAAGTAAAATAAGACTTTCTCATAGAACCATAAGACTATGATAAAAAATGATAACTTTGTATTCATACACCTATTGTTCAATTCATATTGTACCAAACAATAAAAAAGTACCAATAAATAAAGATTTTATATCCCATAGTAAAAAATCTGGTACTCTCAATACAAATTTATTAATTAACCTCAAGCAGAGTACATTAATTGAAATCAAAATTCTGTTATGATTTTATTGTACTGTCTCCGTGGTAGATTTAACTAAATGAATTTTTATTTTTTTGTCACAATAAAGTCCAAAATTGTTCAGGCTCTATTCAGTTTGAAACGTGTAGGATGTGAAAAATACGAATTTACACAAGGAGCATCATTATGAAAAAAGTGATCAGGTTAGCGGTATTATCAGCAATGTCAACTGTGACCGTTTTGATGCCGCTAAATGCAACGCTTGCGAATATGGCATGGAATCGTAGTGACTCTATCTCGAGAGAAATAGATGATATGATGAGGAAGATGCGTAAAGAAACAGATGATGCGATAAGGGAAATAAGGAAGAAAGCTGATATCCCGCCTTGCGGTTTTTCTCGCTCCCATTGTTCTGATAGAAAACGTGGCTTTTTTTCTGATGATTTCCAAAAGTTTGTTGATGATTTCCACAAGAGTTTTGAAGACGGCAAAAGAAGATTTAAAGCCGAACATGAAAGGTTTGTAGCCAAACATAGTAAGACGGAACAACAACACCATCACCACCACCACCACCATTATCATTATATTGAAAACAAAACGTATCATTACGTCGAGCGCAAAAAAACAAAACACCGTAATGTTCATATAGAAAACTCAGGAGATGCTGTAGTAATGGGTATTCTTGGTCTTGCAACAGGTACGATTCTTGGTACAGTTTTAAAAAAACCAGAACAGCCACAAGTTGTTTATCAAATAGTACCACAAAATCAAATTGTATATCAACAGGTTCCACAAGAACAGATAATTTATGAAGCTCCGCAAATGGTGAAATATGAGCCAGTACAACAATCATGGGAATCTGATTGGCTTAACTATTGTAAGAAAAAATACCGTTCTTTCAACCCTAAAACAGGAACTTTCCGAGACCGTAATGGTTTGGAACACGTTTGTTATGCCCCAATAAATTAACTTCTGTTCCGCCCTACTAAAAAGTCTTAAATGGCACAAAAAAACGCTTCAAAGCGTTTTTTTGTTTGCTCATATATTAAAATCTTGAAGAAAAGGATTATTTTGGCGCCCATAGCCTATGCTACTTTTAGGGCCATACCCACAAATAAAATAAACATCATCGCCTAAGGGTAAAACTTTTTCTCGAAGAGATTGTATCAATTTTTCATAGGAACAGAAGGGGAAGTCCGTACGTCCAATAGAACCACGAAAAAGAACATCACCCAAGAGGGCTAAGCGCTCTTCTTCATTGAAATAAATAACATGACCAAGGGAATGCCCTAGTGTATGCAAAACCCTAAACTCATGTCTAGCAAAATACACACACTCACCCTCTTCTAACTATATCGAACAACGCACCATGATGCTTTCGGGTGTAAGCCATGATTTAAGAACCATTCTCACCCGTTTTAAACTTCAACTAGCGTTAGCAAATACTGACTTTGATATTAAGCCGCTTGAGCAAGATGTGAGCGACATGCAAAATATGTTAGAAAATTACCTTGCTTTTGCCCGTAGTGAAGGAAGTGAGTGTATTAAAACTTTTGATTTAAATGCTCTTATGCAAAAATTCTCTACCGATGCGCATCTTCACAAACGTCAATTTTCCTACACCATTGAAAGCCCTACACAAATACAAGTACGCCCCCATGCCTTCACGCGTCTCATCAGCAATCTTGTATCAAAAGCATTTTGTCATGCTAATACTGTCAAACTAACAGCCATATCCCAACAAGAATCTTTCATCATAACTATTGATGATAATGGACCTGGGATTCATAAAAATATGCGCACAGAAGTCTTTAAGCCATTCTTTAAACTTGATAAAACACAAAATCAAGATGCGAGTAGAGCAGGACTCGGCCTTTCTATTGCTCAAGATATAGCACGTAGCCATGGAGGCAATATTCAATTGGATGATAGCCCTCTAGGGGGCTTACGCGCTATTATTGATGTTCCCCCTTTAGCAATTTTTCTTGTTAAACCACGTTATAAAAAAATCCCTAAAACTATCAAAACATGCCAAAAACACTTCTAAAACCTAAATGAGCACAAAAAAATTAAAGAGAATGTTTCCCATATATCAAAAAAAGTTCCCGCAATATATTATCTTATACAGTTATAATCTGATATCGAACTCAATATTTAACCTCACAAGAGAGTAGCCAAACAGGACTGTATTCTATCACACAAATAAGATTTTATCTTAGCACCATAAGCCTATAATAAAAAACGATAACTTTTATTCATACACCTATTGTTTAATTCATATTGTATCAATTAATAAAAAAGTACTCATCAATAAAGAATTTATAACCAATAGTAAAAAATCTTCTGCTCTCAATACAAGCTGCTGAATTAACCTTAAGAATATTACATTAATTGAAATCAAAATTTTGTCATGATTTTATTTTACTGTACCGGCAATGTTTTAACTAAATGAATTTTTATTTTTTTGTCACAATAAAGTCCAAAATTGTTCAGGCTCTATTCAGTTTGAAACGTGTAGGATGTGAAAAATACGAATTTACACAAGGAGCATCATTATGAAAAAACTCTTCAGATTAGCGGTATTATCAGCAATGTCTACTGCAACCGTTTTGATGCCATTAAATCCAACGCTTGCAGATATGGCATGGTATCATAGCTATGATATGAGGAGGGAGGCTGGTTTACCAGCTCACAATTTTAGCTCCCATTTTTCTCATAGTGAACATCGCTCTTTTGATAATCCCCACAAGCGTCATTATGTTAGCCATAAATGGGGAGCACAACAACACCATCATGTTGAACACAAGACATATCATTATGTCGAGCGCAAAAAGACAAAACACAGTAGTATTAATATAAATAACTCAGGAGAAGCTTTAGCAATAGGCATTCTTGCTCTTGCAGCAGGTGCACTTCTCGGCAAAATTTTAAAAAAATCAGAACAGCCACAAGTTGTTTATCAAACCGCACCACAGCATCAAATTGTACATCAACAGGTTCCACAAGAACAGATAATTTATGAAGCTCCGCAAACGGTGGAATATGAGCCAGTACAACAATCATGGGAATCTGATTGGCTTAACTATTGCAAGAAAAAATACCGTTCTTTCAACCCTAAAACAGGAACTTTCCGAGACCGTAATGGTTTGGAACACGTTTGTTATGCCCCAATAAATTAACTTCTGTTCCGCCCTACTAAAAAGCCTTAAATGGCACAAAAAAACGCTTCAAAGCGTTTTTTTGTTTGCTCATATATTAAAATCTTGAAGAAAAGGATTATTTTGGCGCTCATAGCCTATGCTACTTTTGGGACCATGCCCACAAATAAAACAAACATCATCGCCTAAGGGTAAAACTTTTTCTCGAAGAGATTGCATCAATTTTTCATAGGAACAGAAGGGGAAGTCCGTACGTCCAATAGAACCACGAAAAAGAACATCACCCAAGAGGGCTAAGCGCTCTTTTTCATTGAAATAAATAACATGACCAGGGGAATGTCCTGGGGTGTGAAAAACCTTAAACACATGTCCAGCAAAATGAACACACTCACCATCTTCTAACCATTTGTCAGGAATACAGATGCAAGCATCAGTGATGCCATAATTTTTTGCGCTTTCGCTCACAGCATCCATCACAGGCTTATCATCGCGATGTGAACCGATAATTTTTACATTAAGCGCTTCTTTCGCTTGCATTGCTGCTCCTACATGATCAAAATGACCATGTGTTACCCAAATAGCCTCAACAATAACACCATTCTTTTCGATTACGTCTTGAATCCGCGGCCAATCACCACCAGGATCAACGAGAACCCCCGTTTTACATTCACTATCAAAAAGCAAAGTGCAATTTTGTTGGAATGTCGTAACGGGAATAATATGTATATTAAGACTACCCATAATATCCTTTTCAAAAGTAACTTTTTTAAATTTATAAATAAAACTTTCTCTCCTTTAAGGTAAAGGTGCTGCTCGACAGCTTTATACAACTTATGTAAACTTGCATTTTGTGTAAACTAAATTTTTATCAAGGTTTTTTTAAGAATGACCAATCACGTTCAAGTTTTGTGTGACGATGCCCCTCACCTTCTTGTGATTGATGACGATACTCGTATTCGCAATCTTTTATTTCAGTTTCTCATTAAAAATGGATTTCGTGTTTCAGTTTCAGCCAATGCGAATGAAGCAAGACGACTGTTGGCAAGTTTAGATTTTGATCTTCTTATTGTTGATGTCATGATGCCTAGCGAAAACGGTATTGATCTCACTCATTCACTCCGCCAAACAAAAGATGTTCCTATCTTGATGCTAACAGCTTTATCAGAAATAGACAATCGTATCCGTGGATTAGAAGCAGGGGCCGATGATTATCTGTCTAAGCCGTTTGACCCTCGTGAACTTCTCCTTCGCATCAACGCCATTTTACGACGTGGTTTTCCCCTTAGCCAACCTAAAATTGAGCAAATCGTTTTTGGTCCTTATATATTTTCAATTTCACGACGCGAACTCAAAAAAGGAGGAGAAATTATTAAATTAACAGATAAAGAACAAGAAATGATGGTCATGTTTGCCGAAAATGCAGGCGATACAATTCCGCGCCATAAATTCGCGACAGATGACAGCAATATAAGTGAACGTGCCATTGATGTGCAGATCAACCGCCTTCGTCGTAAGATCGAAAAAAATCCAGCACTGCCTATATGGCTCCAAACCGTGCGAGGAATAGGGTATAAACTCTCTATTGAATAGGCACAAGAATGATCAAACCTTTAAGATTTTTTCTTCGATGGTTAACGAAAAAAATGCCTAAACGGCTTTATGCTCGCTCTTTAATCATTATTATCGCTCCCATGGTGCTTCTGCAAACGGTCATTGCTTATGTCTTTATGGAACGCCATTGGCAAATGGTAACCGAGCGTCTTTCAACAGCTGTCGTGCATGATATTTCAGCCATTATTGATATTCTTGAAACATATCCCCAACAAGATAACTATGAAGATATCAAGCGTATTGCACAACAACGTATGGGATTAAATATTTCTATTCTATCTCCTACCTCCTTACCCCCTCCAGGACCTAAGCCATTTTTTGCAATTCTTGACTATTTTTTAAGTGAAGAAATCACCCGCCAAATTAACCGTCCCTTCTGGATCGATACCGTAGGAGATTCTGATCTTGTTGAAATCCGTATCCACCTTGGTCACAACATCTTACGCGTCTTTGCTCCACGCAGCCAAGCCTATGCTTCCAATACTGCTATTTTTTTAAGCTGGATGGTAGGAACAGCTCTTGTTTTATTGCTGATAGCAATTTACTTTTTGCGCAATCAAATCAAACCGATTCAACAATTGGCTGAAGCAGCAGAAAGCTTTGGACGCGGTCGTCCTTTACCAAAAGGTTTTCAACCACAAGGAGCTGATGAAGTCCGTCGTGCAGGCATCGCTTTTTTACGCATGCGTGAACGTATTGAACGCCAAATTGAACAACGTACCATGATGCTCTCAGGAGTAAGTCATGATTTAAGAACCATTCTTACACGCTTTAAACTTCAGCTGGCATTAGTAAATACTGACTTTGATATTAAACCGCTTGAGCAAGATGTAAGTGACATGCAAAATATGTTAGAAGATTATCTTGCTTTTGCTCGGGGTGAAGGAAGTGAAAGTGTCAAGACTTTTGATTTAAATGCTCTTATGCAAAAATTCTCCACCGATGCTCGTCTTCACAAACGTCAATTTTCTTACACCATTGAAGGTCCTACAGAAATACAAGTACGTCCCCGTGCTTTCACACGCTTAGTCAGCAATCTTGTAACAAATGCATTTTGTTACGGCACGACTGTTAAACTAACCGCTAACTCTCAACAAGAATCTTTTATATTGATAATCGATGATAATGGACCTGGAATTCATGAAAATATGCGCACAGAAGTTTTTAAGCCATTCTTTCGACTTGATAAAGCGCGAAATCAAGATGCAAGTGGAACAGGACTTGGTCTTTCTATTGCTCAAGACATAGCACGCAGCCATGGTGGCAATATACAATTAGATGAGAGCCCACTCGGGGGAGTGCGCGCTATTCTTGATGTCCCCCTATGAGCAATATTTCCGCAAACCGTCTGTAAAAATAACAGACTGTATATTTTAGGCATTCCCTACAGTTTCAAACAAAGTGTACTGTAGTGCCTTGTAAGCACTTTCTCCCGACAAAGCAACCATCTGAAATGCAACATAATGGCTTTCACAGGCTTTAAGTGCATGTATCAACAATGTTTCAACCTGTATATGAGATGGATGCATCCCACCAGCCAAAAGAAGACCTTGTCGATAAATAACTGAATTATTCCTTTGCCAGTAATCAAAATGTCCCAACAACAACTTTTCATTAATTGCTAGCAATAAGCGCTGTATTTCAGCTGTTCGAGCATTTTTAGTAGAGAGATCAAACGAACAAGCTAAATGAAGTGCTTCATGCTCTTCCATCCATGAAAAAGCAAGACGATAGTTTGCGCGTTTTCCTTCCACACAAACGCTAATTTCATCTTGTGCATCCCGCTCAAACGACCAATCATATTCACAGGCAATCTGTTCGATAAAGTCAACAGGGTGCTCTTTTCTTTCTGTGGCGCAAAATGCAAGCCTCATCACAATCCTCAATCATCTTAAAACATTGTCAACAGAATATAAACCGTCTAAACTGTAACAATATTTTGCTACAATCAGAACCTTTACACCAAACAAATACACATAAAAACATCGACAGTACACAAACACCCAGAACACAATCGCGCTGTTTAGGGCAACCTGATAGTCATAAAACGAATCATCAAGTCTTTTCAGTGTATTGATACAATTTCATAGCGCCAGCCCCCCTGATTCAAAAAAATGTATTTTACCCAAAAAAAAATCAAAAATAAACAAATGCTCCGCTCTAACAGACTCAAGATTAAGCATTTTTTAGTTTCACGCATCACATTGAAAAATTGGGGATATTTTTTGAAGATTCTTTTTTTAAGAAACTATTTTACTTTTTTGTGTCTGCGTTTTTTTAATCATCTTTCTTTAAATCATCAAGGCGCCTTTTCAAATCAGCATTATCAGCATGGATTTTCAGCACCATCTCCTTAAAAGTCTCAAACTCTTCGCGAGAAACAAGATCAAGTTTGTTTGCTATCTTTTCAGCCTGCACACGAAAAGCTGTTCCAGCTTCACGTCGTATGCCTTGCGCAACGTCAGCAGCATCCGTTGCTAATTTTGCTAATTCATCAAGAATACGATTTGATCCATTACGCATAACATTTTTCCTTAAATTTTAATTATTGACGCACGCATTATAGCGTATTCTCATAACATTTAGATACTGTAATTTGTTCCTTTTACTCTATATTTTACATACTATGTAGACTTTTCATAACGATTTTGTTTAAGATTTTTTAATATTCCTTTATCACCATATTTTTTACCGCGATAAATCAGTGGAAATCTATCTCCCTTTCTGACTAGCCTCCCTACTGACTTGACCATTGTGCATTCATCTGTCATTTCTGACCATCAGAGTCACTTCATATTCATCTCGTATAATGTAAAATGCTTAACTCATGAACAATCTGTCTTGTCCAGCCATTGCTTTTCCGTCTTTCCTTGATCCTGTCATTATCCAGCTAGGTCCCATAGCACTTCATTGGTATGGACTTGGTTACGTACTGGGTATTCTTTTTGCTTGGTGGTATGCGCAAAAATTATTAAAAAAAACATCTCTATGGTATAGAGACCACCCTCCTATGGATAAAGAAAAGATCGGAGATTTTGTTGTCTGGTCTGCCATAAGTGTTGTTATCGGAGGGCGTTTAGGACAAGTTCTTGTATGGGATCCCATTTACTATTTTAACCATCCAAGTGCTATCATTGCCGTATGGGATGGGGGAATGTCCTTTCATGGCGGACTTATTGGTATTATCATTGCTATGATTTGGTTTGCCCGTAAAAATTATATTAACATACGAGCCATGTTTGATATCATTGCTGCAGGTGCTCCTATTGGTATCGGCATTGTACGAATCTGCAACTTCATCAACCAAGAGTTATGGGGCAATATCACTACACATCCTTGGGCTGTTTGTTTTCCTCTCGATCCTTACTATTTACCGCGCCATCCAAGCCAGCTTTACGAAGCATTTATGGAAGGATTTCTTCTCTTCATCATCCTGTGTCTTCTTATTTTTGGGTTCAAAGCATTAAAGCGTCCCGGTGCTGTATCAGGAACATTTATTATAGGCTACGCAGTAGCACGCAGCATTTCTGAAGTTTACCGTGCGCCTCAAGAAGATCCAGAATGGTTTTCGACTCTTTTCCATTCTACTGGTTTTACCTATGGCATGGCTTTATCTCTTCCCATGCTTCTTTTAGGGGGTTATCTTCTTCTCCACGCCTTTAAACATAAATCGACAGAAAATGGCCAATCTAAAAGAAAAAATTAAAGAAATTATTGTCCTTAATGGACCAATCACTGTTAGCCAATATATGACGTTGGCACTTACAGATCCTCAGTTTGGTTATTATCAAACACAAACACCTTTTGGACGTGATGGTGATTTCATTACAGCACCTGAAATAAGCCAATTATTTGGAGAGATGATTGGCATTTGGACTCTTGCGAGCTGGAAAGCTCAAGGTTGTCCTCATCCTTTTATCCTCGCTGAGATAGGTCCAGGACGTGGAATTTTGATGGATGACATTTTGCGAACCATCCAAAAGCTTTCTACAAGAGCATTTAATGCTGCTGAAATTTTTCTGATCGAAATAAGCAAAAAACTTGCAAAAGAACAAAAAAAGCGCCTTTGCTCTTATCAAAAACAAATCCATAGCATTGAAAATTTTAATCAAATTCCTTCAAAACCTCTCTTCCTCATTGCTAATGAATTTCTCGATACACTCCCTATCAACCAATATATTAAAGTCAATGGAGAATGGAAAGAGCGCTGCATTACAGTCAATCAAAATGGAGATTTCATCTTTATTGCTGCCCCGCATAAACTTCCCTCTTCTTGTCTACAAACCTATTGTTCTAAAGTGCCTGACGGAACAATTTTTGAACATGCCCCTTTACGGCATCAATTCATGCAACAAATCAGCCACCATTTAGTGCAAGTGACAGGTTCTGCTTTACTTATCGACTATGGTGCTTGTGAGCTTGCCTTTGGCGATACCTTGCAAGCACTCTCAAAACATAGATTTCGTGATGTTTTTGATGCCCCTGGTGAACATGATTTAACATCCCATGTTGATTTTTCTTTTTTAAAAAACATAGCTCTTGAACAGGGCTGTTTTGCTGAAATCTTAGACCAAGGAGAATTTCTTTTTAAAATGGGGCTACTGGAGCGCGCAAACCAGCTTGGAGTTGGCAAAAGTGCTCCTTTGCAAGACAAAATCCGCCAAGACATCGAACGGCTCGCTGGTCCAGATCAGATGGGAAAATTATTTAAAGTTTTACATTTCAGTGATAAAAACATCTCCATACCTCCTCAATTTTGATGATCGGCGCTTTTGTCAATAAGCACATCAGTATCTGAAATATTCATTGACAAATATGAACATCTCCATCCTCATTTCAAATAATCTCCATAAGGAACTTTTATGAAATCTATCCCTCATCCCATTCTTGCAAAAAATCTTTCTACTTTACACACCCATGGGATAAAACATGGATTTTTTACACGTCAAGGTGGTGTTTCAAAAAATCTTTATCATAGTCTTAATGTTGGGAAAGGTTCAAATGATCAGCTTGAATATATTGTACAGAATCGTCTTTTGATCGCTAATTATTTTTCTATTGAGGCGCAAAATTTAGTCACAGTCAATCAAATACACTCCTGTAACGTTGTCGTAGCTCATCAAGCAACTATCGGTGCACCTCCTCAAGCTGATGCTCTGGTTACGACCACCCCAGAACTCGTTATTGGGGTTCTTACAGCAGATTGCGGACCCATTCTGTTTGCTGATCCACAAGCTGGAGTCATCGCTGCAACTCATGCTGGCTGGCGTGGAAGCTTAAATGGAATTATCGAGAAAACAATTGCTGTTATGGAAACACAAGGAGCCAAAAGACAATCAATAACAGCAGTCCTTGGACCTTGTATTGGCCCTTATCACTACGAAGTAACAAATGAATTTTACGACCAATTTATTGATTACCACAGCAAATACCAAAAATATTTTTTAAAAACAGACAAAATAAATCGCTTTTATTTTAATCTATGGGCATTTATTATAAACCAACTCAAAGAAGCAGGCGTTAATGCTTCTTGTGTAGAGCTTTGTACCTATCAAGATGAACAGCGTTTTTTCTCCTATCGCCGTGCAATACACCGCAACGAACCCGATTACGGACGGCAAATTTCTGCTATTATGCTGAAAAACAAAAGATGAGCCCCTTTTATGCTTGAGAATAATACCAAAACTGCAAAACTAAACTTTTTACCCAAATGTAAAAATAAATCCCATTGGACTTTGCTTTTTTCACGAAATTATCTACCAGCACATAAAATATGATTGCCTTCGCTGTGATCATTTTCAATGTTTGGTTATAATAATTGAAGGCAAGATGATACTTCTTTTTATTACTCCCCTTCATTCATCTTAAATATGAAACATTCCCCATATTGAAAGCATTTTTATAAAGTAATAACCAAAAAGATTAATCAATATGTATTTCTTTGCCGCATGGAGAAAAAACTTTGCTCTAAAAGTAACAAACTTTTGGAAAAAGAGAAACCATACTGCATAGCTCTTTAATAATAATCGATAAAATTGTAAGGCTTTTGTAATTGTTCTCTTGCAATTTAATAAAAAGAAATTAAAAACCGTGTCGCATTCTCACCATGATAATTCAGAGGTTCTACTATGAAACTTTTCTGCGGAAATTCTAATCCACGCCTAGCTGAAGATGTTGCAAATTATTTGAACATCCCCTTAGGCAAAGCAACTGTAAAGCGCTTTGCTGATCAAGAAATTTTTGTAGAACTGCATGAAAATGTACGTGGTCAAGATGTTTTTGTTTTGCAATCTACATCCTATCCCGCAAATGATCATTTGATGGAATTGCTCATCATGATTGATGCCCTTCGTCGTTCTTCTGCACGTCGTATTACAGCTGTTATCCCCTATTTTGGCTATGCCCGCCAAGATAGAAAACCAGGACCACGGACTCCTATTTCTGCAAAACTTGTTGCCAACCTAATTACGGAAGCAGGGGCCCATCGTGTTTTAACATTGGACCTTCATGCAGGACAAATTCAAGGTTTTTTTGATATCCCTACAGATAATCTCTATGCTGTTCCTGTCATTTCTCGCGATGTCAAAGTGCATTATTCTCTTGAAAATGTTATCGTTGTTTCACCTGATGTGGGTGGTGTGGTTCGCGCGCGCGCGCTCGCCAAGCGCTTGAACAGTTTGCTCGCTATTGTGGATAAACGTCGCGAAAGCCCCGGTGAATCAGAAGTTATGAATATCATTGGAGATGTATCGGGAAAAGATTGCCTTCTGCTTGATGATATTGTTGATTCAGGTGGAACTTTATGCAATGCAGCAAGTGCTCTGCTTAAACATGGTGCCAATAGTGTCACGGCTTATATCACGCACGGTGTTCTTTCTGGTAATGCAATCGAACGAATTGCCAATTCAGAGATGAAAGAATTGGTTATTACAGATTCAATTATGCCAACACAAGCTATTGAGAAAACCCATAATATTCGTGTTTTGCCCATTGCCGACCTTATTGGAGAAGCAATTGCAAGGACAGCAGCAGAACAATCGGTTTCCAGCTTATTTGGTTAAAGTGGTTCCTTGGGGTCTCCCGGTGCTGTTTCAACACCAAGATCAGGAAATGCAACAATACGTTGACCACTAAAATGCGTGTGAATAACAATAAGTCCACGCTCTTCAAAGTAGGTTAAAAGTCGGCGTGCACGGCTTAAAGAATGAGTTCCATAAAGACGTGCTAAAAATGCATCAGATGGACATGGCTTTCCCCCTAATGCGGCCTGTGCCACATTCAAGAAGACTCCTTGAACATCTTCTTCCAAACTTTCTGATATCTGCAAAATATGTTTCCAATGTTCACTGACAGCCGTTTGTTCATCAACAAAAGCCTGAGCAATAGCCAATTTACGCCGAAATTGTGAAAGATTAAAAGGAACCTTTGACATACCATGGATACGGCAACGAACTGAAAAATCTTGATAAAGCACCGCTGTTGAACGATAAAAAGCCTCAGAATCCTCAAGAATTTCCCGAATAATATGTTCTGCTTGGCCGTCACGCTCAACATCAGAAAGTTCAGGAAATAAACTCAGGTTTTCTTCCAACAGCTCTTGTTTTTTATGCACTACCTCCTCTAACATCTCGTGCATTGATTTTTCCCTCATCGGCTCTCGTGTTTGTTTAAATGGCGTTAAAATTTCCTCTGGTGAAGCAGTAAAAACGAGCTCTTGCACATCATCCCGCTCTGTTGGAAGTGGCATTAATTTAGGACTAGAAGAGCGTGCCAAAGTTTCAACAGAACCGATAATGATTGGTAAGGGACGTCGTGATAAAGCAGGGCCTAAAGCTATAAAATTTCCCCGTTCAAGATCTCTAAACATTTCCGCTTGGCGACGCTCCATTCCCAAAAGATCAGCAGCGCGCACCATATCAATATCTAAAAAAGTCCGCCCTATTAAAAAGTTTGAAGCTTCAGCAGCAACATTTTTGGCAAGCTTAGCCAAACGTTGTGTCGCAATAACACCAGCAAGACCACGTTTACGTCCTCGACACATAAGATTGGTCATAGCGCTCAAAGAAATTTTACGCGCTTCATCAGAAACTTCTCCTGCTGCAGTTGGAGCAAACAATTGCGCTTCATCGACAACGACAAGCATAGGATACCAATAATCACGTTCCACATCAAAAAGTGCCCCAAGGAAAGCCCCTACAGCACGCATCTGTTGTTCAGTATCCAAGCCTTCAAGATTAAATACCACTGAAACTCGATGTTGTCGAATGCGATGGGCAATACGAGTCAACTCTAATTCACTACGTTGAGCCTCTACAATAACATGACCAAATTTATCTGCCAAAGTTACAAAATCGCCTTCTGGATCAATTACACAATGCTGCACCCACTTAGCACTTTGCTCCAAAAGACGGCGTAAAAGATGTGATTTCCCTGAACCGGAATTACCTTGTACAAGAAGACGTGTCGCCAATAATTCTTCTAAGTCAAGAAGTGCTGGCATCGATTTATGCAAAGCACGATTCTCTGACATCTCACCCAAGGCAATCTCAACCTTCATAACATCTCCAGTGTTTGATTTGGAACATATCAGTGCCAGCACATATTGGTTGATTCTCCATCCACACCGCAATTTGTAACATTTCCTCCTTTTTAACGGTAGAAATCATCGATTTTTCCCACAACTCTTGCATCTATGAATAGTTTGAACTATAGAACAAACTTCTGCGTAGACACCCTTGGAGGCAACGTAGAATGGAGTGATCGCTGTTGGTTAGCGCATATCTTCATATCCATGCAAAAACTATTACTGTTTTTGAAGGATCTCCAATCATGTAAAAAGGACTTAAATTATGAGTAAAAGCTACACTCTTAAGGCCGAAAAACGCGAGCGGGTTGGTAAGGGGTCCTCCCGTGAACTTCGCCGCAACGGTCTTATTCCTGCTGTCATTTATGGTGAAAAACAACCACCCTTGGCAATAACAGTTCCCTATAAAGAAATTTTCTACAAAATTCATGCCGGTGGCTTTCGTACCACCATTGCAACGATTATTCTTGACAAGCAAAAAATTATGGTTTTGCCAAAAGATTATCAATTAGATCCCGTGCGTGACTTTCCCCTCCATGTAGACTTTTTACGCATTTCAGCAAAATCCGTTGTAGAAGTGAATATTCCTGTCCACTTCCTCAATGAAGATACGGCACCTGGACTTAAAAAGGGTGGTGTCCTCAATATTGTTCGGCACGAAATTGAATGTACAGCTCCAGCAAGTGCTATTCCTGAAGCTATTGAAATTGATCTCTCCAGCTACTCTATTGGTGATTCTATTCACATTTCAGCAGTGCAACTGCCAAAAGATGTGACTCCCATCATCCAAGATCGAGACTTTACCATTGCAACTATTGCAGCTCCTGCTGGCATGGATGTCAGCGATGAAACTTCTGAGCAAGAAAATGATGAAGAAAACACGGAAACTTCATAAAACTCAAAAGGCGGGAATTTTTTCCGCCTTAATTTATGAGACATTACCCTTACTCATACTTTGACTGAAGATACACATGTGGCTTATTGCTGGTCTTGGCAATCCTGGTTTACAATATCAAAATAACCGCCATAATATCGGTTTTATGGCTGTTGATGCCATTTTTCAGTCCTTCTCTTTTTCTCCATGGTCAAAGAAGTTTCAAGCAGAAATCTCCAATGGTTTAATAAGTAATGAGAAAATTTTTCTTATAAAACCACAAACTTTCATGAATCTTTCTGGTCAAGCTATTGGCGAAGCTTTGCGATTTTATAAATTAGATTTGAAGAATTTGATCATCATTTATGATGAGTTAGACCTGTCACCGGGAAAAGTTCGTATAAAAATTGGTGGAGGAAATAATGGGCATAATGGCATTAAGTCTATTGATGCCCATTGTGGTACTGATTATTGTCGTATACGCATAGGAATTGGTCATCCTGGAAGCAAAGAACTTGTTCATCAGCATGTTCTGGGAAATTTCACCAAATCTGATCAAGAATGGTTATCCCCTCTCTTAGAGGCAATTGCAAAAAATATTGCTCTCCTTATAAAAGATGAGAAATCCCTCTTTATGAATGAAGTTTCACAAACGATAAAAAACAATCAAAACCATTGGCTTGAGTGTCCCAGTCGCGTGAAGAATATGGATAAGAACTCTTAAAAAAAATCCTCTTATAAACTTTCTCAAAGGAAAAATCTGTTGGCAACGTGAGAAGCTAAAAAATAGAATCAGAATACAAGCTTGTATGCACTTTTGAAAAAGAAAGGCTTATTTTCTCTTTTAAGAAAAAGAGAAGATTGAACAGAAAACCAAAACACTTAAACAGCTCTCTCCAATCTTCTCCCCAAAATTAAAAAAATTCATTTGGCTGAATGGTCGACTGTAGCGGATCATAGCCATTTGATTGTTGACTATAAACTGTAGGAATACTCCTATTGTTTTGCAATACCACAACACGCGAACCAACGGGAACACGATCATAAAGATCGATAATATCTTGATTAAGCAAACGAATGCACCCACTTGAAATAGCACGCCCAATTGACCACGATTCGTGTGAACCATGAATACGGAAAAGTGTATCTTTCCCATTTTTGAACAAATAAAGTGCCCGCGCACCTAATGGATTATCGGGTCCTGGTGGCATTCCTTTCCCAAGATGTCCATAACGTTCTGGTTCTCGAGCCATCATAGCTGCAGTAGGAGCCCAATTTGGCCACCGACGCTTGCGCTGTATAACCCCCTCACCTTCAAATGCTAAACCTTCCTTACCGACCCCAATCCCATAACGCAAAGCTTTTCCATTTTCACCAATAAGGTAAAGAAAACACTCTTGCGTATCTACAACCAATGTTCCAGCTGGATAAGATGTATAATAAATCACTTCTTGTCGCCAATATTTTGGATCAATTGTCGTAAGATCAACAGCAGGTAACGAATAAGTCTCATTCGTTACAGGACCATACAAAGCCTGTATTTCTGGTGGAATGTATCGAACTTGTTGAAAAGAAACCGATGACATATCTGACTGATGTGTAGCACATCCAGCCAAAGCCAAAAGTGCTGCAATTAAAAAGGCACAACGAGATAACACTCTTCTATTTTCTCCGATTAATTATTTATGCAGATTTGCATACCATGAAAAACTTAGCACAATATTAACATTAATTCGAAGTTTTCTTATCCTTGAAACTAAGGAGAGAATTAAGATAAGAAGAACTAAGGTAAAAAAAGCAGATACCTGCTACTTTATACTTTTTTCTCACTTATCGCAAGGCAAGGACTATAACTCTTCTGAAAATATGCTATAAAAAAGAAGCTTTATCTTGACTATAAAATCAAACGAAAAGAAAGACTCTCATGGGCTTTAAATGCGGTATTGTCGGATTACCTAATGTTGGGAAATCAACTCTTTTTAATGCATTAACAAAAACAGCCACTGCACAGGCTGCCAATTATCCTTTCTGTACCATTGAACCCAATACCGGTGAAGTTGCTGTTCCAGATTTACGAATGGAAAAAATTGCATCAATCGCTGGTTCAAAAGAAATGATTCCTACACGCATTAACTTCGTCGATATTGCGGGGCTTGTGCGAGGAGCTTCAAAAGGCGAAGGTTTAGGAAACAAATTTTTAGCCAATATTCGCGAAGTCGATGCCATTGTCCACGTTTTACGCTGTTTTCAAAATGAAGATATTACCCATGTAGAGGGACGTATTGATCCTGTTAGTGATGCAACAACGGTTGAAACCGAACTCATGCTTGCGGATCTTGAAAGTCTTGAGAGACGAATCATACAAATTCGTAAACGAGCAACCGGAAAAGACAAAGAAGCTCTCACAATTTTGCCTATTATGGAAAAAGCATTAAACATACTGCAACAGGGAAACCCTGTCCGGTTATTGCTCAAAGATATCTCTTCCGATGAACACCACATTCTTAAAAGCTTGAATCTTTTAACCTCCAAGCCTGTACTTTATGTTTGTAATGTAAGCGAAAATGACGCCGCTCATGGAAATAGCTTTACCCAAACAGTTGAAAAAATGGCAACAGAGCAAAATGCGCAAAGCATTATCATTTCTGCTTCTATCGAAGCGGAAATCACACAACTGAGTGATGCTGAAGCATCAGAATATCTCAATGCTTTAGGACTCTTTGAACCGAGTCTCAATCGCCTCATTCGCGCTGGTTACCATTTACTTGATCTCATTACTTACTTCACCTGTGGGCCTAAGGAAACACGAGCATGGACAATTACGCGTGGTACAAAAGCTCCCCAAGCAGCTGGCGTTATTCACTCAGATTTTGAGCGCGGTTTCATTCGTGCCCAAACCATCAGCTACAATGACTATATTGCTCTGGGTGGAGAAAGCGGTGCAAAAGAAGCAGGAAAAGCCCGCGATGAAGGAAAAGAATACATTGTGCAAGATGGCGATATCATGTTATTTAAACATAATACTTAAATCTTCACTCTGTCTTAATAGTTTATCTTGAAAACTTTGGTAATAGCTCCCTGGAATCTTGTCGCAAAAGCTCTCAAGTGTTTTTAGAACAAAAAGACTGTTGCTAGCATATGATTATGATAGCAACAGTTTTATCCATTAAAGAATAAAAATATAAAATTAGCGTGTCCAACGCCCTTCGTATTTAAATGTTGGAGCGTCCTTTAAAGAATCTTTTGTCGCATTTGTAATGAGTTTCCATTTACCATAATCATTTGTCATCTGGATTGTTTCTGGAGAAACGACCACATAACTCTCGCCTATACCAAGAAAACCACCAACAGCAATAACAAATCCTGCAATATTATTTTCACGTAAAATAATATCTTTTACTTCACCAATATTTTCATCTTCTATATTATATACATTGGCGCCTATAAGACTGGAAGCTACAAAATCCGTTGCTAAAGGTGTCACATAACGCACAGACTTATCTATCCCCACCTGTACAATACCCGTCGAAGAGATCATTTCAGGTTTTGAAGGCACTTCAAAAGACTGAGCATAAGTACTAGAAACCATCAAAATTGACATAAGAGTAGTACATGCAATTTTTTTCATTTTAACATCTCCATTTTTACTTTGCTTTTACTTTATAAAACCTCAATGCATCATAAAAAGATTTGTTCCTTATGCTCTTTATACTCTATACTCTTTCGAGTCTTGTCGCTTTACCCTTTTCTCTTTATTTCGTCTTTTATTTCTTTCTCTAACTCTTTTTCTAAACCACACCAAATACGATTTTTAAAAATATAAACAAGCCCTGCAAAAATGATTAAAAATAAAATAACACGAAAACCGGTTTTTTTACGAATTTCCATATGAGGATCGGCAGCCCACATCAAAAAAGCAGAAACATCGCGCGCATAATGTTCAATGATTTCTGGAGTTCCATCTTCATAAGCAACCATACCATTACTCAAAGGAGGAGCCATCGTTAAAGAATTACCGGCAATAAAATAAGGATTATACCAATAACCATTCGCAATTTTTATCTCCTTCGGTGCCTTCTGATATCCTGTTAAAAGAGCTGTAATATAATCTGGACCAGCTGTATCATAATGAGTTAATACATCAGTAATTAAAGCAGGAAACGGCAAAGATACCCCACGTGCACGTGCCATCAATGACAAATCTGGAGGATAAGCACTATTCAAAATAAATCTTTCTTCTTCTTCATGTGAAAAGGGAGAAGGAAAATAATCCGTTGCAACCCCAGCACGTTTAAAAAATTTTCCTTCTCGATTAGGGCCATCGCGCACTTCATATTGCCCCGCCAAAGCTTTAATCTGTTCTTGATCATACCCTAGAGCTTTTAAATTGCGAAAAGCCACATATTTTAGCCCATGGCAGCTGGAACAAACTTGTTTATAAACCTTTAATCCGCGCCTCAATTGCGCCTTATCATAAAGCCCAAATGGACCTGAAAAACTCCATTCTTGTTTTTTAGGAACTTGTAAAGGAAAAGAAATAAATCCCTCTTCCTGATCAGAGTCATCACTCGCTAAACTCTGAGCAGAAAAGCTCATAGCAACAATAAAAATCAGTCCGACAAAAACATTTACCATAGTCTCTTTTTCTGTTTTAAATCTTGCATAATTGAAGAAGGAAGAGAACAATTTTTTTCAAACGCTGGCAAAATCGGCAAAATAACCAAAAAAAATATAAAATAATAAACAGTAGCCAATTGTGTCCATAAAAGAATTTTATCACTTATTTCTCTTGACCCCAACCAACCAAGAAAAACGACATCAATAACCAACGCCCAAAAGAAAATTTTATAAACAGGTCGATATCTTGCTGAACATATTTTAGAACGGTCTAACCATGGCACAAAAATTAAAATGCAAATCGAACTGACGAATAAAACAAAGCCCACAAAAGTTGAAGGGAAAATACCAATATCAAAAGTTATAGCACGAAGCATCGCATAAAAAGGCAAAAAATACCATTCTGGAACCACACGAAGAGGTACCTTTAAAGGATCTGCCACACTATAATTTTCAGCCTGCCCCATATAATCGGGCATATAAAACAAAAACCAGGCAAAGAAGATCAGAAAAACAGTAATAGCAAAAATATCTTTGATAAGCGCATAAGGCGAAAATGGAACTGTTTCCTTATCTGATTGTATAGCAAGACCCGTTGGATTACCTTGCCCAACACAATGGATTGCCCAAATATGCAGCCCCACAAAAAGAAGCAAAATAAATGATAAAACATAATGGAAAACATAAAAACGATTCAACGTTGGTTGTCCTACGCCATAACCACCCAGAAGTGTCTCATGCAACCATATCCCCACCAAAGGTATCGTTTTAAAAAGCCCTGCAATCACTGAAGCCGCTGAAATAGACATCATCCCCCAAACAAGCACATAACCAAAAAATGCTATTGCCATCATGATGATATAAATAAAAATACCTGTAACCCATACCATTTCTCGCATGTTTTTATAAGAACCATAATAAAGTCCACGTGCCAAATGGATATAAACAGCAATAAAAAAAAACGAAGAGCCTACACAATGCCATGGACGAAAAAGCCAACCAAACTGCCCTTCACGCCGAAATCGTTCACTAGTTTCAAAAGCCAAATGAATATCTGGAACATAATGCATAGCCAAGACAATACCAGTCAAGAGCTGTGATAAAAGCATAATGGTTAAAATACCGCCAAATGTGTAAAAGTAATTAAGATTACGCGGAACAGGAAAAATTACAAATGTATTATAAAAAAAACGAGGAAAAGGAAAACGCTTATCAAACCAACGAGCAAGAGCATTTTTAGGACAATAAGGAGGAAACCTTGTCATGACCTTATCCTATTTTGAGCAAAGTATCAGAAAGAAATTGGTAAGGTGGAATAGCCAAATTATAGTTAGCGGGGCCTGACCGCACTCTTCCAGCGGTATCATAAACAGACCCATGACAGGGACACAACCATCCTCCAAATTTACCCGATTGCCCAAGTGTTACACAGCCTAGATGCGTACAAAGATTAATAACAATCAGCCAATTTTCACGTCCTTTACCTGCTGAACGCGCAAAATCTGTTGCTTCTTTTTCACCTTCAAGATTAGGATTGCGCGCTTGACGATCTTTTAGAAGTCTCAATTCAGTAGCGCGCGCATCAGCAATTTCTTTTGCCGTACGATTTCGAATAACAACAGGCTGTCCTCGCCACTTTACCGTTACCGACATCCCCTCTTCAATACCAGAAAGATCAACCTCAACAGAGGAAGATGCCAAAACAGCTTCATCTGGACGCAACTGACGGATAAAAGGCCACGCAACCGCTCCCATTCCAACTGCTCCTGCAACAGCTGTTACCAAAAACAGAAAATCCCGCCTCGTTTGCTCACCCATGGACTTAACTTAAAGAGACACTTTGCTAAAACATTCTTTTACCATACCCTCTCCCATTGTACAATGCTTGATCATTCAGTTACCTCAACCATGAAAACATCCCCGTAAAAAACTCCGCCATTTGTATGGTTTATACAAAAACTGTTTTATAATGATAATTCATCGTTTTACAGAGTGAATGAAATCCTGAAACACCGTAAGTTTCTTTCATTTCAAACCTATTCATATTAATCAATCAAAATTACTCCCCCACCCGTGAAAATCAGAGATAGCATGTAAATAAACACTTCTAAAGAAAGAAACATTGTCTTGTTATGATCATATCTCAGTAAATAAGTTGAGCTTATCGGTTATTTCTTTAACACATTTACAGCATCTCTCCCTTCCTCAATTCCAACTGGTTGCATGAGTATTTTTTTTTGCTTCTGTTTTTGCATAAAAAGCATATTTTGTTGATTTTAATTAAAATGGATGATCTAACCTCATTAAATACCCCACTTTTCAACATAATGAGCCAATCCATTTCATGGATCGCTCAATAAAAGGAAGTCTCTAATAGGGAGCTTCTCTCTTATCCCAAACAGACCTGTATACATAACTTTTTCCCTGAAATTTAAAGGGAATAAAAATTAACCGTAAAAACATGTATTTCTCAAAGCATATTTTTCGAATAAATTGTGGTGCTTCTTTACAAAGTCGAAAGAAAAATCATATTACAGAGAACATGACACTTCATATAGCTCTTTTCCAACCTGATATTGCTGGTAATACTGGAACGATTTTACGTCTTAGCGCTTGCTTTGGTTTACATGTGCACATTATTGAACCTGCAGGCTTTAATCTGTCGGATCGTAATCTCAAACGCGCAGGATTGGATTATCTCGAATATGCTTCCTTAGAACGACACATTGATTGGCAACATTTTATAAGCTCCATGAAACACTTAAACCGCCGCCTGTTGCTTTTAAGTACAAAAGCAAAAACATGCTATACGCAGATATGCTATCAAAGAAATGATGTTTTACTTTTTGGTCGTGAAACAGCTGGCGTTCCCGATTATGTTCATGAAGCGGCCGATTACACATTGAAAATTCCCATGCAACCACAGGCACGCTCTCTAAATCTCGCCATGAGCGTAGCCATAACAACAGGAGAAGCATTACGCCAAATTGGTTATCATGAAAGAACCTGTAATCTATAAAACACAGCAATTCCACTAAAATTTTTAATAGAACGATAAAAATACATAAAATATGGTTTTAAATAATTAAAAAATATTTTTTATAGCGTATAATAAGTAATTAAAAGCGCATACGTTTCAATAATACTTTTGGAATAACTTACAGAATTCCTGTAAAAAAACATAAATTATTACGAAAAACAATATACAATATATAAAAAACAGTTAGAGCGTATAATGCCTATCATTTTCCAACAATTAAGTGCTGATAAAATAAACATTTCTTAGTGCCCATCATATCCATTTCATATCACCACCTATAAATGATTAAATACTCCTCCTAGTAAAAATCCATTAGACATCCCCCTCTTCATGCTCATACAAAGTACAAACAGCTATCACTATTCTCTTTATTCGTTCTCATTTTCGAGAATCCTTATCTTTGAGATGGTTCATAAGAGACATTTTTCCTCTCTGTAATCATTTTTCCTCACTTGTGACATCTAAGGCAATAATTTTGATTGATTAATATGAACAGGTTTGAAATAACCTTACAATATTTGGAGCTCTTGTTTCACATGAAAAATTACTATTATAAATTAATATGTTGACTTAAAAAATATAAACAACAGTGGGTTTGTAAACAGATATATTATAAATCAATTTTTTCTAATAGTGCATGACGATCCATTAAAAATCCGCTTTCAACCCATATCATTTCTAGCTCTTTAAGCTTTTTTCCTAAAAGTACACCTTTCGTAAAACCTTTCTTTATTAAATCGTTACCATTAATAGGAAAAGTTGGAATCTGCCATTTTTTGGCAAGTTGATGAAGCTTGACATAACCCTCTGCTTTTTGCAAAGCATCACTTTTTTCCAGATGATCAAGATGTGATGCAGCGACAGACAACGATAATTGATCTAAAACTGGCTGTCGTCCATGAAAATAAATCAGTTTTTGCACAAAATGATCAGAACAGTTTTGGTTTATTATTTCTAACTCTGCCCATTCTTTTAATCGCGTTCTTTCTTTATGGGAAAAATGCAAGCGCTGTGCCATTTCATGAAGACGTATGGGGTCAGGAGGAAGAAGGCTTTCTAGCCGTAATAATGGATCAACTTTCCAACCAAGAGTCTGTTCTGTCTTCACCAATGCGTGAATTGCATCAATGCCCCATCGTTCTGTTTCAGGAAAAATGAGTGCCAAAACTCTGCTTTGTCGCATCCATAAAAGAGCACGCGTTGGATCAAACGCCGCAAGAAGCTTTTTCATTTCTGCCCAAATACGTTCAGAAGAAAGTTTTTTTAAACCGTGTTTTAAACGAACACATGCCTTCAATCCTTGCACATCAGGTCGCCCTGCTCCATACCACGCAAAAAAGCGAAAAAACCGTAAAATACGCAAATAATCTTCGCAAATACGATCTTCTGCAACCCCAATAAAACGAACTGTTCGGCTAGCAATATCACTCAAACCTCCCACATCATCATAAAGGTTTCCAGCAGCATCACAATAAAGTGCATTTATCGTAAAATCCCGCCGTTCAGCATCTTTTTTCCAATCACGACCAAATGCCACTTTTGCATGACGACCATCTGTTTCAATATCGCAGCGAAGCGTTGTAACCTCATAAGAACATGAATGAGCAATTACTGTTATTGTACCAAAAGCAATCCCTGTAGGAATAGCTTTAAATCCTGCTTCTTCTACACGTGCAATAACCTGTTGCGGCAAACAGGTTGTTGCAATATCAATATCACTAATAGGCTGCCCTAGCAGTTGATTGCGCACTGCTCCCCCTACAATACGCGCCTCTTCCCCCTCCTCAGACAAAACACGAAGAAGTGTTTGAATATCACTTTGTTGTAACCACGCAACCTGTTTGAAGTTCTGTCTTATATTCACCCTTTAACCTTTCAAAAAAGTTGTCTTCACTGCTTTAAAGAACTCTCTTCATAAAACAAAATTTTTAAGACATCCCTTATAAAGCACGTCTATTCTTCCAAAGAAACTTTTCTCTTCTATACGAATATGAAAAAAAACGGCATATGATACTTCATTTCTTCTCATTTTCTGTTACAAACAATAAGATATCCATTATCATGCAGAGAAAATTACCATTTTTGCGACAAACGCCTTAAGGAAGAAATATGAGTCAACATGATCCATCATCCAATTTTATAAAAAAGGTCAATATCAATCATGAGGCTCAAGTCATTATTGATGATATTGATACGACACACAAAGAATTGGATATTTTACAACAAGAAATTGACAAAGTTATTTTTGGGCAAAATCAGGTAATCGAATATGCTTTAATCGCTATTTTTGCTGGTGGTCACGCCCTTCTTGTCGGTGCTCCAGGACTTGCAAAAACACGTCTTGTTGAAACATTGGGAACAGTCTTAGGACTTGATGAAAAACGCATCCAATTCACTCCTGACTTAATGCCATCGGATATTATTGGTTCTGAAATTATGGATTCCGATAAAGACGGTAAACGTTCTTTTCGATACATTCAAGGTCCTATTTTTACGCAACTTCTCATGGCCGATGAAATCAATCGTGCTTCCCCACGGACACAGTCAGCCCTTTTACAAGCTATGCAAGAATATCATGTCACTGTTGCAGGTACCCGTTATGATTTGCCACAACCTTTTCATGTTCTTGCAACGCAAAACCCTCTCGAACAAGAAGGGACATACCCACTTCCTGAAGCACAACTGGATCGCTTTTTGATGCAAATCGATATTGACTATCCTGACCTCACAACAGAGCGACGGATTATTTTAGAAACAACAAAAGAAAAAAAAACAAATGCAAAACCAATTTTATCCGGCAAAAAATTGCAAAAAATTCAAAATATCGTTCGCAAAATGCCTCTTTCAGAAAATGTGATTGAAGCTATTTTAAAAATTGTCCGCTCATCTCGCCCTCATAAAGACAATAGCCTTGCTAATACTTATGTTTCTTGGGGACCTGGTCCACGGGCATCACAAGCCCTTTCACTTTGTGTTCGCGCCCGTGCTCTTTATTATGGACGCTTAGCCCCTTCACTTGATGATGTTGAAGCATTAGCCTATCCCGTATTACAACACCGCATGGCTCTTAATTTTTCTGCCCGTGCTGAAGATATAACCGTAAAAGATATTATCAATAACCTTGTGAAAGATGCTCTTTGAATGGCACTTGGCAAAAAAGTTTTACAAAAGCCTCCATTGTCGCTGGCAAATGAACTGCATAAGGATACTGGCAAAATGCCATATTTCCTTTTGCAAGCGCGTCATATCGCTAATACACTGATAACCGGATGGCACAGACAACGTAAAAGCGGTAATGGGGAAAACTTTTGGCAATTTCGTCCCTATATGGAAGGAGAATCCATTACCCGCATTGATTGGCGTCGCTCAGCGCGTGATGAAAATACGTATCTGCGCGAAAACGAATGGCAAATGACACAAACCGTTTGGCTTTGTCCTGATCAGAGCGCATCAATGCATTACTGTTCGCGCTTTTCTAAAATCTCTAAAGGTAATCATGCCATTATTCTTACCCTTACCTTGGCATCCCTTCTTGCACGCAGTGGCGAACATATTGCTATTCCCAACTTAATGTCTCCCACAATGACATCCAATGTCGTAGAACGAATAGCCTTTGCTTTAGAAAATCATTCAGATGAAAATTCATTTCCGGATTTTTCAACGATTACACGCTTTTCACATGTCGTTATAATGAGTGATTTTCTCGACTATCCTGAAAAAATCATCCAACATTTAACCGTTTTAACTACAAAACAGGTGACAGCTCATTTAATTGAAATTTCTGATCCCGCAGAAGAAAGCTTTCCCTACACAGGTCACACAGAATTTTTGGATCCTGAAACGAAAGAGAAACATGTTTCCACTAAAGCAGAAGATCTTCGTAAGAGCTATTGTAAACTATATCACGCAAGGCGACAAGAATTGGTAAATTTTTGCGCACGCCAAGGATGGTCTTATCACGTTAGTACAACGGATCAACCTTTAACAGAGACCATTTTTCATCTTGCAAATACAATGAGCGACTCTCCATTGCAAAAAAGGAGGGCACTTTGAGTTTTGCTGCTCCCTTTCTGTTACTAGGGCTTTTGTTCCTACCGGTCATTTGGTGGCTGTTACGGATAACTCCTCCATCTCCGCGCAAAGAGCTTTTTCCCCCTTTTCGCTTCTTACCCAAACCAACTCATCAACAAGAAACAGCAAAACATACACCTTGGTGGTTGCTCTTGTTGCGTTTAACCATAGCGGCACTCGTTATCATAGCTCTAGCACGCCCCACTTGGAATCAAAAACCAATCAGCTTTTCTGGGTCTCAACCCCTTGCACTCATTATTGATAATGGTTGGGCTTCTGTAAAAGAATGGAAAAAGCGCATCTCTATCACTGAAATGCTTCTTGCACAGGCAGAAAAACAGCAAAAAAATATTTATCTTGTTGCAACGGCTGAAAATGATATCTCCAATATAGAGCCCCAACCAGCCAAGATTATAAAACAGCATTTAATGCATTTGCAACCGCGTCCTTGGCCTGTCAACCGTGTGCATGCCTTCAAAAAACTCAGCGAAATAACCAAAGGAAAACCTCTTGATATTGCTTATTTGAGTGATGGATTACGAACAAATGAAGATGAGCAAGCTTTTGCTCATCTTGAAGAATTAAAACCTAGAAACTTCTTGTGGTATTTGACTGATATTTCCGATTTAACCGGCATAACATCCATAGAAAATAACAATGGAAACATGGGCGCGCGTATTATCCGCTCAACAACACACAACAACACTCCCGCTATACTCAGCCTCTACGATTCAAATAATCAACTTCTCGGTCAATTTACGAACAATTTCTCTGAAGGAGAAACAACAGCACTTGTTCCTTTTAATGTACCACTTGAACTACGCAATGATATCGCTTGGATAAAAATAAACAATCAAAACCATGCTGCTGCAACCTTCTTGGTAGACAGCCATAACAGGATAAGCCGTGTTGCTCTTCTCTCACCAGATACCAATGAAATGGCACAGCCTTTACTTGCTCCATTTTATTACATTATCAAAGCCTTACAAGGTCATACACAGCTTATAACAGCCGGTGGAAGAGAACTTTCAACGGATATTGATCATTTGCTTAAACAAAATCCATCTGTTTTGATTATGGGTGACATTGTTAACATACCCCCAAAAGCAGAAAAAAAACTTTCTGATTTTGTGAATAAAGGGGGAACACTCATCCGCTTTGCAGGAGAAAAACTCAGTGGCGCAGAACATTACGATAACCTTCTTCCGATACCACTACGCCCAGGTCAACGTTCCCTTGGAAGTATTATGTCTTGGACAAAACCACAAAAGCTTGCCCCTTTTGCAAAAAATAGCTTTTTCTTTGATCTTCCTTTTCCAAAAGATGTTACTGTCTCGCGCCAAATCCTCGCAGAACCAACCCCAGATCTTTTTGAAAAAACGTGGCTTAGCCTTTCGGACGGAACTCCTCTTATTACCGCAGCAAAACGTGGTAAAGGAACCCTCATTCTCATTCATGTTGCTCCTGACCCAACATGGTCTAATCTTCCTCTTTCTGGCTTTTTTGCACAAATGCTGCAAAAATTAATCACATTAGGTTCTAACGAAAATACAAACCTAACACACAGAGAAAAAAGAACCGTGGTACAAAGCCCTTGGCGAACTATAGCCGTTGACGGACAATTACAAGTACCACCCTCTGATGTTGTTCCTTTGATCTTTGACTCTCAAAATCCACCCCATCCTTCCTACCATACTCCCCCAGGACTTTATGGTGTCAAAAACAATTTTTATGCACTCAATCTCTTAACTCATTCGTCGCACTTGATGAAACAATCATCATTGCCAACTTCTCTTAATAAAAGCCCTTTATCTTACGATACAAAAGAAAAAAATCTTATTGGTCCACTTTTAGGATTAGCCATCTTATTATTCGCCTTTGACAATTTTCTCATTTTATGGATGGGAGATATTTTTTCTTTCATGAAACGGCGTAATATGTTTCTCCTCCCCTTTATAAGTCTTATTGCCTTGTTTTCATATGATCCAACTCTTCATGCACAAACGAAAGAAAACCATCATGATAGTGTACAAGCTGCCGGCGCAACACATCTTGCCTATGTTATAACCAATAATCATGAAATTGATACAACGAGTAAAAGTGGTCTAGAAGCGTTAAGTCAATTTATCGCAGAGCGCACAATGCTTACCCTCGGCTCTGTTACAGCACTTGATCTCGATAAAGATGAACTCTCTTTTTATCCTCTTATTTACTGGCCAATTGATGTTAAAAGTCCTATACCAACCCCCAAAAGCCTTGAAAAAATAAATAACTTTATGAAACATGGGGGAACAATTTTATTTGACACGCGCGATCAGATAAAGAGCAATCTTAATCTTGAAGGAGATGCCACTCCAGAAACGCAAAGATTACGAGATATCTTAAAAGAGTTAAATATTCCATCCATTGAGCCAGCATCAACAGATCATGTTGTTGCACGTTCTTTTTATATTATGCCAGATTTTCCAGGTCTCTACCGTGGTTCACCTTTATGGATTGAATCCTCCTCAACAAACAAAAAAAATAAAAATTCTCTTGCCAGCGGCGATAATGTAAGTTCTCTTCTCATTACTGCCAATAACTTTGCCGGTGCTTGGGCACTCGATGAAAAAGGGACATGGAAATATCCCCTTGTTCCCAATGATCCCATGCAACGTCTATGGGCATTTCGTGCAGGTTTAAATATTGTCCTTTATGTTCTTACAGGAAACTATAAAGCGGATCAAGTTCATGTTCCAGCACTCTTGGAACGCTTTAAAAGAGAAAGAAGGCAATGATATCATTTTTCACTTTTCAGCCTTTTTTACCACTCATTTGGATTCTGTTCTTAAATGGAATATCGATTCTTTTTGTCGTTGTTGGTCTTGTTACGCAACGGCAAGGTTCTTTATTTCGTCTGATGGCATTAAGCGCCCTCATCCTTGCTTTGCTCAATCCAATGATCATAAAAGAACAGCGCGAACCACTGAAAAGCACAGTGGGAATTGTTATTGACCGCAGCAAAAGCCAAACATTTGGAACACGTACAAACGACAGTGATGAAGCGCGCGCGCAATTAACTCAAGCATTGGCGCATTATCCACAATTTGAACCACGCTTTATTGAAGCTGGAAAACTTGCTGATAATCAGT
This sequence comes from Bartonella sp. CL434QHHD, assembly GCF_042195145.1. Classification (NCBI taxonomy): domain Bacteria; kingdom Pseudomonadati; phylum Pseudomonadota; class Alphaproteobacteria; order Hyphomicrobiales; family Bartonellaceae; genus Bartonella; species Bartonella sp. CL434QHHD. The sequence continues at coordinate 62,404 of NZ_JBHINT010000011.1, read as the reverse complement.
ATGCGCCCTCAACGAATTTGTTTGAGGCTTTAACACAAGCAGTATCTGATGTACCGCTCTCTCGTTATGCAGGAACCATTTTTATCACCGATGGACAAGTGCATGACATTCCTGACCTATCAGACCTTCATCATGAAGCCCCTCTCAATGCTCTGATTACAGGGCACTCAGATGAATTTGATCGCCAAATTAAGTTTATCTCTCCTCCACGATTTGCCCTTGTCAACAAACCACAAACGCTCTCCATTTTGGTAGAAGATAAAGGCCCCACCAAAAAAACAATACCACAGAAAGCAAATATTACACTAAGCATCAATGGACAAGACATTGGCCATTATTCTGTGACTCCTGGCGTGATTTTTCAAACTGAAATTACCCTTCCTCATGCTGAAAAAAATATTATCCAAGTTATAACCGATCCACACAAAGGTGAACTAAGCTTTGAAAACAACCGCGCCATAACAATTATTGAAGGAATCAGAGAAAATTTACGCGTTCTTCTTATTTCAGGTGCTCCTTATAATGGAGAACGGACATGGCGAGACCTTTTGAAAGGTGACTCCAATATTGATCTTGTTCACTTTACTATTTTGCGTCCTCCCACCAAAGCAGATAATACGCCCTCAAGCCAATTATCCTTAGTGGTCTTTCCCACAAGAAAACTCTTTGTTGAAGAAATTAATAACTTTGATCTCATCATCCTTGATGGCTACCAGCACTCTACTGTTCTCCCCTTAATCTATTACGATTATATCGCCCAATATGTACAAAAGGGGGGTGCATTGTTGATGGTAACAGGACCTGAATTTGCCCAAAAAAACTCACTTGCGAAAACACCTTTAATAAGCATTTTACCGGCATTACCTAATGGAACTATTATTGAAAAACCTTTTCGCCCCACATTAACCAAAGAAGGTGAGCGCCATCCTGTCACAAGAGGTCTTGCAACACTTAACCTTCCAGCTTCCCAATGGGGGCAATGGTTGAGACAAATTGCTATTCAAAACATAAATAACGGAATCGCCCTCATGAAAGGAGCCGATGAGCAACCACTTTTACTTCTCTCTCATGTTGATAAAGGACGTGTAGGCATGTTGCTTTCTGATGAAAGTTGGCTTTGGGCTCGAGGTTTCGAAGGCGGCGGTCCTTATGCTGCTCTTTATCGACGAATTGCTCATTGGCTCATGAAAGAACCAGAACTTGAAGAAGAAAAATTAAGTGCGACCAGCAGCCATCATCATTTAACAATTCGCCGCCAAACTCTAAAAGACCATCCAGAACCCGCTGAAATAATCTTTCCCTCTGGAAAAAAAGAAAATATTACTCTGACCAAAGATCAAGAAGGCCTTTTTACTGCAACTGTGACCACTGATGAGACAGGAATTTTTACCATTAAAAATGGCGATTTAACAATACTTTCTTCTGTAGGGATGCTCGATAATCTTGAGTTGTTTGACTTGACTTCAACACAAGAAAAACTAGCCCCCATTATTAAGCACACAGGCGGCTACATCGGACGTTTACACCCTGAGGGAAAAGAAAACATTCATCTTCCTCCATTCAAGCTGATTCAATCAAAAACAAGTCCGTCCTCTTCCCCAGCACATTCAATTGTTCTGAAAGAAGCAACAGAAACCCGTTTAATCAATACCTTTTATTTTTCGATATTTTCTGGTTTTTTTGCATTGCTTGCTTGCCTTTTACTGTTGAGCAGCATGTGGTATTATGAAGGACGTGAAAAGGTTTGAGATTTCGTATAATAGTTTTAAAATTCAGCTTATCTTTTTACGTATTTACTTGTCTTTTATAATTAGATAACGTATTGATTTATAACTAAAAATACAGTATAATTCTCCTTATTTCAAATATCCTCATATTAAAAAAATAAAAAACATTCTCTTGCGTATTATTAGAAGAGATGCTGTATGGATAGAAACCATCGAAGAAAAGAATGAAATACCTCTTATGAATCCTCTTAAAGCAAGGATTTTCACAAAATTGGGGGAAAATAGTATGATGGTTTTTATTTGCACCTTGTATAAGCGTAGAGATGGTAGTGTACAGTAAGCCCTATATACTTCACAGAAGCTTTCTATTATAGCATCGAATACCGGTCGTGAAATTAGCTCAAACGCATTGAGAAATGTTTTTTTTACAAATATGTGAATGTACAACACAATGATATTCTATTGGGGATATTCTATTTGGAACATTCCGCTTGAGGCGTTCTTTTTTGCAAGCTAATTTTTATTTTACAATCTTTCTTGCCTTTAAGCACTAACTTATCTTATGTTTATTCTTTAAATCGTTTTTAATACTCTACGAGCTTTTATGTTTTATCTTGCCCATATATCGGATGTACATCTTTCACCTCTCCCGCAACCTTCCCTCTTCGAACTTTCTGGGAAACGTCTTACCGGTTATCTGAATTGGCAAAAAAAACGTAAGAATCAGATGGCAACAGACGTCCTAGAAACTTTAATAGATGCCTTGAACAAAACAAAACCTGATCACCTTGTGATCTCTGGTGATCTTGTAAATCTTGCTCTCGATAAGGAATTTGAACAAGCACGTCGTTGGCTACTTAACTTAGGACAACCTCAAGATATTTCTTTGACATTTGGAAATCACGATGCCTATGTCCGCGGCGCTTTCCAAAAAGCATGCACTCTCTTTAAACCTTGGATTACAGGTGACATCCCTCAAAAAAGCGTCTTTCCTTATATGCGCATTCGCAAAGATGTTGCCATCATAGCAGCTTCTTCAGCCATTGCGACACTGCCTTTTCAAGCTTCTGGTTATTTTGGTAAAATGCAAGCGCAAACTTTACCGCTCTTTTTAAAAGAAGCAGCACAGCGCAACCTTTTTCGTGTCGTCATGATTCACCATCCCCCTTTTCCCAATGCAACGTCTTGGCATAAAAAACTACGGGATATAAAACGTTTTCTAAACGTTATCAAATATCACGGTTGTGAACTTATTCTTCACGGACATACTCATTTACCCACATTGAATTACATTGAAGGACCAATTAAAAAAATTCCTATTGTTGGTGTTCCTTCCGCATCACAAGCTTTTGGTGATAAAAAACCACCCGCAGGCTTTAATTTATTTTCCATTGAACGCTTACAAAATCAATGGCATTGCCAATTACAACGTTATAGCATTATCAACCCCAAAAACGAGATTGCATGTACTGAAACAATTAATCTTTAAACACCTTCATAGTTGCCAAAACAACCAAAAACGAAAATATTTTTATTTCATATCCCTTTGGAAATCATAATTCTTATTTCCCTTTTTCTCCTTAAAAGACAAAGTTTCACCTTCTCTGTTAATAGATCAATTTTTCTCAGAGGATTCCATCTGCTGCCCCACTTATGTAACGAGCTTTTTACAAGCTTATTGGTTTTCTTCCTTCCCGCCCTAAAGGACGAAAATTCTACCCCATCTGATTTATAAATAATCCGGATTCTTGTCGCACGGGTTCCAGTTGCTAATTGCGCATGTGATTTACTTCACAAAGCTCTACACATAAACCCTGCTTTAAATTTCATCATACACTCCTCCAAAAGCATCTAATGCGTAAAATCCTTATAATATTACAATGATGATATTTTATAGAATAATAGAGAAGCTCATTCAGCTTCTATACCTGAAAATAGATGACTAAAAAAGCCAAATAATAACTAAAGTATATAATTTAAATAACCCAACCTACTTGTGATTTATAAACAAATAATGTTGATTGATTTATCGTAAATAGATTTGAAATAATCCCTTACTATTTCACTCGATATTTATTATCGTACATTTAAAAAAAATATAAAAAATAATAGATTATATTTCGATAACAGATATAGGTAATAATGTTTTTTATGTCTCGATAAATTCCTAATTTGCTATCTATTTTTTCCTATAAATAAATTTATAATACTCTTTATAATTATTTTATTATTATAAATTATTATTTATAATATCACATAAAATATCTAATAATAAAAATTATAATATGAATTTTTATTATTATTGAGTTATATTGCGGATGTAGTTTTATGTGCTTTAGAATTTTTTTGCGATCTTTTTGTTATTAAATAAAATATTTTACGATAACGCAAAACAGAAAAGTCGATTGTATCAGAGGTCTTTCAAATAAAACAAAACACCATTAAGTTGCCAATTTATGTGTTGGTTTAAAAAAGCATCTTTTACAGCACCCAAACTCATTTCCCGACGGCACCTATGAATGATGTAATGATAAGTCCATTTAGCATCACCATCTTTACGTTTATGGAAAAGCAAGCTAGTATCAAATCTCAGACTTTGCCAATCCCCAATGTAGCGACAGCTTTTGGCACTTAAGATGATTCATAAGAGGCATTTTTATTCTTTCTTTAATGTTGTTTATCTCACTGCTCTCCCTCCTTTTGACGTACAAAAGACGCGGTTTTGATTGGTCAACATGGTATAGGTTTAAAATGAGAAAATCTTATGATCCTTGGATCTCTCACTCAACATGACAAAAAGTAAATTATATTTATAAATCAACGTATTGTTCGAATAAAATAGTAGCTCTTTTGAGTGAAGAATATTTTCCAGCGCATATCTGAAAAATAAAAGCCTCATTCGAAAATGAGACTTTTGAATTGTTTAATTCTGCAAAAAATTAAAATTTATAAGCTACACCCACGCGGAAATCATTTGTTTTGTAGCCCATTTCAAATTTATCCTGTATGAACTTTTTTTTGCCAAAATCTGAATAACGATATTCTGCACGCACAATAACATTATCAGTCATTGCAAAATCAATACCACCTCCAAAGGTGTAACCAATCATGGTCTTTTTTTCATCATGCAACCAATCAGAAAAATCAACTTCTCCATTTTTGCTATCAGTAACTAACCCAAAAATATTCTGAAGCTGCGTATAAGCAACCCCTCCGGAAATATAAGGCATCATACGCTCAATCGCAAAACCAACTCTCACCCGTGTAGCACCAGCCCATTTTTGTTTTAAGGTATGACGTACAGCTTTAATACGCCTTGTTGAATCATTCTCATGCAAATCTCTTGTTAGACTTTTTTCTTCTGTAGGTTGTGGTTTTTCTTCAGTTGGACTTTTTTCCGGTAGATCGACATCTTTAGAATCCTTTTTACCAGACCACATAATATCCGTATCAATACCTATAATAAAACTATTATCGATATCAATATTGGAACCTGCATAAACTCCCCCTATAAAACCAGAAAGTTTAGGTAAATTCTCCTTTCCAATTGGATTCCATATCCTTGTCTCATCTTTTAAATAACTTGCAGTTGTTTTACCTGAAAAGTTACCAATCTGTCCTCCAAGATAAAATCCTGTCCAAGAAAAAGCAGGCGCTGCAATGACAGGAACAGGCTGTTCAGGAATAGCGATATCCGACGCCTGTACTACAGAAATTGAAATTAAAGAAAATATAGATGTTGAGGCTAAATACTTTGTAATCATAATTGCTCCCCTAAAAGCTAATGTGATACATAAATAATAATAAATCGTTTCACACTTTTTTCAAAAAATCTATAGCAAAAATGACACAGTTGAAAAATTAAAATCTTATTTATAATTTCCTAAAACTATTAATCTATAGTAGCTTTTATAGCTTCATATTGATCATTATTATCCAGAATTATATAAATAATTATAATATCAATTTTTTGAAAAGAATGAGATAAGGCTCATAAAGCATATCATTCACTAAACTAGTCACTCATCGCTTTTTGTATAAAGAATAATACCTAGAATAGCACATTTAACAGAGAAATTTTTTCATCACACTTGAAAAACCACTAGAGAACTTCACTCTAACCCTCTCAAGCGTGTAATGAAATAAAAGACAAAAATTAATATAAAAATGGAATTAATAATTTTTATTATTCTTATAGAATTATTTTAATGTTTCATGATTTTTGTAAAAACTGAACAGACCAATTGCCCAGTTTCTGCAATTAATTTTTCAACACGAAGCAAATCAGGTTCCCCAACACTATTTAACAAAAGGTCACTTAATCCAGGTGGCATGTCATTGGGATCAAGAGAATCATTTAAGCAAAGCCGTATAATTTGACTCAAATTTGTATAAAGACGATAGGCATAATGTAAATCAGCAATACATGACTGATTAAGAAAACTGTTTGGTAAGTGATCTAAAATATCCGCTGTCGTCGCTCCAATTTGAAACTCAATGACATGCGTAATAAGAGAAAATTGAGCAATAAACTCCAAATCCATAATGCCACCAGACATCGTTTTTAAATCCCATTGATTTTTTGGCGGCTTTTCTTTTGCAATCAAGGAACGCATTTCACACACTTCTTTTGCAACTTCCTTCTTATCACGAGAAATAGCAATAATTGCACACACTTCATTTTCTAGCTTTTGTAAAAAATCAGGATCTCCTGCAATGCCTCGAGCCCTTGTTAAAGCAAGATATTCCCATATCCATGCTTCTTGGCGATAATACTTTTTAAAAAATGGAAAAGAAACAGCAATAGGTCCTTTATTGCCTAACGGCCGTAACCTTAAATCAACGACATAAAGAACACCTTGGCTTGTAAGAGTGGATAAAGCAGAAACGAGGCGCTGTGCTAAACGCGTATAATATTGAGAAATATAAAGAGGCTTTTCTCCATCAGATATTTCTGCATCATCATCATGTTCATAAAGCAAAACGAGGTCAACATCGGAATCTGCTGTTAATTCACGACTTCCAAGTTTCCCCATACCCAATATGCCAACACGCCCCCCTTTAATACGACCATGAAGACGAGAAAATTCCTCTTGAACGGTAGCAAATGTTTTTGTAATCATAAGATCAGCAAGTGCAGTAAAAGCAAAACCCGCTCTTTCTCCTGTAATTGCACCATTCAAAATTCGAATACCAATCAAAAAACGTTGTTCATCTGCAAAAATCCTTAAATGGTCAAGAATCTCCTCATAAGAAAGAACATTTTCAAGAAAATATTCAAGCCGTTTTTCTAAATACGTTTTTGTTGGTAATTCTGAAAGAATATTTGGGTCTAACATTCCATCAAAAACGTGGGATCTGCGTGTAATAATTTCTGCAAGACGTGGAGCAGCACCCATAATAAGGACAAGCATATCCAAAAGAGAGGGATTAGACTGCAAAAGACTAAAAAGCTGAATTCCTGAAGGTAAGCCCTGTAAAAAACCATCAAAACGCAACATCGCCTCATCAGCTCGTTTTGTCCCACCAAAAGCTTTCAAAAGAGCTGGTGTTAATTCCGTTAATCTCTCGCGTGCTTCGGCTGATTGCGTTGCTTTATAACGACCAAAATGGAGCGTGCGCATAATACGACAAATATCACTTGCTCTTTCGAAGCCTAAACGGCTTAACGTTATTAATGTCTCCGGATCATCTTCTTCACCGGTAAAAACTAAATTACCAATTTCTAAACCAAGTTCTTGCTCATTCTCAAACAGTGCTGCATAATGTTTTTCAACAACCTGAAGTGTTTTTAATAAATCACGGATAAAACTGCTACTGTCTTGATAACCCATTAAATAGGCAACACTTGTGAATTGAGCAGTATCATTTGGAAGAAGATGTGTTTGTTCATCGAAAAGCATTTGAATACGATGTTCCACATTTCGAAGAAAAGCATAACTTTTTATAAGGCTATTTCTCGTTTTCTCACTGATCCAACCAAGCGTGTGAAGTTCTGCTAACATTGCAACTGTCTGACGTCCACGTAATTGAGGAAAACGTCCACCAGCAATGAGCTGCTGTGTCTGAACAAAAAACTCAATCTCACGAATACCACCACGACCTAACTTTATATTATGCCCATAAGCTGCAATTTGACCGTAATTTTTATGCGCATGAATTTGACGTTTGATCGAATGAATATCAGCAATAGCAGCGTAATCTAAATATTTCCGCCATACATAGGGAAAAAGCTCTTTGAGAAAGTTAAAACCTGCCCTCTTATCACCAGCAACTGGACGTGCTTTAATCATGGCTGCTCGTTCCCAATTTTGCCCACGCCCTTCGTAATAACGCAATGCAGTCCTTACTGGTAAGGCCAAAGGGGTTGATCCTGGATCTGGACGAAGACGAAAATCAAGACGAAAAACATATCCTTCCGCAGTGCGTTCTTGAATGATACGGATTAATCGGCGTACCATTTTAGAAAATACGTCAACACTTTCAGAAAGATTACCAATATGAGGTGATGTTTCATCAATGAAAACAATAAGATCAATATCAGAAGAATAATTAAGTTCCCCTGCTCCTAACTTTCCCATCCCTAAAATAATTAAACCACAGTCTTTTTCTGGATTCTCACGGCTTAATAAATTGATCTTACCATGATCATGCGCTTCTCTTAATAGAAAACGTAGTGCTACACTTAATGCTGCTTCGCCCAAACGTGTCAACCAAGCACATGAAACTTCGTAAGTAAAAACACCTCCCAAATCAGCTAAAGCAATGAGAACATGCGCTTCTCGTTTTTTGCGCCTTAAAGCAGCCATCAATGAAGTTTCATTTATAGTTTCATCCTTATCGATAGCCGTAATATCATCTATAATTTCGCTCAGCCTTGTTTCTATATCAACATTTAATAAAGCACTAAGATATGATGGATTGGCAATTAAAACCTCACGCAAAAAAGGAGATAAGGTCATAACCGAACTGATAAAATCAATCTGCGTTCCACTCTCTGAAATGATGGAAATAAGCGATTCTAAACCTTCTTTCCTTGCTTGTTCTTCCATGTCTTTTAACCATTGGGAACTACTTTTATCGAGAGGGCATAAAGGGAGAAGCTGTGTTTTTAAAAAAGCTTGTTTCGTCTGCGCTCCCTTGAAAAGCATTTTGCTTTCCTTTCTATTGCTTTATACTTTTAAAATAGTTGTTACGTATGAAAAGAGAAAAGTGAAGAAAAATATCTTTAAGGAAATAACAAAATAGCCCTAAGCCCTGGATTTGCATTTTCAAGTAACAATTCACCCCCGTGAAGCTTCATAACTGCTTTTGCTATACTTAAACCAATCCCAAACCCAGGTTGTGTGCGGCTTTCTTCAAGACGAACAAATCGTTCTGTCACTTTTTCACGTTTATCCTCTGCTATTCCTGGTCCATTATCGCTCACAACAACTAATAAATGTTCATCACGATATTCCATTGATAAGCAAACCTCCGCTTTCCTTTCACCTTTAGAGGCATATTTAATGGCATTATCTATAAGATTAAAAATTGATTGTGCAACAAGCTCACGATTCAACTTAAGCTCTTTATCAAATATATTCCCCAACCGAAGTAAAACACCTGACTCTTCAGCAAAAGGTTCGTAAATCTCAACAGCATCCTCAAGGATCAGTTTCATATTCATCATTTCAAGATGCTCAATTGCACTGCTGGCCTCAATACGTGAAATCATTAAAATTGCATTGAACGTACAAATAAGTTGATCTGATTCTGCAATAACCCTATCAAGGACCTGACGATATTCAAGCTTTGTCTTATTTCCTGAAAGCGCTTCTTCAGCACGATTTCTAAGACGCGTTAACGGCGTTTTCAGGTCATGAGCAATATTATCTGATACTTGACGTAAACCAATATTTAACTCTTCAATGCGGTCTAACATAACATTAAGATTGGTTGACAATCGATCAAACTCATCCCCTACTCCAGAGACAGGTAAACGCCCACTGAAGTCACCATCCATCAAGCGCTGTGATGCAGCCGTTACATGATCAATCCTTTGTAAAGCTCTCCTGCCAACAAAAAACCATATGAGTAAAGCGCCTCCAACCATTGCAGCAAGTGCAATGATCACAGCTTTGCGAATAACAACAGCAAAACGTTCTGGCTCATCCAAATCACGTCCTATAAGAATCTTCATAGCATTAGGTAAATCAACAATAACCGCCAAAGCGCGATGTTCACTTGTTTTGCCATGTTCTCCAAAACGGGAATATAAAAAAGAGGTAGAAATAAAACCACTCTGATTCAAAAGACCTAATTCAATACGTGCTACATTTCCTGCTAAAATACGCCCCATAGAATCCGTGACAAGATAAAGAAATGCTCCTGGTTGTCTTGAACGATAATCAATAGTGCGCATTAATAAGGATAATCCCCCATAATTATAAGCATTTTCAATATACTTTAATTCTTCATGTAAAGCCTGTTCAGTTTGCTCTGTTAACAATGAAGCAGAAAATGCCGTCATATAAATAGAAAGTCCTGTTGCCACCAATCCAAACAATAAAATGTAAAGTGCTGAAAGCCTTAGCGCCGTCGTGCGCATTATATTAATCAAACGATTCATGCTTTGTTATCTGGTACTTTTAGCATATATCCAGCTCCACGCACTGTATGGAGAAGGGGAACATCAAAATCTTTTTCAATTTTGGCTCTCAAACGGGAGATATGGACATCAATGACATTCGTTTGTGGATCAAAATGGTAATTCCAAACATTTTCCAAAAGCATAGTGCGTGTAACAACCTGCCCGGCATAACGCATCAAATATTCAAGTAAACGAAACTCTCGTGGTTGCAATAGAATGTTTCTATCACCTCGTTTTACCGTATGTGCTAGCCGATCAAGCTCAAGATTACCTACACAGTAAACAGTTTCTGCTTCTTTAGGATTTTTCCGCCGTTGTAAAACTTCAACACGCGCAAGAAGTTCAGAAAAAGCATAAGGCTTTGTCAAATAATCATCTCCCCCTGCACGCAGCCCCGTTACACGATCATTAACTTGCCCTAAAGCAGACAGGATAAGAACCGGTGTTTCATTGCCTTTAGCGCGCAATTCAGCAATAATAGAAAGACCATCACGATGTAAAAGCATTCGGTCAACAACCATAACGTCATAATTTTCCGTGGTTGCTAAAGCATATCCCGTATCCCCATCATAAGCAACATCAACGGAATGCCCTACTTCCAAAAAAGCTTTTTCGAGATAATGCCCCGTCTCATGATCATCTTCAATAACGAGTATCTTCATAAAACGTATCTCCATTATTTTATTATGTTGTAGGACAAATATTTAATAAACATTTGTCCTACAAACTAAAGCCTTACTTTTTGAAAATTGGAAGAGCAACAAAACGATTTTGATCATTTGTCCGCACTTGTAAGAGTATAGCCTTTCGTCCTAACTGCTGAGCATTTTTGATTGTGTTAATAATATCAGAGACTCGTTTAACCGGTTTATTATTTACTGTCACAATGACATCACCAGGGCGTATCCCTTTATCTGCAGCATCTGAATCGGTATCGACATCCGTTACGACAACCCCTACACCATCATCAGAAGGCATAACAATCAGACCATAATCTTCCAATGTTTCATCTAAATCACTCTGTCCATTTGAATATTTTGAAGTCTCTTTCTTACTTTCATCTTCAGACATTGAAGCGAGTTTAACCTTGATGCTCTCCTCCTTACCTGATCTCCAAATCCCTATGGTTACCATTTCTCCTGGTTTAATATTTGCAATACGTTTCGCCAGCTCACGCGCATCAGCAATTTTTTCATTATTCACTGAAATAATTACATCACCCGCTTTAATACCAGCCTTTTCTGCCGGTCCTTTTAACGGATCAGTAACTAAAGCACCTTTGGCTTCTTTCAAACCTATTGAATCGGAAATCTCCTTTGTTACCGGCTGAATCTGAACACCTAACCAACCACGTTGAACTGAACCTTTTTCAATAAGTTGTTGTACAACCTGTTTTACAGTCGCAGCCGGAATAGCAAAAGCAATCCCAACATTTCCTCCAGAAGGAGAAAAAATTGCTGTATTAACCCCAACAACCTTTCCATTAAGATCAAACGTTGGACCACCAGAGTTTCCTCTATTAACAGCAGCATCAATCTGAATAAAATCATCGTACACACCAGTGCCAATATCACGTCCACGTGCAGAAACAATACCTGCTGTCACAGTTCCACCAAGACCAAATGGATTCCCAATGGCAACAACCCAATCCCCAACACGAAGCTTTGAATCATCACCAAAATCAACATAGGAAAATTTTCTTTTATCATTCACTTTTAGTACGGCAAGATCGGTTTTGGGGTCTTTCCCAATGAGCTTTGCATTCAATTCTGTACCATCATCAAGAACAACAGTATAACTTGTTCCATCAGAAATCACATGATCATTGGTCACAATGTAACCATCAGATGAAATAAAAAAACCCGATCCAAAAGCAACAGGACGGAGTCTCTGCGATTGGTGCGGAAATTTATTTTTAGGTTTATCAAAATCATAAAACTCTTTAAAAAATCTTTTTAAAGGATGCTGATCTGGTAATTGATCAAGTCCTGGACCACTAAAAAAGTTGCTAAAGAACCTATCTTCTTTCTTTTTATTGCTCTTTACTTGTACTGCTACAACGGCTGGTTTCACTTGAGCAACAATATCGGCAAATCCCTGTTGTTGCATTAACGAAGTAAATACAGAACTTGCATGAGCCTTTGTCATCCACAAGCTTGATGTACATCCACTAAAAAACAGTGCACTTTCCAATATCGCAGAAAAACTCACTGCGACAAATGTTTTAAAGAAAGCCTTTTTAACCATTTACTCTATGCTCCTATTCAATCATACCTTTATTCCAATTCCGACCACTTATAAAATACCAGACCTTACCGTTTTCTGTCTAAATTATTAAAGTTTTGTAAGGTTTCAGTATTCCCTAATATAATTACAATAAGATTGTATGCTCATTGCAAATGATCTGATTTCTTTTATGTAACATCTTTTTTAATGCAATGACATTTTTGACTGTTCTTTTTCATTCACATAACGCATGATTATTCCGTTTGAAGTGGAAAAATATGATACTTATGCCAATGATAATAATGATCAAAGGCGAGAACCATAAAAACCAAGTTATTTTATTCAATGGTGGCTTCAAGAGAATAAATTCACCATATCGCTCAACAAGAAAGTCAGTGACTTGCTGATTACTATAGCCCATTTTTAGCCTTTCCCGAATTAAAAGCCGTAAATCACGTGCTAAAGCAGCATCTGAATCATCAATTGATTGATTTTGACAAACCGGACAACGTAAATGCGATGAAATATGGCGTGCTCGCGCTTCAAGAATCTTATCCTTTAAAATCTCATCCGGCTCTACTGCTATTGCTAATTGAAAAGGAAACGTTGCAATTAAAAAAAATACAATCCAAAGAATTTTTTTCATCTCAATGTCTTTTCCAAAAATTTAAAGCAAGCACTACCCTATTGTACATGCCAATGCGAAACCAATACCCCAGAAGAGAAAGACATCCCCCCATAGCCATCATGAATGCCCCTAACCAAATACATATTACATAAGGCTTCCACCATACGTGCACAACAAGACCCCGATTATCGATATGTCCCGGTACAATATATAGCTGCGATAAGCCATGATTTTTCAGACCAACTTCTGTTGTTGATGTATTTTGACTTGAGTAAAATCGCTTTGAGGCTGTTACATGACCCACAATGTTTTTATTTTCATATATTTTAAAATAAAACTCCATTGTCGAATAATTCGAACCAACACCATCATACACTGCATCAAAATGAAGCGTTTTATCCGCTATCGTCACCCTATCCCCTATGTTCATGATTAAAATACGTTCTTGCCCAAAACTTGCCACACAAACAATACCAAATAGTGTAACGCCTAATCCCATATGTGCTATTGCTGCACCAAAAGTAGACCATGGCAATCCAAGAAATCGCTTAACGCGTACTGAAAAAGCTCTCTTGCCATATCCACTCTTTCCCCATAGATCCGCTAAACTGCCTAAAAAAACAAACGCTGAAAGCCCAATCCCTAAAACTGCAAAAATATCACGCACAGATGCCGCATAGAATATTATAAAACAGACGATACCAACGAATACAAAAACAAACCATAACCGTTCAAAAACTGCAAGAAAATCACCGCGTTTCCATGCCATCATTGTCCCAAACGGAACAAACAACAATAGCAAAACCATTAGCGGTCCACAGGTAAGGTTAAAAAAAGCAGCCCCTACAGAAATTTTTTGCCCAGTTAATATCTCAATAAAATAAGGATAAAGCGTACCAATCAATACTGTTGCTGTTATTGTTGTAAGTAACAAATTATTTAAAATAATAAACCCTTCACGTGAAATTGGTTGAAAAAATCTTTCTGTTTTTAAAATAGGGGTGCGCAAAGCAAAAAGAAAAAAAGCCGCTCCTGTAAAAAAAAAGAAAAGCGCAAGCATTGCCTGCCCCCGTGCTGGATCAACAGCAAAACTATGAACAGAAATTAAAAGCCCAGAACGCACAAGAAAAGTTCCCATCAGAGAAAGGGAAAAAGTAAGCAGCGCTAAAAACAAAGTCCAACTTTTCAATATTTCTCGTTTTTCGAGAACAAGAGCAGAATGTAAAAGAGCCGTTCCTGAAAGCCAAGGCATAAACGAAACATTTTCAACAGGATCCCAAAACCAATAGCCGCCCCATCCTAGCTCATAATAAGCCCAATAGGAGCCAACCATAATACCCAATGTCAAAAAACACCAAGAAAGTAAAAGCCACGGACGAATTCCACGCGCCCAAATTCTATCAACATGTCCCATAATCAATGCCGCAACGGCAAAAGAAAAACAAAGTGAAAAACCAACATAACCTAAATAAAGCAGCGGTGGATGAATTGCTAATGCGATATCTTGTAAAAGAGGATTGAGACCATTTCCCTGCAATGCTGGTGGATTCACGCGTAAAAATGGATTGGATACAAAAAGAATAAATAAAAGAAAAGCAGTTGTAATCCAACTTTGGCAAATTAAAACAAGCGTCTTAAAATCTTCTGGCAAATGTTGGCTAAAAAAAGCCATCAATGCGCTAAAAAAAGCAAGACTTAAAACCCATAACAACATAGAGCCTTCGTGATTTCCCCAAACACCTGTAATTTTATAGAGCATCGGTTTTTCTGAATGAGAATTCTCAACAACGTTCAAAACAGAAAAATCAGATACGACATAAGCATAAATTATCACTAAAAAAGATAAAAGTAGTAATGTAAAAGTGATATATGTTAGAGGAACAGCTGTTTGCATTAACAAACGCTCTCTCCACCAAAAACCTAAAGCAGGTAAAAACGCCCCTAATAAGCTTACTGAAAATGCTGCAGCTAAAAAAATATGACCCAGTTCGACAAGCACAATCGAATTATTTCTCCATAATGTAATGTTTTTTCAAACGATCAGCTGTTTCTTTAGGCATATAAGTTTCATCATGTTTTGCTAAAATACGCATCCCTATAAAAACGCCCTGTTTATCGAAATGCCCTTCTACAATCACCCCCTGACCTTCACGAAAAAGATCCGGTAAGGCACCATTGAAAACCACTTTTTCATGTTTTTTGTTATCCGTTACAAAAAAAATAACTCCTCTCTCTCCAACATATTGAACGGTTCCCTTTTCAACAAAGCCACCCAAACGCAAAGGGCGCTCCGTTAAAATATCTTCTCTTGTAATTTCAGAGGGCATTCTAAAAAAACTGACCGCATGACGCATTGCATACACTATGAGACTTGCTGCAATTGTCATAACCAAACAACATAATAATATGATCAGTAAGCGCCTTTTTTTTCGCTGCTCTAAAATAACCTTCCATGAGGCAGAACTCTTTAAAGATTGACTGTTCATAGACACTCTGCGAAAAAAGTTTAAATACGTTATAATTAAGTATCAATATTTTATTTTTTAAGAGCTTTGCACATCTTCTACATAGGTGCAAGATTTCTTTTCTCTGTATGCTCACTCGATAAATCACGTAACTGAATCATCATTTTTTTAACACGTGATTGTCCTGAAAAATTTTCAGGCATTGTATCAAGAAAGCTTTGTAAAAATTGCACTGCCTGCGCAGTTTTTCCTGCTTGATGCAATGCATCGGCCAACAACAAACGTGGATAAAAATCTGTTGGGGCTAAATCTGCTGCTTTTTGAAAGGCATTTTGCGCTTCTTGCGTTATCACCCCCCCTTCATAACCAACCAATGCTAAACCGTATCCGACAAGCCTTGGAGCTGTTTCTCCATTCAAACGAAGTGCATCTAAATAAGTATTCACAGCTTCTTGAAAAAGGCTTTCTTCGAGATACCCTACCGCTAACGCATCTGCTAGCTTGCCATCGTGAGGTGCACGGAAAAAAAGCACTTGTAAACGAATAAGCTTTTCTTGCTTACTGAGAGTTTTAGGATCCTTATCCATTAATTCGCTAAAAAAATAACTTTTCACTTCTGGATTGCCTGTCAGCCCATAAATACTCCATGTCATCAGAAGAACAAACAAAATACTCAAAGCCTTAAGAATATTTCTTTTTTTATAATTCATATAAAGCTTGTTAAACTCAATCATACGCTTATGGCTTCTATAACCATCTACGGTTTCAATTGTCCATTCTTTCTTTATCTCATCGTCAAAACGTAGTGAAAGAAAAAGAATACTTGCCAGAAAAGTCAGAAAAAATGCTGCAAAAATTAATAAGAGCATATCGTTTTTTTCCAATACGAACAGAGAATAACTCGCTTACATTTTATCCTCTTCATAAGAAGAGTGATGTGAATTAATAAAAATTCATTTTTTCATGGAGAATATTATAAATATCTATCATATATATCAATTAAGCAAAGAAACTAAAAACAATGTTTCCCTACTCTTTATGTATTGTCTAAAATACTGCTTTATAAACTTTATAGACATTTCTTGCTTAAGAAGAAAATATGTTATTCTCCCATCTTAGGTAACAAAACTTTTGCATACAATCCACCCAAATCAGAACGTGATAAAAAGAGATTGCCACCATATTCACTGACCATATCTGAAACAATTGCTAACCCTAAGCCTGCCCCTAGTTTACTTTCATTAAACCGCCGCCCTCTTTTTAATGCTTCATCAATTTTGTCTTCTGTTAAACCAGGACCATCATCTTCTACAAAGATACTAAAATATTCTTTTTCTTCAACATTTTCTTCTAAACAACAAGAGATCAAAACCTTTGCTCGAGACCACTGAGTAGCATTTTCAATCAAATTCCCTACAATTTCTTCTAAATCTTCCTTCTCTCCAGAAAAAACAATATCATCAACATCCATAATAAATTGAATTTGTTTTTCAGGATTAAGCTTTTTCATAACCCGCACCAAACGTTCAAGCACACTGCGAACAGACGTATGATAGACAATACTATCGCATTGTGCTGCAATCCGTGCACGCTGAAGATAATGATTGATTTGAGCTTGCATTATTTGCGTTTGCTCTCTCAACAAACAAGCCTTTTCTCCGCGCATCTTATCTGTCTCATTCATAATCACGGATAGAGGCGTCTTCAATGAATGCGCGAGATTACCAACTTGTGTGCGAAATCGCTCAATAATACGCTGATTATTATTAATGAGAGCATTCATCTCTTGTACAAGCGGCATCACTTCGCTTACTAAATCCGTATTCACATAATGAACTCTTCCTTCGCGAATATCATTCAATGCGCGTCGAATAAGCTTCAACGGTTGAAAACTAAAGAAAATAATAGCAATATTAATAAGAACACTCCCGATACCGAAACTCCAAAGAAAAATTTGCAAAGTTCGCGTAAATTCCTTTACCTGGGCATGAGCTTCATCGATATTCCCAACAAGCCGAAAACGTGCAATATGATTTTTATTATCAAGAACAACATCACTCTCAATCACTTGTAACTTTTGACCATTGTTCCCCGTTATCCGATAAGAGCGAAAGAATTTATTGTCAAAAGGTATATCAACATCACTTGGTGTAAATATCTCGCCTGTTCCCAATGAGGGGGATGTCAATCTTCCTTTTAAATTATGGGATATCGCAACAACTTCCCAATACCATCCTGTTGTTGGATCAGAATAACGAATATCATCAATCCCAGCCCCTCCTATCAAAGTACCTTCCGATGACACCGTCACTGTTGCAATAAGACTGTAGAGTTGAGCAGAAAGGATACGCTCTAGGCTTTGTTCAGTTGAACGCTTATAAAATAAAATACTTACTGCAGAAATCGATAAAAGAGAAATAACAACCCATAATGTTGATAAGATCATAACACGTAAACTGAGAGATCGAGTAATTACAAAAAAGAACCTCCTACACCAATTATTCTCTTCAAAAACATTCATTAATCACCTAGCATTCTCACGCGATACCCCATTCCTCGAATAGTTTCAATCAAATCCACTCCAAGCTTTTTCCGTAACCGACCTACAAAGACTTCCACCGTATTCGAGTCCTTATCAAAATCCTGATCATAAAGATGTTCTGTAAGCTCTGTTCTTGAAATGACCCTGTCACAATGATGCATGAGATACGAAAGCAGTCTGAATTCATAAGATGTTAGTTTAATCAATTGACCATCTACAAAAACACGAGACGTCTTTGTATCCAACAAAACATTTCCGCAACATAATGCACTTGTCGCATGTCCCGTAGTGCGACGAATTAATGCTCGCAAACGTGCCATCACTTCCTCCAAATGAAATGGCTTCACAACATAATCGTCAGCTCCAGCATCAATACCGTGCACCTTATCAGACCAACGGTCTCGCGCCGTTAGCATTAAAACAGGCATGGAGAGCCCTTCTTGACGCCACTTTTCAACAACACTAATACCATCAATCTGCGGTAAACCTATATCAAGTATCACCGCGTCGTAAGACTCTGTGCTCCCTAAAAAATAAGCCTCTTCACCATCGAAAGCACTATCGGAAACATATCCTGCACGTCTTACAGCTTCTACTAATTGATGGTGAAGATTCCGATCATCTTCAACGATTAAGATACGCATCACAACACCATCTGCCAAAAACTAATCAGCAGGAACAAAAAACTCAACACGACGTAACTTTTCACCATTACGGGCTGGTACAACAACTACAATTGCACACATGTCCTTTCCATCCTGAACAACCGGTTTTGAACGGACGAGAACCCCGCTCTCTTGCGCGGCAGCCTTCTTACCTACTTCAGCACACCCAGAAGCTAGAACAGAATCTGCTCCTAAAAAAGCTGCTATTATTACGAACAAGAATTTTTTTTTCATCATAAATATTTCAATAACCCATCTCTTCTCCTTGATAAAGGATAAAAGAAATAATGGTTTTTTTTAGTCGATTTAAAAATCACAAATGGAAATAATTTATCCTCTATCTTACAGAAGAACATATTAACATTACTCCAAATTTTTAAAAAATCAAAAAATATTTTTAATAATGAGAATAAAATTTATTCAATAAAATAATAAAATATTAATACACTATCTTACGAAAAATGAATAATTCTAAAATAAACTCTTTCTCTGTTAGCACTATAGCAAAAAAATACTTCTACTCCATATAATTATTGTAGATTTGTTTGGTTGTATTTCTTTGCCATAGGCTCTCTTTAAATGTTTGATTTTTTTAAAAAAAAGAAAGGGCAACATCGTAAGCCATTTCACAGTCCTGCTCTCATTGAATTAGACGCACGATTAGACACAGCGCTTTATCACATTCGTTCTGCTAACAGTTTTTTCTGGAAAAAGGCAAAAATCGTCTCACAAAATTTTCATCTTCAAGGATGGAAACGTTTTATCGTTGAAGTTCTCGATGAAATACTGACATTAGGGTTGATGGGATTTACTCTTTTCACTATTTTGGGCATTTCTGTTTTTGAAGTGACCAAAACAGATTGGTCTTCTCCTAAAAACTTTTCCATTCTTTTTCTAGATCGCTATGGAAATTCCATTGGGCACCGTGGTGCACTGCCGGCGATCTCTGTCCCCGTTGAAGAAATGCCTGACACTGTTATTAAAGCGGTTCTCGCTACAGAAGACCGTCGTTTTTTTGATCATTGGGGCATTGATTTTCAAGGACTTACACGGGCAATTTCACAAAATATGCAAGCTAAAGGTGTGGTGCAAGGTGGTTCAACTCTCACACAACAATTGGCTAAAAATTTATTTTTAACAAACGAAAGAACCATAACACGTAAAATCAAAGAAGCTTATCTTGCTCTTTGGCTAGAAGCAAATTTTAGCAAAAAGCAGATTTTACAACTTTACCTTGACCGGGCCTATATGGGAGGAAACAATTTTGGTATTGCCGCAGCAGCAAAATTTTATTTTGGAAAAAACATACGTCATGTCTCTTTAAGTGAATCTGCTATGTTAGCAGGACTCTTTAAAGCTCCAACAAAATATGCTCCTCATAGTCATCTCTTTGCGGCTCAAACACGTGCCAATATCGTCCTTTCTAATCTTGTTAATAGTGGCTTTATGACGAAGAGCCAGATTATCAATGCGCATCGCCACCCTGCTAGGGCACTTCCCCAAATAGAAAATAATCAGCCTGATTATTTTCTTGATTGGGCATTCGAGGAAGTCAAAAAAATGCGCAATCAACTTCCAAGCCATAGTTTAATTATTCAAACGACTCTTGATCCAAATATTCAAAAAGCAGCAGAAGAATCAATTGCATATCATTTACATCAGTATGGTCAACAATATCGCGTAACACAAGCTTCCACTGTTATACTCGATAATAACGGTGCCGTATGCGCAATTGTTGGAGGACAAGATTATAAAAAGAGTCAATTTAACAGAGCAACACAAGGCGGACGGCAAACTGGTTCTTCATTCAAACCTTATGTTTACGCAACCGCACTGGAACACGGACTTTCTCCCTCGACAATCGTTTTAGATGCTCCGATCAATTGGGGAGGTTGGACACCAAAAAATAATTCTGGCCGTTATTTGGGGAAAATTGATTTAGCAACAGCTTTAGCTTTTTCTATTAATACAGTCCCTGTGTATCTCACCTATCAATATCTTCACCGCGATACCCAACCTATCATAGATCTCATCAAGAATATGGGGATTAACGCGCATATTTTATCACACAAAACGATGGTTCTGGGCACTTCCAACATGACCCCCATGGATCAAGCAACTGGCTTTAATGTCTTTGCGAATGGCGGGATAGCTGGTAATCGTCATGGGTTCACGCAAATCAGAACAATCGATGGACATGTGGTATGGGATTTCGAGCATAACGGAAATAAGTTACACCGAGTTCTCAGCAGACAATCAGCTGCTTATATGAACCAAATGATGGTGGGTGTCACAACACGAGGGTCTGGTAAGCGTGCTGCTCTGCCCATGACTCTTGTCGCTGGGAAAACTGGAACATCACAATCCTATCGTGATGCTTGGTTTGTTGGCTTTACTGGCAATTATACTGGAGCGGTATGGATGGGAAATGATAACTTTTCACCGATGAATCGTGCTTTTGGGGGTGGAGTCCCTGCCATGATATGGCAACGCATCATGCTTGCTGCACACCAAAATATTATGCTCAAACAACTCTATGGTGTTAAAGATTCTCTTCTTCCTTATCATCCCCCAATACTTTCCTCCCATGCAGATTCTGAATTTTTTTCCCCAATACCCTCTACGCTTTCTCCTGAAACATTGAATATTGTGCGATTGATTAACAAAGATCTGAAAAAACCATCTGCAATTTCTTTGAAGGTGAAAACAACTGGAGATTCAACATTTTGAATTCAAGATATTCACTGATGTTTTTTAATATCACCATTTTCTTTTTTATCTTCGCTTTTTCCATTTTATGTGGAAAACTGAGTGTCGATTATGTGCTCAATTCCTTTCCTCATTTTGAACGCTTTAGAATTGGAAAATGGAGTGCTTATCCAAAAATGGGAACCGCCAATATGGATCCTTATACCCGCGCCCGCACGACCAAACGAGGCATTGTTTCACTCGGACGCACTGAAGGTCTTCAATTCCAGATTTGGCAAGACAACCAAGGGCGTCCACTCCACCCCCACTGTCATTATTTACTCAAAGGCACCATCCCTGAAACTCGTCTTTTCACCCTTTATACAGCTGACAAATCCCTAAAACCCTATACTTCATCCAAAGAAATACCTTTTGAACTCCACACGAACGCTATTATTTATGAGCATGATGGCTCATTGCGCATCAATATTTCACCTACACCGCAAGCCGGCAATTGGCTTGCAACAGTTAGTCAAAAAGAATTCGGGCTTATTCTTACCTTATACGATACCTCAATCATCTCTGCAACGGCATTACAAAAGCTTACAATGCCATCAATAGAACAAATCCCATCAGGACAAATAAATTGTGACTAGATTCATTTATATCGCACTTCTTGCAATCATTGGCGCTATTATCGTTCATATTTGCGTTCTCTTTCTGATCCCCTATTGGGCACAAAATAATATATGGACAACACTTAAAAAATCCGGAGCCCCTTATCAATTTGTTGCTTTTACTCCCGATAATCCTATTCAACAATCTGCTGATCCACTCTTTCTTCTTAAAGTCTGCAGATTTAATCTTGAAAATGGACCTGTTCATTTAAAAGCTTTGAAAACACGACAATTTTGGTCACTAGCAGCCTACACACACAAAGGAATTATTTTCTATAGCCTTAATGACCGAACAGCCCCTGATAATACACTCGATCTTATTATTGGAAAACCAATACAAATCATAGAACTCAAAAAATCAAAACCTAAAAAAAATGCCAATTCAGTTTTGGTTGCTAAAAATTTGAATGAAGGTTTTGTCATTTTACGTATTTTTGCCCCTTCTTCACTTGCAAAAAAAGAAAATGAAGCTTTTCTTTCATCTGCGACCTGCCGCATATTTTATGAATAAAAACGGAGTAACCTCTCATTTGTACAATACCTTACTTTCTATACAAAATACATGAAGCCTATCAAAATGGTTATCTTTTTTCTCTATTAATTGAATCTTCGAATTCAGATTTATCTGATTATAAATCCCTCAATTTTTTATTGAGATAGAATGAAATCTCTATTGCACATCATCATATCCTATTTGATTACGCATTATCTGACAGAAAAAACTCCCAGCAATCAGAAGAGAAAATCAAGAGTAAAGTTCTAGAAAAATATGCTGCTAACAACCGTAAAACTTGTTATTTGAGTTTATTTCTTTTTATTTACAAACATTCCCATAAAATTCGCATCAATGACATGATAAACTATAGAAGAAATACTGATTACCTTCAATGAAGTGCAAAAATAATCGCTGGAGACTTATAAGACATTATGCATCCTTGACCTCAAAAATAAGTGCTTTATTTTTGTTTTATGAGCATAAGCTTTTTGTAAGATATGCACTCTGAAAAAACTTGGCTTATAGTTTACAATTGAGGGGAAAAACTTCATGAAGAAGAGATATGTTCGGTTCATTTCAAGAGCAGCAGTATGGTCCCCTCGATTTGGTGGATTGTCGTTCTTTGTTTTATTATTTTCATTCATTTTACAACGTTTTTCCGTCATTAACGTAACCGACTTCATAATTTTGATCGGAATCTCTACCGGCTGTGTGATTATTTCTCTTTTTCTTGCTTTAAAAGCACTTTACAGCTTATGGGTCTATGGAGCCCTAGGGGGAATGAAAGCTTTAAAAGGGATCATTTATTCGGTAATAACGGCTACACCACTGATGTTATTTTTTGGACTTTGGTTTACCTTACCGGCTCTTTACGATATTTCTACCGATACACAAAGCCCGCCGGCTTTTTTTCGCACAATACGTCCCAGCGATGCTTTACCGCTCAAAAGTGTTTTGACTGAACAAGAAACATTACAGATGTCACAATGGCCAGAAATATCGGGGCGCCGTTATGATGGTTCACCTGATCGTATTCGCGAATCTGTTCTCAATGTTTTAGCAGCCTATGATTGGCCTGTTGTGGCTCAACGAGAGTTTAAAGGTGAAGAAAATGCGCTTTATATTGAAACGAGAGCTAAAACTTTTTACCTTGGATTTATTTCGGATATCGTGATACGCTTAACTGATGAAGGGGATACAACTTTTGTTGATATGCGTTCTGCTTCTCGTTATTTGCCAAGAGATTTGGGGACAAATGCTGCTTTTATTATCGATTTTATGGATGCCCTTGATACGGAAATCGCTTCCCTTCCTCTTTCACAAGAAGATGAATAACGATCAAGAGCGAGAGAGAAGACACTTTATTTCACAAAAATTGCTTATTTTTCAATAAACATGATACATAAGCAAACAATCACTTTTCAAAAGCTATAAACTAAAAATTCTTATACAAAAGATAATATTCTCAAACCTAACCATTCTTGAAATAATGAAAAATATTAAAGTCTCTGTCTAACTGTAATCAGTAAATATTTTTTAAAGTTTAATATTAAATAAATTATTATAAAACTCATATCAAAAACATTATTATATAAAGATAATAAATAATCATTTTTCATATAAATAACGTATACAAATAAAAAATGTTATAGAAAGTAATATAACAAATATAATGAACAAAAATGTGCTTAAAAACATTTTTTTCACAATTTCTTTGTTACTATAACCTTTAAATTTATACCGTAAAAACATTGCATAGAAAAATATAAAGAAAAAACATGTAGAAGATAATAATTTTGCAATAATACGAATAATATCACTCATAAAAAATCCAAATTAAAAATATATAAAAACAATAAACATTAATATATATTATATCATATAAAACTTAATAATTTAAAATAATATAAAAAACGAATTTATTCTTAATTAATGATTTAATTTTAATATTTTTTTCATTACATACCTTAGATACATAATACAATTTAAATAAATATAATTAAACAAAAAATGCAAAAAACAATTCATAAAGTATATTAAAAATATATATAACAAATAAAATTTCCAAATTAATCTATAATTATAAATTAATAATGAATAATCATTGTTCATAGAAATAACGTATATAAATAAAAAATATTATAGAAAATAATATAAAGAAAAAAAATATTCTTAACAAAATTTTTTTCCAAATTTCTTTTTTACTATAACCTTTAGATTTATAATATGAAAACAATGTATAGAAAAATATAACTAAAGCACCTATAGAAAATAATAATTCTACAATAATACTAATAAGCTCATTCATAAAAAAAATCCAAATTAAATATATAATTTTGTAGAATTATGCACCTAAACCTTCCTGTCAAGTTTGTAGACACATAATTATGCCTACAAGCTTGTTCATTGCTTTACCGCTCAAAAGTGTTTTGACTGAACAAGCAACATTACAGATGTCACAATGGCCAGAAATGTCGGGGCGCCGTTATGATGGTTCACCTGATCGTATTCGCGAATCTGTTCTTAATGTTTTAGCAGCCTATGATTGCCCTGTTGTGGCTCAAAGAAAGTTTAAAGGTGAAGAGAATGAACTGTATATTGAAACGAGAGCTAAAACTTTTTACCTTGGGTTTATTTCGGATATCGTGATACGCTTAACTGATGAAGGGGATACTACTTTTGTTAATATGCGTTCTGCTTCTCGTTATTTACCAAGAGATTTGGGAACGAATGCTGCTTTTATTATCAATTTTATGGATGCACTTGATACAGAAATCGCTTCTCTCCCTCTTTCTCAAGATGATGGATAAAAATCAAGAGAGATAAAGCACTTTATTTCATAAAAATTGCTTATTTTTCAATAAATCATGATACATAAGCAAACAATCACTTTTCAAAAACTATAAACTGATAATCCTTATACAAAAGATAATAATCTCAAAATAACCCATGCTTGAAATAATTAAAAAGATTTAAAATAGGAAGTAAAAAACAGAATTATTTATGATAATACTGATTTTAAAGTATCTATCCCAATGTAATCAGTAAACATTTTTTTAAAGATAAATATTATATAAAAATAATAACTTATTTTTTATAAATAACTCTACAAATAACACCTTATAATTATATTTTAAAATAATATAACAACTTGATTTATATTATTTTAAAATTCCCATATATTCAATTAATAAATTTGCAGCATAATATAATATAAAAAACCTAATTGTTGATAATATTTCCATTTTTATACTCCAGTTCTTACCTTTAAATCTATTGTAAAAAAACATTAAAAATCCATATATAAACGTTGCCAATAAGGAGCCAGTAAAAGTATGCATAACAAAAAATCCAGACTGAAATTTCATCTACTTTATGAATGATTTAATAGAGAGAGCAATAGAGTATAATTCAAATAATAAACTTAACTCAAATAATTATAATTTTATATATAAATAATTTTTATAAAATTCCCATATATTTAACTAATAAATTTCCAGAATAATATAATATAAAAAACATAATTGTTGATAATATTGTCCTTTTTATACTCCAGTTCTCACCTTTAAATCTATTGTAAAAAAACATGCAAAATCCAAATCCAATTGCTGTTACTAAGGAGCGAGTAAAAGTATTCATAACAAAAAAATCCAAAATAAAATATCTATTATCACACACAAAAATATCCCTGAAATCAGTTTAGCCATAGCTTTAAAGTATGTTTACAATATCACTGATCTCAGAAATATCTTACTAGCTATTTTCTAAATAAATTAGAAACAGTGTCCCTCTACTTTACGGATGACATTGATTGTACTTATCTTTAAAACCGTTAATAGCTCCTCCTAATCCGCCTGCTACTGCTGTTTCCGGACCACCTAATAAACCAATTAATGCTCCTGCGCCTCCCTTTATGGCTGTTGATACAACATAATCGCTTACTTCACAACTTGGATTCGGATGGCATTCATTGTACTTATCTATCAAACCGTCAGCAGCTCCTTCTAATCCGCCTATTGCTGCTCCTCCCAGACCAAATAATGCACCAGATGCTGCTCCTATACCGCCGTGTATGGCAGCTGCTTCAACATAATCGCTTGTTTCACAACTTGGTGCCGTATAGCATGCATTGTATTTATCTACCACAGCGTCACCAGCTCCTGCTAGTCCACCTCCTATTGCTCCATTGACAAAGCCAGAACTGACACCTCCCGGTCCAGAAAAAAGACCTCCAACTGCACCAGCAATACCTCCTATTACGTCTCCTATGATGCCGCCTGCACCTGCTGCTTGGGCATGAGCGCCTGGGCTACAATCATCTTCTTCTGGAAAAAGCCAACTTTTTGGATGTGAGTTACTACTTGAATCACCAGCTCCTCCTATTCCGCCGCTTACTGCTCCACCGAGTAAGCCAGCACCTGCACCTCCTGGTCCAGCAATAGAACCTCCAGCTGCACCAGCACCACCTCCTAATATTGCTCCTACAATGCCACCTGTACCTGCTGCTTGGGCATAAGCGTCTGTACTATAATCATCTTCTGGAAAAAGCCAACTTTTTGGATGTGAGTTACTACTTGAATCATTTGATGAGCTTGAACTACCCATTTAAATCCTCCTTTTATTATTAAAAATAACTGTATCACAACGATACAGTGGGAATTTGATTATTGTTCATTTTAGCAAATGTCAAATATAATTTGTATAAATAACAATAAAAATACTGTATAAACAATAAATACATTATGTTTATATTATATTCATACAAAATGTATATTTTGTATGAATATAATACTATTTACAATACTGTTTAAATATGCGACATCAATCGCTCTTTCTATTAAATAAAATCATAAATTCAAATGAGTCATTCACAAGAAAAACCTGTATCATTCTCTTGGTTTACAAGAACAACAAAGAAATATATCTATTATGTTATCGAACTCAGTTGCGTTGCTGTTGTTTTGCGTTTGCTGGGCTTGGTGAATCCTTTTATTTTTCAAGCGATTATCGACCGTATTCTCCCTTTTCAGCGTATTGAAAGTCTCTATGCTATCGTTGTCTTGATGGTTGCTATCATGCTGTTTAGCACAGCTCTTAGCACTCTATCAGGCTACTTAGGTGCCTATTTAGCCAATCGGCTTACGCTAGAATTTGGACGGCGCATTTACACCCATCTTTTAAGTCTCTCCTTGCCCACTTTACGCCGTTGGCAAGTAGGAGAATTGTTTTCACGTATTGGGGAAGTTGATACAATTCGCGGTTTTTTAACAGGAACCATCGCCACAACCGTACTGAATGTTCTGTTTGCCATTATTTATATTGCTGCACTCTTTTCCATTAGTCCAAAACTTACCTTCATTGTCCTTATCATTTTACCTTTACAAATGGGCTCTTTAGCGTTGGTCGGTCCCTTCTTGCGCCGCCAATTACGCCGTGCTTTTACTCTGCAAGCTGTCCATAAATCGCGCCTTATTGAAAGTTTTACCAATCTTGAAGCCATAAAAGCACACGTAAAAGAAGCTGCTCATACAATACGCATGCAAGAAACTTTAGCCCGTAGTTTAGATCAAAGCCTTACAACCAGTAAATTACATCTTCTCAATGGAGCCATGAGCCATATTTTTGGTGATCTTTTCACTATTTTTATTATCTTTTTTGGTGCTCAGGCAGTTCTTCAAAACCAGATTACACTAGGGCAACTTATTGCCTTTCATCTCCTCGCTGGAAATGTTTCTGGTCCTATCTTAAGCCTTGCATCCCTATGGGAAGAATGGCAGCATTTGAAAATCTCTCGTCTTCGTTTGGGCGATATTCTTAATTCCCCTCCAGAATGGGAAGAAGAAAAGCCGCCTCTTCAACTTAGCGCTCCTCCTCATCTTGAAGCCAACGATCTCTGTTTTTCTTATGGAGATAAATCCATTATCAATCATCTTGATGTCTGTTTACAACCTGGGCAACCAATTATGTTACTTGGTCCTTCAGGGTGCGGAAAAACAACCTTGGCGAAGCTCCTTTGTGGACTCTACCCCCCAACAAGCGGAAAGATATTGATTAACGCCCAACCTTTACAGAATTTTGATGTCCGTAGCGTGCGTGAAACAATCGCGTATTTTCCTCAAAATCCTTGCCTTTTTTCCGGAACCATTCTTGAGAATATGCTTCTTGCTAAACCAGATGCCACTAAAGATGAAATCGACGCTGCACTATATGTTAGTGCTTGCCATGATTTGATTGCTCAGTTGCCTTTAGGACTCAATACTCAAGTAGGAGAGCAAGGTGGTTTTTTATCAGGTGGTCAGCGCCAACGCTTGGCTTTGGCTTGTTTCTTTCTGATAAACCCAAGCCTTCTTATTTTGGATGAACCTACTTCCGCATTGGATGACACTGTCAGTGCACAAATTGTTGAGCATTTATATAAACTTTCGCAAGAACGTATTGTTCTTGTTATTACCCACAAAAGCGACCTCTTTCCTCAGCATGCAACCGTCTTAAACTGTACTGATTTGGAGGCAACAAATGGCAGATAAAGCTCCCTATTTGCGCCCTTTGTCACCAACGCTTCATATGGTGGTTGCTGTTTTGGTCACCTTATTTCTCTTTATTGTAATCGGCAGCTTTATCGCAAAAACAGAGATTGTTGCACGGGGGCAAGGAAGTGTTATTCCCACCGCTTACGTTCAGCTGGTCCAAGCGCAAAATACAGGACGCATTGAGAAAATTCTTGTAAAAGAAGGGCAATTTGTTCATCAAGGTGATCTCCTTATTCAATTAGATCCCCGTGAAGCCCTCAATGAGTGCGCACGTGTTCAAGCAGATATCGCGCAACAAACCCTTCAAGCACAAATTGCAACAGCTATTTTAACAGCTTTGCATGAAAGTGATCCTTTGGATAAAGATTTTGTAACCAAAGGGCTTGCCTATCTGCCTGCTCCTCCTTCTGGCAATAAAACTGCAAGAATAGAAGGGGAAAAACTCATTAGCGCTACCCTTCAATCTCTCCAAGATAAATTAAGAGCGCTAAAAGCACAGGCGGACCGCGTCGAGCGCAGCGGTGCAACACAACATGCGCAATTAGATAGGTTGGAAGATGATCGTCAATTAAGCCAAGGAAAATTAAAAGCTGCAAAAAGCCTGATGGAAACAAAAGTCATTAGCCAAGCCGTTTATTTAGAGCGTTTACATGACTTTAAAAATGTCGAGCATGAAATTTTAACCAATCAAAGGCGTTTGGAAGAAAATGCCGCCGAAATAAACACCCTACGCCAACAACGGAAAAGTCTCATTTCCGATGAAATCGCCCGCTATCGGCAACTTTCGCGTGAAACAGAACTGAATCTTCAAGGATTAAAAGCAAAGCTTGATAGCACTCAATACCATCTTGACCACTTATCACTCTATGCACCTGTTGATGGACGTATCGATGATTTAAGTATCCATACTTTGGGCGGCTTTGTAGAGGCTGGTAAAACTCTCATGCGCATTGTCCCTGGTGCGGGTGGTCTCATTATTGAAGCATTTTTTGATAATCGAGATATTGGTTTTTTAGAAAAGGGCCAACGTGCTTACATCAAGTTTTCTGCCTTTCCTCCTGAACGTTTCGGTGTTATCCACGGTACAGTCGTTAATGTAGGCGCTACAGCGCGCTATAATAAAGAAATTAATGGTGTCTACGCTGTTTTAATCAAAATTGACCAAGATCACATCACTTTGAATAACAAACAACTTAAATTTATCCCTGGCATGACTGTAACAACGGATGTCATTACCTCAAAACGACGTCTCATTTCTTATTTCTTTGAACCTATCACCAAAATTTTAGAACAATCTCTAAAGGAAAGATGATGTCTGTAAATGAAAATCCATCACCATCACTCATAGATCCTCTTACGGCTTTGGGTGCCATGGTTGTTTTAATGCTTACATCTCCCTTATACCGCCGCTGGCGAATCTGGGATATTGAACGCAACATAGGACCCGCCTTACAGACTGGGCAATATAAACTCTATAAAAATGAACGTGGAGAATTTTGTGCCTTTATCACTTGGGCTTTTTTAGATGAGAAAAATCATCAATCTATGCTTGAAAAGGGAGAGCTTTTACCCGATGTCAATTGGCAGAATGGAAAATACGTATGGTTTATTGATTGTGTAGCACCCTATGGCCATACTGCTCATATTGTACGCGATATGCAACGAAATATATTTCCTGATCAGCGTTATTGCTACGCTGTTCGACGTAATGAAGATGGTGGAATACGAAAAATTGCACGCTGGTGTTGCTATAGAGCGCAAAATCCAGCCAAATAGTTTTTCTAAAGCAAGTGCGCATAAATCATTTACCCCTCGTCTTATAGAAAAGAATCTTTTAAAAGAGTTCTTTGAGCGATAGCTATAGCAAGAGAACCTTACCATATTTAGAGCTAACCCACTATAAATAAGTGTTTCTCAACTTACCAGACTTGCTATGAATAGCAATAGATGGTTAAGAGGGCTAATCCACTCTCAAGCTGAACTTTGATTAACTAATTTCACTAGAATTGGCTGGGGTACCTGAATTCGAATCTTAAATTTAATTGCAATAAGATATTGATTTTATTTATATTTTTTAACGGTTAGGGACCATATAATTAGGTTCGGGAATAGGATTTTCACACTTTCCTTTACAAAGCGCATTCTTTTTGCCAGCTTTCTCTAATAATTTTTTTAATAGTTCTAAATCTTCTTGTGAAATAATGTTTATCAGTCTAGAGAACATACCAACAGCTTCACATCTGAATGTATCAGAAGGCTTTATAGTGAAACTTTTACGACAAGCATCTGATTCTCTTCTCAAAATTTCTGCTACCTCTTGATCTAAAGCATAGAGTTCAATTAGCTTTTCCTCCAGTCCTACAGGAACAGACTTTTTGCCAATTTCTATAGATGATAAAAATGCTACAGATATATCTAATTTTTTAGCCATATCTAAAAGGCGTTCTGAATGATCAATGCGAAGTTTGCGTAAGGTTTTACCAAATGGTGTTGGCATCTAAAAAATCCTATTAAAAAAGAAGCTCTCTCGTGATTCTAGCAGAAATTCTCAGGCTTTCGTTAACTGATTTTTTACTATAATGGTTTTTTTAATTTTTTGAGAACCACTGCTTTAAATGTGCAATGACATTATCTAGCGCATCCATGAGGCGTGCAAAATCAAGGATAAACAAAAAAAGAAAAAATGCTATCCACTTCATCAAGCGAGACATCATTTTCACGCTTTGATAGGTGATGATCATTTCTTGAAGCATTTCTTTTTCTGATTCTGTAAGCTCTGTGTGTTTTTTGGATTTTTTTCTAACCATGTTTCCACCCACACAAGCGTTCACCTAGATTATTGTGCTTTAAGATCTCTCTTGCTAAGTTTGAACTGATGGCGTTCAGATCTTGCCGGCTTAAATAAATAGGTAACCAACCAACACAAGAAGAAGCATATTTATTTGTTGCGCAACCAGTCAGAGAGAGCAGCATGCACATCAGCATCACTTTTTTGATTAACTTCACTTTCCACCTCCAGCCGTGTTGTGGCTGCTTTTAAAGCTTTTTCTGTTTGCTTTTGTTGCTCTGCTTTTTTACCAAGAGTAAAAGCTCTTGCTAAGGCAATAAAAAAAGCGGCTAAAGCCGCACCTGTTACCATCAAGTTTCTTTTCATCCATAAGATCATAGGCGGTGCTCCTGAAAGCGTTTAGCAACAAAGAAAATGCCAGTACATGCGGCTAAAACCATAATGGCGGCTAAAGCCCATTGAATGGGTCCATTGCCCACTAAAAACCCACCAAGACCTGAGAAAGAACCAATAATCGGTGCCAATGCTTCTGCTTTGAGAAACCCTGTTGGCTCTTTGGATTCTACTGTTTGATAATTAGAAGAAACATAAGCCCCTTTCGCCCACAACCCTGCCTCTGCTACACGCCGGTGTACAAGACCTTGTAAACGTTTGCCTCCCGCTTTAGTCCACTTTTGTAATTCGAAGGGAACGGCTTCATAATCCCCCCGATTAAGCCTTTTAAGCAGTGTAGAGTTTTGGAAAGCTGCAATACCCACATTATAACAAAAGGAAACAAGAGCACCGAACTGCTCGTCGCTTAAATTCACACAAACTGCTTTTTCTACCGCCCTCTCATATTGCCGCAAATCTGCTAAAAGCATGGTTTCGGCTTTTTTTTCCGTAATCACCATGCCCTCAACCACTGTTGGTTGACCAGCTTTTTTCGTATGACCATAACCAATCGTCCATACGCCAGAAGCATCTTGATAAGCCTGCAAGCGCAAACCTTCCCACTTTTTTAAACAGTATAAACAGTCTTTACTTATTTTCCGTGCCATTGTTCAATTCACCTTATAAATATACCTTTATGAGTACTGCTCCATCACCGCCGTCGCCGCCAATTTTGTCGCTTCCGTGTTTCCCATCAAAATATCCACCGCCGCCGCCGCCGCATTCTTTACCACCTCTACCACCGTTACCACCTTTGTAACTCTCACCACCTTGCCCCATGATAGAACCCTTGCATTGACCACCACCGCCGCCGCCGCCGCCAAGAAACGAACTTCCACCGGTACCAGCTCTCTTGCCGTCGACTCCACTTCCTCCACCATTCCCACCAGAAAAAATAAAACTCTCACCACTGATGCCCTCTCTGTTTCCTCCTCCATCGCCACCTTTCCCTCCAAAGTTAACGAGAGTCATGGAAACGGAATATCCTCCTTCTGCTGTAACAAGCCCTTTGATCATTGTTCTACCACCATTGCACAAAATGTTACTGTCATTGCCTTTACCACCACGACCAATGTAAGCTGTTTTTAATTTATCTAAATCAGAACCTTTCATTTTAACATGCACACATTGACCGCCGCCGCCGCCACCATCCTTAACGCCACCACCTCCACCGCCCCAAGCCCATACTTCGATATCGGTGTCAGCAGTAATACCATCAGGCAATGGAATATCTCCGCTTTCTGTCATCAGAATTTCAACAGGTTTTCTAACCCCGCCACCATTGTTGCCGCTACCAGCGCCGCTGCTATTGCTACTATTTGCTTTGATTGAAGCCATCAGTTTGGCTGGTGAGATAAGTGCATCCACTGTCTTTATGCCATCAATCCAGTCTTTTTTTGCAAGAGGTTGAATGAGATCAACTTTTTTCTGTACACTATCCGCTGTTTCTTGTGCGACACTTGCCACAGCTTGTGCCCTGTCTCCTGTTTTTTGTGCGGACTCAGCGGTATTTTTCGCATCTACAGCGTGATCTTGCGCATCTTTTGCTGTATTGAATGCAGCACTCCCTATACTCCTTGCCTCACTTGCTGCATAAAGCCCTTGTTGTGCGCTTTCCTGTGCGTGTTGTGCCACATCTTCAATTTTATCAATTTTTGCAACCTGTGCACGTTCTTGAGGGGTTAAAATAAAATGCGTATTCCCCTCTTTCATATTCTCCATATCAAAGGCATCTTTTTCTATTTTATCTGGATCATAGACTAATCTTGACATACCAACAGACTTTAATCCTACAAAATAACTAATGGTATTTTTGAGATCTACCGGAGATATGGGATAATAAACACCTTCATCTCCCCTCCGCCATTTTTCCATCGTTGGCTGCGTAGAACTCAACCATCGTAGCTTTGATCTTTCCTCTGTGGTTAAGATCTTTTTGGTAGGACCCTCGTTCATATTTTCCATAGAAAATACATTTGCCCCCACATTATCGGGATCATATGTAGCAGCCTTCATATCGCCAATCCCTAAAGGCGATATTTTTACCCAGCCAGCGCCTGATAAAATCGCATTCTCACGAGCTTCACCACTTGCTTCAATATCGTGGATTGTGACCTTATCTTTGTAAGCAAGAGCTCCAATATCTCTCTTTGCAACAGCATCATCAGCCTTTTTCCCTTGAGCAGCTGTTGCAAAATATTCTACCTGATAAGCTGCTGCACTTCCTACTGAAACAGGTGCAAGAGCCTTACTATTTAAAATACCTTCTTTGACTTCTTTCTTTGTTGCTGGTTCAAGCTTAAATATGTGCGTATGATAGGGTAATGGCATCGCGTTTCATTCCTTAGTAAGTCTGTTTTTGAGATTTTTGGGGATGAGAGACTGTAATTCATCAATAAGTTTTTGCATGGTCTCTATGCGTTTATCTGTTGCTTCTTGATACTCTGCCAAAGCGCTTAAAAGATCATGCTGTATATCGTTTTTGACAAGATCAAGCACCTTATTTAAGGGTGCGTGAACCATTCTATTGCTTGCATAAAAAAGGACGCGGATTTGCTCCGCGTCCGCAATATCATCAATAGCAGACGGATTATTGATCATCTGAAAACCTTATGATTTTATGGCATAAACAACCGGTACATTAATAGGGCGCGTTTCTGCCTCACCCGTTGAAGAAAGTGTTACCTTGTGCGTATGCACTCCAGCAGGTTCTGTTATCCCTGAAAGGGTTTGATAGTGATAAGAGGGGTTTCTTCTACCAATATCATTGGCACTCCATCCCACTCCATTATACTGAAACTCGTGTGTATGCTGTCCCGCCGATTCAACACTACAAATATGTGTATGCGATTTAAGGCAATCTTGCTGTATATCGGCAAATTGTCTACTTCTGTCTAAACCGCGACCATTATCAAAGCCGCGCAAAAACACTCCTCTAAAATCTGGAACTTTAAAGGTTGTATCACTGTTTTTTCCCCATTTATCCCCTATCGCCTTGAATAATTGCGGATAATCCTTGCGTTCATAAGTAGCGCCATCACATAAAAGCCAGCCGTTTGGGACTTCTTGCATAGCAAAGGTCGCAATAAAACCACAAGGAAAGGTTTCGACCTTCGGTGGTGGAATGGGGGTAGGGTTTAAAAGATACCAGCCATCAAGACCTTTTGTTGATACGCCATCATTATAGACTATTTCATAAATACCATTTGTTTGTAACTCACCACCTGTCAATGATACTATTCCCGTGCTGGTGGCTTTATAGAGTGGCTTTGCTCCTATATTATTCATGTTTATTGTTGTCGTACCAATATTTATACCACACGCCTTAAAGCGGATAATGATATCGTTTTTATATTTTGCTATTGGAGAAACCGTCGTCAACGTAATTGATGTTGTTTGTTCCTTTCCATTCACAATAAACTTTGAGTCAAGAGAACCACCATTATCGGCAAGATATTCACGTATACGCTGCATCATGACCCGCGCACTATCATTAACAGAACTAGGCGGCTGCCCTTCTGCCCAATTAATGATACTATCGGAATTGGCATTTTGATCAGCTGTGAGTGACCAGTCATAAATATCAGACATGATAAGCCCCCGTTCTTCTTAATAGCTCTTCGCGCAATTGCTCTTCTTTTTGCCGCCCATAGGAACCAACAGATTGCCGCCTAGAGGGATCAATAAGAGGTGTTAAATCTGTCGGTCCCCCAGTCGATTGTGAGAAACCCGCCATGACTGGTTGCTGTAACATTTGTTGCTGTACCATCTGTGCCTGCTGTTTTTGTCGTTCTCCATTCTCTCTCATTAAATGAAGCAAACCGGAAAAGCCCTTTTTAAGAGCACCTGCATCAATACCTTGTGCTTGCAATGGTGTGGTTT
Organism: Bartonella sp. CL434QHHD; assembly: GCF_042195145.1. Classification (NCBI taxonomy): domain Bacteria; kingdom Pseudomonadati; phylum Pseudomonadota; class Alphaproteobacteria; order Hyphomicrobiales; family Bartonellaceae; genus Bartonella; species Bartonella sp. CL434QHHD. Next base: position 26,026 of record NZ_JBHINT010000011.1, on the reverse strand, counting down.
CCATAATCTGTCCTGTTAAATTGTCTCTGCTTTCAGGTGCCATCATTCTGTTTGGAAATGGCGTGTCATATGCCATCAATTGGTTGCCCCCTTGATTACCTTGACCCACTTGATTACCTTGAAGTGTCTTTTGAATCCTCTCAAACCCACGCAAAGGACCCACCTCGTTTGGTGCTGCTTGTCCATTGCTTTGGTTTTGCTGTATCGTTCTCTTCAAAGCATCTCCCGTTTTATTATAAAGCCCATAAATATGATTCATAAAATCCCCTGCTGTAGCTTCCATGTTGCCACCGTTGAGTGTGACTGCCTGTCGACCTAAAAGCTGGCTCGCTGGAATATGTGGATTTTTGATAAGCTTTACTGCCCCTGCTGGTCCTTGTTGGTGTGCGAGGTAAAGCTCTGCCTCTGATGGCTCTCTGCCTAATGCTGTGACTAAATAACGTGTATTATCCTTCGTTAACCGTGCCATAGCATCGGTTGCTTGAAAGGGATCAAACTTGTTATTGAGTTGATAGTGTTTTGCTGTTGAATCGAGAAATTGATACAGCCCCCCTGCACTGCTGTTCTTATTTCTTGCATTTGGATTACCATTACTTTCTATCATAGCAACACGTTCAAGAAAGCTTTCTGGTAAACCATATTTTTGTGCTGCCTGTGAGATAGCACGCTTCACATTGGGATGAAAATTGATCATTAGTTTATAACCGTTCTATCAGCACTGCTATTCAAAAGAATGCCAATAAAATTGAAGAATTTTGTGTGGTCTTCTTTGGTTATTAAGCGTTTCTTTTCTGCTTCATGAAACTTCTTAATTAATTCAACAGCTTTTTCTCTTGCTAACCCAAATTCCCCTTTTTCCCGTGCTGTGATGAGAGCCGCAATATCTCTCTCAGTCTCTCTATGCACTCCTAAGAGTTTGCGTCCAAATTCTCTTGCGAAATTTTTTACAACTGCCTTGATGAAAGCAATCTTTCCTATACCCATAGTCTGTTGTTCCCCCCTCTCTTCCACTTCACCCATATGGTTTGGCAATCGTGCAAAAAGCTTTGTTCTTTCCACTTCTGGTCGCAACACTTTCATAAGTTGCTTGGCTTTATCCTCACCAAAAATACGCTGTAATTTTTCTTGACCATTTTTTGTGTCAAACAAACTCAAAAGATTGTGATCAAAATTCTGTGCATTGCCTGCCGCATGTTCTAGTTGCGACCGTATACCTTTTTGAAACGCATCTTTTTCCATCAACCCCAAATCTGAAAGTTGTCTGTTGATTGTGTCGAGATTAACGCTCTTCTTCAGCGCTTGCTCTCCCTGCTCGAGGGCATCACCAATAGTACGCTCGTCATAATAAATTTTCCGTGCTTTAGCATAATCTGGAGAGGACGTATCCAAAACGTCCAGAATGCGTTGTTTGAAATCAGTCAAATCTCGAGCATATCCCCATTTTCCTTTGATGCGCGCAGAATTAATTTGATCATCCAAAACCTCTTTCATCTTATGTAAAATTCGCATATTCAGCTTTGGATATCCATTGCTCCCTATAACTGTTGCATCCGCTTCATTTGGCATTTGCGCAATTGCTTTTTTATAGGCTTTTTGGAAGGCAGGAGTTTCTTGCAACCGCGATAAATCTTTACTGACAGCATTAGAAATGGGAGAAGCTTTCGCCCTCTCATAAAATGGTTCAGCCTTTTTCTGTGCTTGTTTGATAATCTCTTGCTTTAAATTAAGCGTATCTACTTTTGGACCCATCACATCTGTCAACGCATCCTGTACCCGCAGTGCACTCGCATCTTGTCTTTCATTCAAACGATTACTTATGAGCGAATATGTATCATGGTCTTTTTTTGCTGCCTTAAAAGCTCTTTTAGCAAGCTCATCATGAAGATCAATAATCATTGAATCAGGACCTCGCTGTTTTAATGCTCTTTCAAGTTTATCAACACCTTCATCCCCTAAAGTTTGGCTTACATCCCTAAGCGCTCTATCGCTTATCTGAAATGCTTCTTTTTCTACACCTTGTGTTATTGGTTCAGTTTTACCAAACAATTTTCCAACTGTGTTTTTGAGAGCCGCAGGTGTTTTTTTCACAATAGCAGGCGTTTTTTTAAGTGATCTTGTCGCAAAAGATGTTGCTTTTGATACACCACTGGCAACAAATGGTGTTGCAACGCCTAGCCCTGCACCTAACCCAGCAGACACTAGAGTATCTGCAAGCCCTTCCCCTTCACCACTGCCTGCTATTCCACCATAAATGGCTCCAGTTTTTGCTGCACGCCCCAAGCTAAATTTTGCTGCCTCTTTACTTGCTACTGCTTTCATTGCTGCTTCACCTGCAGCTTTTGCCGCTGCCCGTTCCGCACCCTCTGCTAAAGCAGATTGCACCGCCCTTTCTCCTGCTGCTAAAGCTTTACTGGTTATTTGTGCTCCTGCAACACCAGCTCTACCTCCCAGCACAACATCAGCCCCAATTGCCGCACGAGCAGCAGCAGTAGCCCCTGCCGCGGGTGGAAAGAGGGCAGAAGCAATTACGGGTGCCGCAGCACCCGTTAAATTCCCCGCAAGAGATGCATAAAAATGATCTCGGTTCGCCGCTCTTTGATAATCACGCCATCGCTTTGTCACTTCATTATATTTTTTAACTGCTTCTTCATCTCCCATCCAATAATTAATAGGTCCCAGAGGTCCCGAAGCGAATACTCCAGCTATTTCATCATCATACCCCATAGTTAACCCATGAAGAGCTCCCCATCCAAAAGCACCCGCTGCACTTGGATGTGGACCATCTTCCTCTGTTGCACCATTATTTCCTGTAACAGAACCACTTAGCCTTTCCTTATTCTTCGCGAAAAGCTCTTGAAGCTGTTCTGGTGTATAGTCACTTATATGCCCAATGACTCTTGTGTTTTTACGATTAATAAGAGGGGGGATTACTTCAGCCATTGGTTTGTTTCTCCTTAATACGCCCGTCACTATCAACGAACAACATGCCTTCCGGCAATGCTTCTATCTGTTTTTCTAGTGGATCATTTGACTGTGCATGATTTCCCTTATAAGCATCTTGCCCATAGGCGGCTCGAACGAGCTCGTTTGTTGCTTCTGCACCACCAAAAAGAATTGCGCGCGTTGCTGCATTGGATTTATTGAAAGTGTCAATAACTGTTTTTAAAGATTTCTTCATTTGCTCTGCAGAAAGATCTTGATACAACGCCGCTACAGAGTTTTGCAATGCTTGCAATTCCATATTAGACAAATTCCCAAAGCCAGATGCGCCATTTGGTGAAAATGCTTTTGCTTTTCTCAAGGCATCAAGCCCGATACTTGCCTTCAATGAATCGAGCATATGCCCAAAATCTTTTGCCTTAGAATTAGGAAGGAACGACATTATAGGACCAGTGAAACCAACAACATGCGGGTGTTCCTCAATAGTTTTTAGCAATTCTTTAGATGCTGAGAGTATACGATTTGACCTGTCTGCTGTTTCCAGAATTCGCATTTGCATTTGTTGGTTTTTACGCTCCTCCTCCTTCTGTTCTTGAATTAATTTATGTTCTGAACCACTGCCTGCAATTGGCACCGCACGTATGCCACCAAGTGCATTTTCATCCTTAACATACATATAACCTGATTCAGGCTTTGACAGCATGCCATCGGTATTCCCCCCTAATCCAGAAGCAGTGGAACGCTGTCCTCCTTGGACAGGTATAATTTTCCCTGTGCTTGTTGAGACTTGGAAAGTCATATCCTCAGGCAATCCCTGCTCTGCCTTTTCTTCCGCTGTCAATGTTCTATAGCCTTCTTGAGGGCTTAACGTGTTGCCTATGATTTTCATGGCAAGATCTGGATATTGCGTGAGTGCTTGCGCATCTTCATCGCTATACCCTTTAGAGCGTAAAAATTGCAAAGTTTGTTTATATTGTGCGCGTTCCTTGTTGCCCTGCCGCATAAGGATAGATGCATTTGAAAAACTTTCTTGTGGTGTCTTTCCTAACGCAAGCCCTGCAAAAAAATCCATTAAATGCTCGGAAAATTCTGATTTTCTAAAACGCTCCCATAAGCTACTTGGATTTGCTCCTGTCTGAACAAAGTTATCAAGTGACTTGATATAATCTGTTTTTTGTTCAAGATCACCACTTGCTTTTAAATGCTCCTCTTCTGGTAAGTGTGCATTCAAATGTTTTTCTTCTTCTATAGGTGCATCAAAAAGCTTTTCCTCATCATTTCCAGAATCATTTTTCAAAGAGTTTTCCGCTATAGATTTCTCATTAAGTTGAGCAATATAATCCATCACATTTTTTTGCTGTCGCCCAGCTTCATCCCCACTAGACTGATCAATGTTCCCAACAAGTGGAGATTGAGGAATCATTGATGCAACACCTCCCTGATCTGAGAAGTCATACTTTTGTTGCTCTGGCGCCTCTTGTACCTTAACAGTATCCTTTGAAACATCCGGCAATGGAGGCATTTGGCGCTTTAAATCATCTGTAGACATAATCAATTCTGCTGGCGTTTTTTTCCCAGCTTGTTCTGTCCCTGCTTGAGAACCACGAATAAGCTCTGTAGGACTCAATTTTTGTGGAGTATTATCCCCATTGCTCACATCAAAAGAGTTTGTGCTAAAAGCAGCAAGTTCCAACGCTTTACGCTTTCTATAAGCTTTTTCACGCTCTAATGCATTTAATTCTTCTCGCCAAAACATCACTGCACCCTTTCCATCTCAAAGCCAAGCTTGCCATAATCCACATGCAAAAAGCCTGTCGCCTTATGCAAGAAAACAGCTTCTGGCTTTGACTTCAAAACATCCTGTGCCATCACCCCGCGATAGCGCTCTGGGTGCCCCTTGTAGTTGTATTCATAGAGTTTATAGCCATTTCTCTGCCCAGCTTCTCTGATGTTTTCTTTTGCTCTGATATCACTAAGCCCAGCAAAAGTACCAAGGATAGTTCCAACATTTCCAACAATCTCCCACGGATTAGGTTTTGGCTGTGGAGTCAATGTCGTCATTTGTCCTGTTCGCGTTCCATAATTTCCAGCAACAGCTCCACCAGCTGTAAGCAACTTACTTAACTGGTCCCAATCAAGATTGTTCTGCTGTTCCCATTTTTGCCGCTCTTCATCCAATTGCCGTTGATGATTGGCATCAAGCACACTCCCTCCCGTCAACGCATTAAGATTTGCCTGACCTTGACCTTGAAAGAAGTTATTGGCGCCCGCCAACTGATTTTGGTTTGCTTGGTCAATGAGACCATTGGCATTCATCATGTTGTTGACATCTTGGTTATATTGCTGTGATAAAGCTTGTGTTGCTATGCCCCCCAATTCATCAGCCAAAACGCCGGTATGCGCACCCGAACCATAACGCCCAGCACCTGCCAATGAACTATTAATAGAGCTTGTTGCTTTATTTAATGCGTTTTGAAGTGCTTCATTAAAGTAAGGGTTATTGCCTATTTGTTGCCCTGAAGCCATGTTCTTTAAGTTTTGGCTTGTTGAATTTTGCCCTGTGGCTAATCCATTTAAAGTGTTGTTATCATAGTTATGCGTATTATTGCTAAGCCCATTAATCGCATTCTTTGTTTGATCACTTAAATCCGCAACACGCTGCCCGTCATAAACGGCTTTTCCGCTGCCTTGGTTATAAAAAGTCATGGCATCTTGAGCTGCGTGTTCAAAAATACCTTTTGCCCATGCAGGGGGTTCATTTGTTTGCGTCGTGTTTTGGGTATTCTGGATTGGTTTAGAACTTTTTCCCATGTTAAAGCTGCTTTCTATATTCTAAAAGATTAACGAGATATCCATGCGTTTTAAGAGATTTTTCCCACCCTCGCCTGCCTATGATGACAAGCTCTTTTGCCCCTTTTTTCTTGTAATAGGCCTCAATCTGAGTGATAAGCTTTGTTAAGGGTGCTCCTCCCTTTCCACCAAGCGTGACAACAACCGCCCTTAATGCTCCAGTGACGAGTTCTTGTAACTGTGTTGTGACATGCGCCATAAAGTTTTCATGCGCATCAACGATAATCCAAAGAACTTTTTCTCCCTTCAAAATATCGTTTAAAATGGTCTCTGTATTATAATCATCAGGGAATTTTTGATTAAAATAAGCTATCGATTTTATGACATTCTCAAAATAGGGCGCCATTTGTTCAGCGCTCCATTTTTCTGTATTATAGATCTTAAAACTCATCTTATGCCCGCGGGTTTCAGCGTTACATCAAAGCCTGTTATATGTGTCCATGGCGTGCCTTCTGGTATTCTCAGACGCAAAGCGTGATAACGCGCCCGTGAGCGGATATTATACATCCCAATATTATAGCCGGCATAACGCTCTTTAGCCCAATTTAATTGGTTCTTGTTATCAATGATAAAAGCCGCCCCAACACTTAAAAAACCTTTTGTTGTATCCGCTTGAACAAAAGCCTCACTCATCAAGTTGATTTGCCTGCCCGTATCCCCCACAATTTGTGAAGCAATAACTGCTTCCATCGGAGGACCTGCAAAAAAACCAAATGTGTTGTCTGGCGTAAAGGCTCCCAAAACAGGCGCACCATTTTGCCACATCTTACTATCAAGAGAAGCTGGTAAATCTTTCAAGCTCTCTTGTACTTCGTCTAAGCCTTCTAATGTATAACCGGCTGCAAAAAGGGGAAATAAGAGAAGGTTTTGCCCCTTAATGACACTCCATATTTGCAAAAGCCAATCATAAACATAAATATGCATCCCTTCAGTGTTATCATTGATAGAAAAATAAACACGAGAATAGACCGGATCAATACATGCCCTCATCTCATCAATGGCAAAGTTATTGTAAAGTGTGAAGATGGTTTTATCGACTTTACCAAAGCCTATAGGGAGCATTTCACCAGCACTGTTGATTTGATAAAAACCATCATCAGAGACAAAGAAAGTACAGTCTCCACGGCTTGCAATTGCTGTGCTGCTTTTCGCACCTATTTTGTCTTTTATTTTTGCAAAACTGAATATAATTTTAGAGCCTGGTACAAAGGTTGCATGATAAATGGCTGAGCGCATGAAAATAAGTGGATTTGTTGATTCCGTAGACCCTTGAACATATTCTCCATCGGGAAAATCTTGATAATCGCAACTTTTCTCCCCAACCGTCCAATGTGTCGCATCATTCAAACCGGACCACTGAACACGGTTTGGCTTATCTGTTAATTGCATCAGGCAAACAAAATCACCCCACACACGCACAAGTCCAGCACGCGGGGGATTACCACTCAAATCACAAAACCTTTCATCCGTTTTTAACGAAAGCATTTGTGGTGGGTCATTGCTATTAACAGCAATGATATGATCACCAAAGGAGGCAAAAGACCAAAGTGCAGTCTCATTGGCGTGATATTGTGTGTGAGGTTTGCTAATGTCTTTCCAGCCGCGCGTGCTGTTGTCATATTCATAAAGTTTTGTTGGTGCCCCCACAATGATGCGCACACCACCCAATGAGCGCACCGCATAGACCCCCAAAATCACATCCGGAAAAGGATCTGAGACCGGCGCCACAATGGGAAACGGAATATACGAATTTGGTGCAGGTAAAACGTTCACGATCTCACTAGAATAACCACTATTAATAAATGCAACATCTGGTCTATACTCAGCAATAGGAATAAAGGTCATCAGAAATCCGTGTGTTGAATTTTTAACAAATTCTTGCGCCGTGATGTTTCAATTTGAAGCGCATCGAGTTGCTCTTGAAACATGGCAAAAGCTGCCGCTGCCATCTGTGGTTCTTTAATAATATTGGTATAAATTTCATATTTTGCACGCGTTTTGATCAGTTCATAGGCTTCTAAAAACCATATGGACGCTTCTTGTGCACTCTCAATATCTTTTATTCTTACAGGGTCAAGAATAAGCCTGATAGAATAAACGCGCTCTGGTGTTGGATACAAGACAAGCTTTTGTTCAAAATAAGCATAGCGTGTAGGCATGCCATGGCTACAATCATCCTCAAGATTCTCAATAACAAGAGGATCTACCTGCAAAAGCTTTGCTTTGCTGTGATTATCTTCATAAACGTAAGCATCAACAATGCGAACAGCAGCCGGAATAACTGGATTTTCCTCTGCGCCATAACGGCTTTTGCCCTTTAGAGTGGTAAAAACAACTTCGCGGCTTTCATTGAAATAAAAAGGCAATCGTTCACAAAAGCGAATAGCCGAAAATATCGCCCTTTGCACTTGATCAACATACTCATCTGTTTGATCATCTATTTCATCCTGAATATCGTTTAACATCTGGATAAAATTTTTATCCCAAGGAGCAATGGTCTGTTTGTCTCCAATCGGACCACCTGTCTGTACTATTATTGTCATATCAGCCTCTTCCAAATGTATTGGGGCATCTTGTATAGGAGGGGGACGCAAGCAATAAACGCCCCCTTGCCTTTAACGATTAGTGTAAAACTCAACAATCACCTCAGCATCACCTTTGGTGCTTTTCTTGTCTCGTGTCATGTAAATCGTATTTTCAGCCTCTAATGGAACATCTCGTTCCTCCATGGGTATGTACACATTGCCATCGGTAGATTGCCGAAGCCATACATCTCCATAATCATTACCATGAGGCTCTTTTCCAAATGTAGCTTTTACATCTTCAAAATCCTCCATAGTATAAGCTGTAATGCTTTTGATAAAAGCCCCTCGGGGTAGAACGCCAATTTTCGTTATCAACCCTTGGTCTGTACATTTAACACGCGCCCGTAAAAAACTAACCTGCTGCGTAGAGTTGTTGCGTCCCTGCAAAACAGGTGGCAATCCCTCATCTGTCATGCCAATAGTCTCAATGGTTTCAACGATTTCATCAGGTTCCTGTGTAATTAGCGATTTTTCTGCCATAATTGTCATCCTTTAATAATTAGCTTGCTTCGGCAAAAGAAGGGATAACAATCGTACCAAAATCCTGCCCCCCTTGATCAGAATGCGGCAAGGTATAGCGTGATTTTTTCATGCCGATAATGGTTTTAGCTGCAACCCCAAATTCACGTTGATAATCAAACAGTTCTTCAACAAGTTTATAGCGTGTTCCCCCTTTCCCATCGCCTCCTGTTGCTCCATTGCCAACGCGCCCATAAGCCATGATAACACTTTGCGCACCAAGCAACACAGCACGGCGAACAGATGTTACAGGCTCTTGTGTCTTTGAATTGATACCATTGGGGACATGTTCAGCTTCACGCAAAATGACACCGTTATACATCCCCAAAGAACCATTAAAAATTGGGTTCTTAGCTCCAGAGCCATCATAAGCTGCCTTGGTAATGTCTAACCATTGCCCGCTCTTTGTATTGGTACGCAATTGGGTCACCTGTGTTGGGTGGAGATACATCACATATGCCGATTTTCCATCAACACGAACAGGGCGCAAACGTGGATTAGCAAGTTTAGCGCGTTCAACAGCCTGATCTATAAGATCTAATGTAAAAACATCGTCTTTTGTAAGTTCTTCATCAGTCTTTTTCTTAGCTGGGCGAATAATACGCAATTTGCTTGGCTCTAATGGAGCATTAAAGCCATAATGTACGGGTTTAAGGGTTATGGTGCGTCCTTCGAAGTGAATCCATGGTGCTGTATAACCTGCTGCCTGAATGAAGAACATCAAACTTAAGCGATCTGCATACCAATCAACAAGCCCATCCTTTGCTTCTGTTCGTAAATTAAATAAAACACGTTGTTGATCAATGGTGCCTTCATATTTTACGCGTACAGCATGAGAAAGCTCGTTAATACGCACCGTTTCATTCATAAATTGGAGTGCTTCTTCATTGCCTTCCAGCGTTTGTCCCTCGCTAACGCCATCCCCCATAAGTTGGACTCTTAATCCGCTCGTCACAGAGTCACCAGCGGATTTTCCTAGCATATCCAATACTTGAATAATGCTGTTTTTTCCTTTTCCCATCAGCGGTGCAATGGGCAACGCTTTTGAAGTTTCTGTGTTTAGCATCTTAGCCCAAACGCCAACGGCTAATGGGTCATTAAGATTTACCTGTGTTACTGCCATTTCAATCAATGCCTTTCTTGGTTTTTAAAACTCGCCTTGCGGCATAACCAAACGATAAAAATCACTTGGTTCTCTCTGTTGCGTCACCACGCACATCTCACGCTCTGCTCATAATTTGTTCAAATTTTTCGGGATTTTTCTCAACCCATACAGCAAATTCGGCTTCTGGCATGGAAAAGAGCGTTCTCACATCCATACCGCCTGTTGGAACTTGTCCGCCGCGCGCTGTAAGTGTCCGCGCTGCTTGAGAGCGCTCTTGAAGGGCTCCTACTTCGTCCTTAACGGGCGCTCCACTATAGCCAAAAGCTTTTGCTTTTTGCACCAGCACCTCAATTGGGTTTATACCGGCTTTCTGACACTGCTGGCATATTTGGCGCAATTCAGCACCAATTTGTTGTTGCCGTGCCTCTGGATCTTTCCATTGCGGATAAAGGCTTGCTTGCGCTTGTAAGACACTGTCTGCTCTTTCATAGAGATAGTCCGTGATACTGTCTAAATCTGGATATTTATCTTGTACTTGCGCTTTAGCTTCCTCGAAATAATCCCCCAACTTTTGGCGTTCATATTCCTCTTGACTCATGCGCTCTTGGCTCTCTCTCATATGAGAAAACTCATCAAGCAATTTCTGTTGTTCTTGTACCTTATGACTAAGCCATGCAAAATGTGCTTTTGGGTCGTCTTCTAGGGAGGGAATATTTTCCTCACGGCGGCGCGTGATTTCTTCCTGCATTGCGGCATATTTTTGCGCAAGTTCAATAGCCAATTCACGCGCTTCAATGACGCTTTGTTCTGCCTTTTGTCGTGCTTGCCGCTCTTGCTCTAGTTTATCAGATTCTATTACATCAGAATTTGGCTGCTCTTGAAGTGGTTCTACAGCTGGCTGTTCAGAACTTTCCTCTGCATCAAAAACTTCCTCAACTTGTTCTGGCTCGACCAACTCAACAGCATTATCACTGGCAAAATGTTCATCATAGATTGCTTGTTCTTCAGGCGTAAACTCTTCTTCCATATTCTGTCCCTTCAATGTGCTATTATATTTTTTGTCAAAACTCGATAGTGTTCCAACTGTGTCTGTAAAGCTTTGCGTTCTAAATCACGCTGCGCTATCTCATTTTTTGCCTGTTGAAGTTCGAGCTGCATGCGCGCTTGTTCTTGTTTCAAGAAAAGTTCGATATTTTTCTGCTGCAATGCCGCTTGTTTCTGCTGCGCATCAAGTTGATAGAGTGTGCTCTTTTCTTGCGCTTCTTGCTGTAAAACAGCAATCTTTGCTTGTTGCTCTGGAGTTAATTGCGCCCCTTGGCTTTGTTGCATCATCTGCTGTTGCTGTTGTTCTTGTTGTGCCTGCTGTGCTTTTGCCGTTAAATTTGCTACCAATGTTGCCGGTAGTGGGGAAAGCTTTAAAAGATCTGGAATCATCTCCGGTGTTAAGAAACCACCAAGCAATGGCAACATCTGCGTAATTGTCGCAAAAGTTTTCTCTTTTTCATTGGGGCTTGTCGGTGAATCATCAACAATAATGTCGTATTCAAGCGTTGTGACAGCTTCACGTGTTAATGGAACATACTGCGCATTCTCTTGTCCAGAAATACGCACCAAACGCCCATCAGAGAGATAATTCTGGATAAGATAAAGGATAATCTTTCCCTGCCTACACCGATAAAGCTTGAGATTATCAAACAGCCCCGCAAGCAAATTAAGCGTTGATTGCCGGCGTGTATTTTCCAGCACATTGGCTTGGTTGACCTCCCGTGTTCCGATAAACTCAGCCGATAACCCTGTTACATGCGTTATCGCTTCACGCGATTCATTAAACAGCTGGAAAAATCCATTGGGAAATTGTGCACTTGGCTTTGGTTGAATTTTCCCTCCTGTAAGCGCGCCATTTTTAACCCAAGTAATCGTATCCGTTCGCGCCCAGCTTTCCATGGCTTGGCGATCATCATCGAAAGCGCCTCGTTCTGCCATCAAGCCGCCCTTAGACTGGCTATTAAGGATATACATCACTTGGCTAAAATATTTATTCGACCATTTTTGTGGATCTTTTGCGGGGCGAACAATCCCGTAAAACTGGTTTTTAAGCTTATCCAGCGTGCCCGTGATACACTCCCACCCAAGTTGCCCATCAGGTGCTAATGGCTTATCGGGCTTTGCTAAAAGACGTCGTCCCAGAAAAGCGCGTCTCACCACTTTTTTATTAAAACACACCCCTTGTAATTGTGGCATTACCCTTTGAAGCTGTTCAAACTCCTGTTTGCTATAGTTGCGCATCTGTCCGGTTTGAAGATCAGGCGCCTTGTAAGTGGTCTCATATTCAAACCAACGGCATTCAACCAGCGTAACATAGCGTTTCCCAGAATACGGATCTGAGAGAGAAGTCGCATTGGAGTCATCTTGATACGCATCAAGCGACACATGAGAATCCTCAGAAGCGGTTGTACTATCGATAGCCCAATCGGCGTTAAGATCTTCAACAGCAACATCAGGAAAAAGACTTTTAGCATCCTCAACGGATTTGCGATCAACATACCACATACGCTGTGCGTCAATGAGATTTGGTCTTACAGCATTGGCATCCCAAACCATTTTTAAGGGATCTAAACGTTGAACAGCAGGTATCCCTTCGGGATCTGTATCATAATCAAGCCGCGTATCTGTCCAGCCCATACCGCAAATGACCATATCCTGAAAAGCATCGGAATCGGCATATTCCGCCTCCGCCTCATCACGAAACCATTCTGCTGCTCCAGTAAGCAATTCATTGGGTATTGCTGCTCCCATTTGCCGTGGTTGAAACTGTACTTCGCGCTTATTATTACGCTCCGCTCCAACAATAGCATTCACAAGGGGTGCAATGCGGTTAAAAGTCATGACAGGACGGCGTTGCTCTTTTAAAACCGCAAGATCTTCCTCTGCCCATTGACGACCATTATAAAAATCAAAATCTTCACGCGCCTGTTCACGCCATTCATTAACATGTTCAATATCTTCTGCATACCAAGACTTTAAACGCTTATAGATTTCATATTCATCAAGGATTGTCGTTTTTTGAAAGTCTTGATCTAGAATGCCATCCATGATGCCGCTTCTCTTTCCATAGTGCAATAACGCTCTTGCTTGGGTTTGACACTGGGTGCTTCATAGACAATGCACATTAAACCAAAGGCATCCGCCCCATGGCTCGACCAATCATGCTCTGCACCCAAACCAATGCCGCGCTTCTCATCCCATTTCTCATGATACCAATTCAGTGCTTTGCGCCCTGCTACCGTCATCTCTTCATTAAACCAAACAGAAGGAAAAATACGCCGCACCGCCTCTATACGCATCTTAACCGCACCAGCCCCTTGATTAGGAACAACCTGTGTTTCAAAGCCCGCATCATTTAAAGCACTCTCAAAACTCACATTGTGCACACGGTCTCTGGTCGCACCGTCATGGGGGAGAACCATCAATGCCTTCTCATAACCATTTTGACGTAACCAACCGATATGTTCGGATAACGGCTGTCCCTGTGCTTCGTAATAATTAAGCACTCTGATCTCTCGCCCCACAAACTGTGCTATCCATATCGCTGTTGCATCTGCCTTGGCGCCCGTACCCCCAATGTCCCAAAAAGCACGTATTTGCATCAAGGGGTCACGAGCAACGCGCCCTATCCGCCCCTCCTGCTCGGCTGCCAACATTTCCTTTTGATAATAAGCGCCTTGAACCGCTTTCAGATAATCCCCTTCCCAGATATGCTTATAGGTCTCTGGACGGTTTCTCAGATCATCCAATCGCGCTTCATTCAAAATCTTGGGAAACTTCGGGTTGTCTGACCAGTTGATCTCAACACGCTTAATTGCCGCATTGTCTGAAAAGCGAAACCGCTTCTCAACGGGGGCATTCTCTCGCAACGGGTTCCATGTCACCCATAATTCTGCCCGCCATCCCTCTCCTTCTTCTCGCAACGTCGGTATAAGCGTCTGCCAAGCCGTCTCTGTAACGGGCTCTGCCTCATCAACCCAACAAAGCAAAATACGCCCCATAGACTTGATACTAGCTATATTCCGGTCCAGACCAGAAAACTGAAAGGCTATACGACCATCAATCGACTTAATCGACGACTCCCCAACCTTGTAATAGTCCTTTAAAAAGTCGTGCGCTTCAATGGCGCGTTTAATCTCCTCCAATGAACTTTCTGCCAAAGAATTCTGAAACTGACGTGCACAAAGAATAGTGCCTGATATTCCTTCCCTACCAAATTGATAGCCTTTTAAAGCAGCCATCAAGGCAAATGATCTTGTCTTTCCAGACCCTCGTCCACCCCAAGCCGCACGCACCAAAGCCTTATCTGTAAAAATCGGTATAAGCTTTGGAACAATATTAATCTGTCGTGTTGTCATGAACTAAAGGCGCGATTTCCACACGCGTTATCATCTTAATCGCCCCGCCATCTTCCCCTGTCACTTGAAGAGGCAAAATCTTCCCCAACAATGCCAAATAAGCAGCGGGGCATTTGATTGCCTGTTTTTCTAGATAAGAGACCAAACCATCATCACCATATTTCTTACCAGCGCGCTCTGCTGCCTTAAGCACTGCTTCTTTCAAAATACGTGTCGTTTTATTTGGCACACCTTTTACCCGCCCTTGACCTGCCTTTGGGGGCGTTCTTTTTGCAAGTTTTTCAGTGGTTTTCATGTGTGTTTCTTTTTGTAAACAAGACAATAAAAAAACCCCGCAAAAGCAGGGTTCTGAACAATCATATAAACTTATAAGAAAGGTTATACCTTTACCGTAATTCTAGACACAATTCGACTAGTACAGCAGCACCATAAAACACTATTTTTCATATCCTGTCAACAAAAAAAATCACGATATTGTGTATTTTTTATTTTTTTCACCTAAATCTAGTGTCTTTAGCACCCAATAACTCACAATTGTATTATCTCAACGAATCAATTATACGGAAGCACTAAATTATTGATTAGCAAAAAGTGGGGGGGAATTAATGTTATTTTTCAAAAAAGCTGCTTTATGCAGAATTAAAAAGACATTTACACTAATTTTGTTTTTACCGTTCTTTGCTATAATTAGTCTTATGATACTTGCTTTTAATCCCTTCGGATTAGACAATCAACAACAAGATAAATTAATTGTACCAATATTTGTAGCATTTGTATCGTATCTTTTGATACTAAGTGCATGTGCAAGAGAAGAAAAGCTAAGTTTAAAAGATGAAAATATTGACAGCGCATTTTATGAGCTCTTGTCCCTCCAATTCCAAACAGCGGCTTGGGCGGCTGGGTCGGCAGCTTTTGTATTTTATCCTGTAATAGGAATAGCATTTTTAGGAGTGTTAATTTTTATTGGTATTTTTATTACTATAATAGAAAATTTAGATAAAATTGTAGGAATCGTAGCGATTATAGCATTGATATTAATTTGTCTTATAGCGCTGGTAGCGTTGATCAAATTTATTTGGAAAATTGTCTAACGATCAAAATATTTATTAAGCGTTTTCCCTAATCTTTAATATATACTTAAACTCCAACCACAAAAGAAATAATGAATTACTTATCAGCAAAAAAAATAATTTACTTATTAATCATAGTGATCAGTGGGCTTTTTCTTTCTGATTATGCTAACAGTGAACAGATTCTTACTCATTACAAGTCTTCTAATACTGATGAAAATTTACATGAAAAAATTAAAGTTTTGCAAAAGCAATACGTAGTAGAACAGCACCCAAACAAGATTTTATCAGATAGTGGAATTAATCAATATAACATTTCGTTTTCCACTGTTTCTGATTATGAAAAACCTCAGAGGCGCATAACATTTGATGATTTCATCATTATATTCATCATTATAACAGGAATATTCATATTTATTAGTATAATGTCCATCATCATTAACTTACTTTGGCGCTTTAAATTGAAAATTCCTGCTTATTTCTTTTTATTAACAACTGCTCTAATTAGTTGCGCGGTATTACTCCTTTTAATCCTTGATTAAGAATCAAAATATTTTATAAAAGATTTTCCTTAGCCTTTACATATATTTTTTCTATGTCCAACAGCCAAAACTAACACGACAAGCTCCTTATCATAGGGTTCACTAGGCAATCGAATAGATATCGTCATAACGCAATTCTCTTTCCCGCTCTTCATTACAAGAGCTCTCTGTCAACAGGCTTGGCATCAAACCACTCCATATCATCATCCGCAAAATCATCTGAAGGGTTACATTGTGCTAACAATTCTTCAAGAGTGTCATTTGGCGATACCTGTGGCTTTACAATTAAGCGTCCATTGTCAACAACCAAACCCACTTGCGTGTTTTCAGAAAGATGAAGAACATCAAGCAATGCCGGCGGTATAGAGAGCATAACTGACCCTCTAACTTTACGTAATTTTGTTATATACATAAAATGCTCTCTCTAGAACTTATCCTTCAATAACTTTCCATATTGTATGGAAAAAGAACAATAAAACATTTACCATTTAGTTTTTCTGTCAAAATATTTATGAAGCGCGTTAAGAGCGACCCGCAATGAATTCACAAGATGTGCTAATGTTCGGTCTTCGACAACAATATATTGTATTGCTGCATAAAGATTATACTGTCTATAGAGATGTTGTGTTTCTTTTATCGCCTCTTGCATATTAGAAAACTGTCCTGTTGCAAATTCAACCCATTTTTCTCTTGCTTTGTCATCAGAAGATGATGGTATTTCATCATAAACAGCGCTTGGTAAACCTTTTGCACACAAATAGTCATTTTTCACTTCAAGATATTTTTGTGCAGCATCATACTGGTCTTGAGTAAGCACACCTTGCAAACACAGCCGCCCAACATAAGTACCAGCAAGCGGATTTTTAGCCTCTTCAATAGTCAAACCAAAGCGTTTAGCACGCATTTCAATTGCCAATTGATTAACAGGATCTTGACGTACTTTCACTTGTGAAATGTAAGCATCTTTCTTTTTATTTTTTTTCACTTATACCCCCAAATGTCTGTCTAATATCTTGCCCAATTTCATCTGATGCTAAACATGTTTCTTTATCCAAAATAAATAACCACGTGGATAAAGAGAGACCTATAATTATAGTTAATACACTTATCTTTATTTTATCATTAGCCAGCCCCCAAACGAATACAACCAATGTCAACATAAATACAATGATTATTGCTATTTCAAAACCAGTAGCAGGTACATCATTACCCTTATTCCCTAACAACGCTTGTTGCATAAGCATATTATTCTGTATAATTATTTGCAAAGAATTGGATTGACTCATTAACATCAAAAAGGAACCTCATCATTTATAACAGTATGAGGCGTATCAAGAGGTTGCTGGAAACTTCTGTCATAAGAAGATAATGGCTCTTGATTATCGTTATTTTTTCCGTCTAAGAGCTTTAACTCGCCTTTGAATTGCGGTAAAATAATCTCTGTTGTGTAACGGTCATGCCCATTTTTATCTTGCCATTTGCGTGTCTGTAATTTTCCTTCTACGTAAACTTTTGAACCTTTGTTGAGATATTGAAGTGCAATTTTTGCCAAATGTGGATTAAAAATCACAACTGAATGCCATTCAGTTTTCTCTACTTTTTGATGAGTATTTTTATCTGTATAGCTCTCAGAAGTTGCCATACGAAAATTGACTACTTCTGTTCCAGAATTCATTGTTTTGCTTTCGGGATCAGCACCTAAACGCCCGATTAACATCACTTTATTTAGCATGTTTTTTCTTACCTTAAATTTGTATTTTAATACATACAAAATCCTAGCATAATTTGCATATTTATACAATTATTTCAAAAGGATATTATTGTTTTTTAACATATAAAATTATGTTTAATATGCTCTTTGATAAATAATCAATTGACATAAATGCATGGTGTATAGTATCAAGTATCAAGAGGGTATATATGGCAATCGTTAGTTTTAAGCATAAAGGGTTGAAATTATTCTTTGAAAGAGGAGTCTGCAAAGGCATACAACCCGCGCATGCTAAAAAATTAGCAAACATTTTAGTAATTTTAGATACAATATCCGCGCCTGAACAAGTTACTCTTAAATCGTATCGTCTACATGCGCTTACGGGCGATTTAAAAGGTTACTGGTCAATGCGTGTCAATGGAAATTGGCGTGTTACTTTTCGTTTCATTGGGACAGACGTTGAACTGGTTGATTATCAAGATTACCATTGAGTTTTGAGGTGTTATTATGATGTACAATCCTCCACACCCTGGCGGCATTTTGAAAGAAGAATTGCTTGATGAATTAGGGTTAACAGTAACAGAAGCTGCAAATCGTCTTGGCGTTGCACGTTTAACTTTATCCCGCGTCTTAAACTGCCATGCGGCGATTAGTATTAACTTAGCTTTACGGTTAGAAAAAGCGGGTTTAAATGATGCGGAATTCTGGCTTAAATTGCAACAAAAGCATGATTTGTGGCAAGCTCGGCATAACAGCCCAATCCCACATATTTCACCTTTAGAGCAAGTAGGGCATCTTTAGAAAGACTTAGCCCATCTTTCTTCACACCTAGAGGTCATGTTCTTTAAAATCAAGCAGCCCACGATAGTTTTTTATGCTCTTGTTGATTTCATCTATGAACGTTAAGAAGAGACAACGCCATTTAATCTAAACAGTTTTATAAAATCGGAAATTTTACTATAGCTTTTTAACTGAGCACTGTAGTGTGTAAATAGATATGTTTATTAAACTGCGTGTACGTAACATAAGGAAAAATACACAGACTAAAAAGGAATACCAAAGAGCAATATCTGAGTACCAAAGTACAGTATCCAATGGAAAAGAAAGCTTGTACTCCACGTACTTAGAAATGAAAGGTAAAGAAACAGTTTCCTTATAACTATTTGGGAAAATTAAAACGACAAGCGCTAAACTTATTAGCTTTAAAAGTCTGTGCATATACTGTTGTAAATCACGTGTTAATGTTTTCCAACCTGTTGTATTGCCGCGTTTGTATTTTGGATTGTTCTGCAACTCAAAAGGAATATGAGAATTGCATAAAATTGCAAAAACCGCTGTGACTATTACCAAAGAAACAGATGCAAATATCAAAATACTTTGAATAAAGTAGGGATTTTTTTTAATTCCTAAAAAACATAAAAATATAAAAGTTATAATGCCAAACAAGGCTCTTAGCTGTTTACCTGTAAACATATTTATTTCCTGCGGTTTTCGATAATTTTTTGATCTCTTTATTGATCTCATCTATAAGAGGTTCGTAATTGAGAACGCTTTTCGGAATATTCCCACCGTAAACCCATGCTTTTACTTGCGCTTTGGTACTAAAATCCGCATTTTCTGGTGTGGTATAATACTGTCCGCCATCAAACTTTTCACACTCTCTTGTGCCATCTTCATATTCGTAGAGGTTGTAAAAATACTCCTCTGCTCCGTCCCCCCAAGGAACATAACCAACAGCTGTTGCAACAAACTCTTTTTGCATGGGTTGTTTACGCTTTTTTAAGAACAGGTCTTTTAATATTCTCATGTTTTTAGTCCATAATTTTACCAATTGGTCTATTTACCTAAAATTTGACCGTACAGAGCGTTTTATATTGCGGATATGGTTTTCATCGTAAAATCTTTAAATCGCTTTGTACGGTACCTTTTTGTCGATTTAAACACATACCTAATCGTAAAATGATCAGCACTTTTCACTAGTTTGCTGTTTTAAGCCGCTTTAGAATTGCTACTGTCATGACACTCTTCACTAGGCTTGCCTATTCTCATGAATGAAATGCGCTTGCCTCCTAAGGCTAGGTTACGCGTATTTTCAACTGCTGTAAAAACTCTCTCAGCAACACCATAAAGCCTGCTTTCTAAATCACGACAATACTGCGCAAGATCAGCACAAGAGGGGACAAAGGTTGTTGACATGCCTTTAGCTTCTCCACGTATAAGATTTTTAACAGCTTGCAACAAAGACCAGAGTGAAATGCCGTTAAGAGCTGCGATATAAGCCTTTGCACGCGCTTCTACATTCAAAACTTTTTGCATTGTCAAACCGCCTTCAAGCACATCAAGCGCCTCTGCAATATCTTCAACAGACGCTTTCAAGGTAAGTAAGTTTTGAACAGTCTGATAGGCTTCTAAAGCTTGTTTCTCTAGGGTTGCTGTCAATTGAATGCCATTTCTCAAGGTCCATGGGAACTCCAGAGTTACACATTGCTCTATCTGTTGCACGGTATCTTGTAGAGGCGTCACTAAGCTGTGTTGCACCGATAAGATTACGGATTGTCTCTCCGGTACCACCACGAGTTCTTTGATCTTTTGAAAAGTTTCCATTGTTTCCACCATTGTTGTTCGTGTTTTTCGTTTTTTCTAAACCCTCGATAGCCCTGCGTACCCAGTTACGCCATGTTGCTTGCCAATCGATTTTGGTTGCATTTGCTCCGGCTTTTGAACGCCAATAATCTCGAAACTTTGCAATTTCGACTTTGACGCGCTCTGGAGGCAAGCCCTCTTCGATTGCAAAATCGTAATCGGGTTCAAAATCCGTAGGCAATCGACAACCGCGATTAGCTTGCGCTCGTTTTGCTTTTTGGGAAACGTTCTCTTGCTCGTGAAAGGGAGGTTGGTTTTCTACACCCGTTGTGATTTGCTCTGATGTGGTCTCAACAGCAGCAACCTCTGTTGGTTCGTCAACCAAATCGATTGTTGCTAAACTTTCAGAACCAATTTCTTTTTTTGCTAAAACGTTAGTTTTAGTTTTTTTATATATATTCTTATTCTTATTCTTTATAGCTTGATTTTGCTTAGCGTTTGCTTCAGCAAAAAAAACGTTTTGCTTGTCATTTGCTTCAGCAAAATTATTAACATGTTGTTTTGTATTATTTTTTGCTTGTGCACCTTTTTTACCAGCCTCACTACGAACTTGCGATATGTGCTCTTTTTTATCAGCAAAATCGTTCAGCTCTTCTTCAACGCGCGTATTCCACAATCCATTATCTGTCTCAACAAGTTTATTATTTCTCATGAGATATTCGACAATAGCTACAAATTTTTTCTGCGAACAATGACAAACGCGTGCAAGCGTTTGAAAATCTGTTTTAAGTGGTTCTTTTTTTTCATACATGCAAACGAGAAGGGTTATATAAACCCCCCGTTGTTCAGATGTCATTCCATTTGTACCACTTATCCAGTCATACAAATGGAATCTTATCCATGGCATACCATTAGACATGCGCATCCCCTTCTTTCATTAAATATAAATTAGTGATCATAATCCCCCCTTAAAGCTGTTGCGTATTTATGCGTGCGCATGGTGACGCGTAATCTATTTATTTGATCTCTTTATTTTTGCCTGTTTAAGAGTGTGAATGATGCTGTTGATGTTCATTCTTTTCTGTAGAAGCAGCAGTAAAAGCAGATTGTGAAGATAATTTAGAATCACATGATTGCGTCCTATAAAAAAACGAGAAAAAGTCTTCTGCCTTAATCGGTGCTCCAATTCTTTTGGCTTCATTCAAAAGAATTGGGATATGTTTTGTTGGAATTCTCCCACCAGTTCCACCTTTTGATATAGGACGGAGCCAGACATATACGCGTGTTCTATGCACCCCAAGCAACTGAGATACCCTACGAACCCCACCTAATAGATTTATTATTTCCGAAAATTGTTTCATAGCACATTATGTAGCGATTATAAAAACAATGTCAAGAAGGAAAATTAATAATGAAACCACATGTTGCTAAATTAGAAAATGACGATTGTATACAACGTACCTACAATAAAGATATGACAATAAGTATCTCACAATGGTTGCAAAATGCCTTATCTGAAGCTGGATTAAGCCAATCAGAGCTTTCAAGACAGCTAACCGCTTCTTTAGGTCGCTCGATAGATCGTGCTGCCGTCAATAAAATGCTAAAAGGAACAAGAGATATTTCTGCTCGAGAATTATTAGAAATATCAAAGCTTACAGGTGCTTCTATTCCTACTAATCACTTAGTTCCTTTGATTGGATCTGTAGGAGCCGGAGGAGAAATAATCGCAATAGATTCTGGTTGTCTAGAAGAAGTAGAAGCCCCGCCATCTGCTCCTAAAGGAACTGTTGCTGTTCGCGTGGTAGGTGATTCTATGTTTCCAGCCATTGAAGAAGGAAGCCTTCTTTTTTATTCCTATCATTTGCCACCAGAGGATCTTATTAACAACCGCGCCATCATAAAAACTAAATGTGGAAAAGTTTACATCAAAGTATTACGTCTAGGGAAAGAAAAAGGGAAATGGGTTTTATCCAGTATAAATGGAAAATATGCTGATATCGTAGATGTAGAATTAGAATGGTGTGCACCTATCGACTGGATTAAGCCAGCCAGAATATGAGTTAATATTTTTATACTTCTCTTCAAGCAAGCCTTTAGTTTATTACTTTTAAAAAATTTTTAAAATCGCTACATTTTTTTGTTGACTTTGTTTTTAAAATCGCTACATTGGTATCCATAAACCACGCACAAACAATCGCCAAGAGGCGTTAGGGAGGAAAAATTATGGATAAGCCAATTCTTATAAATTCCAATGAAATTTTATTAGTTGTCTATGATGATGATCAAAACATTGGTCGGTCTGGACCACTGGATGAAAGCCAAGTTCTAAAAATTATTGACGAGGCAGATGATGCAATCCAAATCTTTCGCATCAATCCTTCTGAAAAGAACTGTGAAGATATCTCTGAAGAGATCGCAGAGGCATATGTAAAAGAAAATATTGAACGTCTCGATGAAGATAGTGAGGTTCATTACTTTATACGTGAAAGTGATGTTTACAATAGACTTTTAGATGAGATCGCAGACGAAAAATATAATGATGAGATTTACGGTACTTACGAACAACAACACCGTTTGCGTCCTTGTGATGTGCTTTAAATTCTGAAGGGCGCATTTAAAAGCGCCCCCTTTCATTCATCAATCCCATCAACATGAGGTTCGTAATGGAAAAGCCTATTGCTATCCAGCACAATACAATCAAACACGAAACCGTTCAAACGGTCAACGCTCGTGAATTGCATGAATTTTTGGAAATTGGGAAAGATTTCTCTACTTGGATTAAGGACCGTATTCATCAATATGAATTTGAAGAGGGAAATGATTTCATAAAAACACAAGATTTGCGGTCCCCAAAATTGGGGAGCGCAAAATCTAGAGCTGTTACAGCTATAGACTATCACCTCACATTAGACATGGCAAAAGAGCTCGCCATGGTAGAGCGTAATGAAAAAGGTAAACAAGCCCGTCAATATTTTATTGAATGTGAACGGCGTGCAAAGAAACCTTTAGACCTTGCAAATGCTTTAGAAGATCCTCTCTTTGTTAAGAAACTTCTTTTAGAAAGCGTCACACAATTAGAGACCTTAAAAAGTGAAGTGAGTATCCTTAAACCAAAAGCAGCTGCTCTTGAAAGCTTACAGCGCCATGATGGACTCTTCGGTCTTACAGAAGCCGCTAAAATACTCGAGATGCAACCAAAACAGTTCATTCTCTTCTTACAGCAAAAAGGGTGGATTTATAGACGTGCAGCAGGTGAAAATTTGCTTCCTTATCAAGACAAAATCCAAAAGAAACTTATGGATTGCCCAACCATTACACTTAAAACCGCAAATGGAATAGAAAAAGTCATTCCTTGCGCAAAAGTCACAGCAAAAGGAATTGGTGTGCTGTCTCAAGAGCTTAAAAGACAAAGCATGCATTAAGAGGAGGTTATTATGATAAAAAAGAAATACGAACTGACAGACGCAACAATCGAAGTTAATGGCAGAACTCTCCACCGCATTCGCGCCTTACGAGACTTTGGAAACGTCGAGAAAGGCGATTTAGGGGGGTTTATAGAGCATGAGGGCAATTTAAGTCACGAAGGGGATTGCTGGGTTGGTGATAATGCATGGGTTTATGAAGGCGCCCGTGTTTATGATGATGCACAAATTTCTGATAATGTTCAAGTTTTTGGTAATGCAGAAGTTTACGAGGGTATACATTTTTATGGATATATAGAAGTTTACGGTGATGTACGTGTTTTTGGTAACTGCGATGCTATATACATTACCAATGATGCAGGTGCTTATGGGTATGTTGATAATACTGACCTCACCTCAACTAGAGAACAAACCAGATGAAAAAATACGAACGACTAATCTTATAGTATCTCTATAAGCCGTTTCTAACCACACAAACAACTTTTAAACACAAGCGTGATTCACGCCACGGGGGAATTGCGCTCAAATAGGAGGAAATCAAGATGAGTGAACAAAACACTAACCTAACAGAAATTGAAGAAACACATCATTTAGCCGTCGAACAAACTGCTATGGAACGCATTTTAAATAGAGCCTTAGGAAATGACGTCGATATGGACCGTCTCGAGCGTCTCATTGCCTTACGAGAAAAAGAAATAGAACGACAAAACTACGAAAGATTTGCCAGTGATCTTTCGAATATGCAAATAGAATATCAAAAAATACAAAAAAACTCTACAAACACCCATACAAACAGCCAATATGCAACCCTTGACCAGTACATTGATGCTGTAAAAAACACTCTTGCAAAACACCGATTTGCTTTGTTTTCTCGTATCAAAGAACAGAGTTCAGACAATATAATTATAGAAATGACTTTGACGCATCCGTCTGGAAATAAAATCTCAACAGAAGGAAAGTTTCCTTATGACACTAAAGGATGCAAATCAAATATACAATCAGTTGGTTCTGCAATCACATACGCACGCAGATATCTGTTAGGTATGCTTCTTAATGTCGTGAGTGAAGATGACGATACGGATGGGAACACACCTATTAAAAAGGCTTTTCCACAACAGATCAATGAAATCAGAAGACTTGTCGTACAAACCCAAACAGAAGAAGAAAAAATACTTGCTTATGTCAACGTCAAAAAGCTCGACGATATGTCTGAAGGACAAGCACAAACGGTATTACATCTTTTGAAAGATAAACAAAACAGGCAAAAGGCAGAAACAGATTCTACTATACAAGATGCCGATATAGAAACGCCACACGAACAGGGAACGGCGGTGTGAGATGGAACAAAGAACAGCAGAATGGTTTCAAGCGCGCTTAGGTAAAGTCACTGCTTCAAACGTTTACAATATACTCAGTAAGACAGCAAAAGGTTTGCCTACAAGCAAATATGAAGACTACAAAACGAAACTCATGACAGAACGCTTAATAGAGGAAATAAGCCAATCTTATACAACACCTGCTATGCAATGGGGCATTGAACATGAAGAGAATGCCTTAAGAGAATATGAATTCATTTATGACGCAGAAGTCACAAGATGCGGGTTTATCCCACACCCAAAAATGAAAATGGCTGGTGCAAGTCCTGATGGGTTCATTGGAGAGGACGGTTTAATCGAAGTCAAATGTCCACAATCAACAAACCATCTTCGTTTTTTTATTTATGACGAAATCAAGCCTGAATATATCGCACAGGTGCAATTCCAAATGGCATGCACTGGACGCAAATGGTGTGATTTCATGAGCTATAATCCAAACTTTGTAGGCAAATCTACTGGTTTGAGAATGAAAGTCAAACGCGTCCACCGTGATGAGAAACACATTGAAGAGATCAATAAAGCGGTCGAAATCTTTTTAGGGGAAATAGAACAAGAGATGCAAAAGATTTTGGCAAAAGCCGCTTAAACCTATGGGGGTGCTCTCTCCTCCCAGCACCCCCACCCATTTACCAAGGAAATTAAACGTGTGTAACACCAAACATATTATCATACAGCCTGCTAAAGATGAGGAATTTTGTTTTTTTACCATTGGCTATGAAGGTAAGTCCCTTGAGGATTATCTTAGTTGTCTCATAGAAAACAATATCAAAACTTTATGTGATGTTCGTAAAAATCCAATAAGTAGAAAACACGGATTTTCGAAAAGACAATTAGAAAAAGCTGTGAGCAATATTGATATTGAATATATGCATATGCCTGAACTTGGAATTGCTTCTGAAAAACGAAGAAATTTGAAA
>NZ_JBHINT010000027.1:0-71414 GCF_042195145.1 Bartonella sp. CL434QHHD | reverse complement strand
ACTAAAGCCAAACGCCGTGCTGTTTCCACAATGGGCGATAAAGCAATAATCGGTCTATTAGGGCGTTCACGAGAGGCGCGCACCCCCGTTGTTCCTGAAGCCGTATAGGCAACGATAGCGGATAGAGCAAGTGTTTCAGCAATCTGACGCGCAGCAAGAGAAATCGCATCCGTTCCTGTTGATTCTGGTGCTGGATGTTGTGCCCCAACCTGAGCGGCATAAGTGTGATCCTGTTCGATTTGCCGCGCGATTCGGTCCATCATAAGCACAGCTTCTTCAGGATAGCGACCAGAAGCAGATTCAGCAGACAACATCACCGCATCTGTTCCTGCATAAACTGCTGTAGCAACATCCGACACTTCTGCGCGTGTGGGAACAGGAGATGTAATCATTGATTCGAGCATTTGTGTTGCCACCACAACAGGCTTTCCTGCTAAACGACAAGCTTTTATGAGCTCCATCTGAAGTGCAGGGACCTTTTCCAAGGGCATTTCCACTCCAAGATCACCCCGTGCAATCATAATACCATCGGATACCTCAATAATTTTCTCTATATGCTCTAAGGCTTGAGGCTTTTCGATTTTAGCCATCAAAGACACCTTGCTTTTCGTCAACCGACGCACCGCCATAATATCTTCTGGACGTTGAATAAAAGAAAGAGCAACCCAATCAACAGGCTGCTGTAAAAGAGCCTGAAGATCCTCCTTATCTTTTGACGTCATCGAATCAAAAGGCAAAATTGTATCGGGAAAACTGACACCCTTTCGATCAGAAATACGGGTTCCAGAAACCACGCGACACTGTACAGAATGACCATCACAAACTTGCGCACGCAGTTCCACCCTTCCATCATCAATCAACAACCGATCCCCTAGTTTAACAGCCGAAAATACATCCTCATGAGGGAAAAAAACACGCTGTGCATCACCAAGAACATCGCGATTATCTAATGTAAAGCTTTGCCCAACACGCAAATCTTCTTGCCCCTTAGCAAAACGCCCCACACGCAGTTTTGGCCCCTGAAGATCCACTAAAATACCAATGGGGCGTCGAACTGTTTTTTCAACTTCTCGTATAGACTTGACCAAATCACCCAGCATATCACGATCAGTATGGCTCATATTAAGACGAAAAACGTCTGCCCCTGCCCTAAAAAGCTTCTCAATCATCAAACGAGAAAAAGAAGAAGGACCAAGAGTCGCAATAATTTTTACTTTACGTGCACGTTTCACGGTGGAGAATTTCCTGAAAGAGAAGGTATAACTGAATTGTTTAACAAAGACTCATCCGTCAACTGTACCATCCAACTGGTTTGATTTCCGGTATCGATCTCTTTAAATTCAGCCTTTTGATATCCTCGAGGGAAACAATCATGAACCCCTTGAATGGTAAATTGGCTATCTTGTACACACATGGTCACAGAGCCTGCCCAGTTCCCTTTTTTTTGTGCTCCTTCCGCATAAAAATAATAAAACCGTGAAGCAAGAGGCCCCTCAATTAAAGTTTTACATTCCGTCACTGGTACCGTCCACCAGCCTTCGCTCACCCACCCTGAAAATGTACGATATCCAAGAGCAACCCCTACAGACTGTTGGGTTGTATTACAAACTCTAAAGTCAGCTTTTGCAAAAACAACGAGGGGAAACAAGAGCAAAATACTCAAGAGAAAAACTTTTAATCCTTTCTGAAACACCCAATATCGTTTTTTTAAAATCACAAAACTTCCTCTATAATGTCAAATTCTCAAAACAAATTACACATTTCTTTTTTAAAAGCTTTTCAAGTCTAAAACGTATATTTTCATATTTTTCTTTTTATAGCCCTTTTATCAATGCATATATCTTAAAAATTTTACAAAATATTTAAAGTCAATTTGTAAAAAAGCTGTGTAGCTTGATTTACTTTTTATTTTCAAGCTTTTTAACATAAATTCGTCGTCGAAAAACAACTTAAAATATATAACTTGGAGAAAAATACAATGAACGATACAGTAACCGATCAAACACACGCTATATCCGTAAACCAATTACGCTCTTTTATCGAACGTATTGAACGACTAGAAGAAGAGAAAAAAACCATTTCTGATGATATTAAAGACGTTTACACTGAACTTAAAGGCTCTGGCTTTGATAGTAAAGCTGTTCGAAGCATTATACGGCTGCGTAAAAAAGAAGAGCATGAAAGAATGGAAGAAGAAGCAATCATTGAACTTTATAAAAATGCGCTTGGTATGAATTAAAGCCATTGATAACATTGAAAATTTTCTTAAGAAAAGAAAATACAAAAAACAAATGGCAAAAAATAAATGAATGTATAAAAATTTCACCCAACAATAAGCCGTTTGTGTAACTTGTAACGAGACTATCGGTCACAGAATACACAATATTGCAACAGCCCTCACATTTAAAAGGATTTATACAGAGAATTTTTATTCTTATTCTTCAATCATTGTTTATCCACATAAACCCTCACTTGTATGCCAACCCAGTTTGTGATGTGCAAGAGAGGTGTTTTTTATGATTAAACATCAATAAATTTGAAGTGAGAAAGTCTTCCGATATTGAGGACTCTCTTCAAATTGAAAAAAAATGAATTATGATGATAAATCAATTTATTATCTACGAAAAGAAACATATGAAAATGGTCAGCAGTTGAAATCCGCTAAACGAGATTCTAAACTATTTATAAAAGAAGAGGTGGTTAAAGATCTTAATCTTTGAGGATAGGGAGAAATTCAGCATATTTACACATTTGATAAAAAGACCCTTAACAAAACTTTATTGGAATCTATTAACGGACTCATAAAGATCATTGATTCGAGAGGTTAGAATGTGATCTCTCCATTTTCCAGAAATCATCAAATAGTCTTTGGCATAGCCCTCTTTTTCAAAATGAAGGCGTTTTAATAAACGTTCGCTTTTTATGTTCTCAGGTCTATAATTTGCCATCACTCTATGTAGATGATAAACATGAAAGATATGGCGTATTAGAGCCGATAAACTCTCAAACATGAGACCTTTGCCTTGTTGTTTTTCATCAAGAGAAAAACCAAGATGACAGGCTTGAAAAACACCCCGAACCACATTTGTAAAATTCACAACACCGATGACTGTGTTTTCATTTTTTAATCGTACAGCATATCGATATGCTTGTCCCTGTGCACTTTCACAAGCAAATGCATTGGCTCGTGTTTCCCAAGCTGTTAGGGTATGGTAATCGTCAGATCTAACAGGTTCAAAAGGATGCAGATGATTCGCATTACGGAGGTAATAAGAAGACAGTTCAGCTGCATCTTCTAAACCGATCAATGTAGAAATTGTTTGCTTTGTTTTAATTGCCATCATTTTCTCCTCCTAAACAATATTACAATAACACGTTGATTTATCTTAACAAATCATCATTTTTAAACTCAAATCATAATGTCGAATACAGTAAGCTTTCCTCATCACAACACTTCTTACGTTAGAATCAATGAGGATCATTTGCTTTTCCATCAT
Organism: Bartonella sp. CL434QHHD; assembly: GCF_042195145.1. Lineage (NCBI taxonomy): Bacteria > Pseudomonadati > Pseudomonadota > Alphaproteobacteria > Hyphomicrobiales > Bartonellaceae > Bartonella > Bartonella sp. CL434QHHD. The sequence goes on along the minus strand of NZ_JBHINT010000027.1, from coordinate 67,917 downwards.
AAGCGGAGGTGGTATGTTTAAAGCATAAGGTAAAGACAAGGGAATATTTCTTATGAATGCTCTCAAGTTCCAAGGGGCGCTGTAGCAACATTGGGGACTGGCAAAGTATGCAATGGAACTGGTATACTTCCATATACGAAATTTTGAAAAAACTCACGGCAAAGATAGTTTTGTTTCTTTGCCTTGTAAGCTCAGAGCATGCTTGTTTTGCGCTACCATATCACTGCCCCCGTATACAAATCCCAATGACCATCGCCTTGAGGTGCTATATGTTACAGTGCAATCTAAAAAGTCTCTGCCATAACTCGTCAACAACACTGTTCGCGCAAAATCAGCCATAAGATCTTGTAACAAATCAAAGAAAAGCGATGATGCAATACGAATTAAAATGCTTAGATATTAATATCTAAAACATTACCGTGAACACGCTTCCATTTCTTCGCGTAAAATTTCAAGTTCTAACCATTCTTCTTCTTTTTGTGTGCAAGTATTTTTCTTTTTTTCCAACGCTGTTGATAAACGCTCAAAACGCTCTTTATCACTGCGATAAAGGGCTGGATCAGAGAGTTCTTGCTCAATTTTTTTGATTTCGTCCTGCAAAACAGCAATTTCTTCAGGCAATTTTTCCAATGCATAAACCTGCTTATAAGACAATTTACTTCGTGTTTTTTTCTCCCGCCCTATCAAGCCATGATCTGTTGATGTGTCCTGCTTTGAAAGCTCTCCCGCATGAGATTTTGAAGGTGCTTTACGCTGCGATAATTCTGTTTTTTTGCGTTGTAAACGAAGAGCATGCTGGTTTTGCGCCATCATATCACTGTAGCCGCCCGCATACAAAACCCAATGACCATCACCTTGAGGTGCCAACATATGCGTTACAGTACGATCTAAAAAGTCTCTGTCATGGCTGACCAACAATACAGTTCCCGCAAAATCAGCAATAAATTCTTGCAACAAATCCAAAGTTTCCATATCCAAATCATTGGTCGGTTCATCAAGAATCAAAAAGTTTGCAGGACGAGAAAGAAGTCGTGCAAGCATGAGGCGTGCTCTTTCTCCCCCGGAAAATTCTTTAAGGGGAGTGCGTGCTTGTTCCGGTGAAAATAAAAAGTCTTTCATATAAGAAACCACATGCCGCTCCAGCCCATTGATCACAAGAGTATCACCTCTTCCCCCCGTTAAATAATGCGCTAAAGTTTCTTCTTCATTTAAAATACGTTGCTGATCAAGCAATGCCATAGAGAGGTTATAGCCATGCCTCACCGTTCCACTATCCACGGCTTCTTGCCCAATTAATGCAGAAAGGAGCGTTGTCTTTCCGATTCCATTGGGTCCTACCAACCCGATTCGATCACCCCGCTGAATGCGCAAAGAGAAATCTTTCACAATAATGCGATCACCATAGGATTTTGAAATTTTCTTTGCTTCAAGCACCAATTGCCCAGAATCATGACTTTTTGCTGCTGTCAAAAGTGCATTTCCCGGCTGCCCTTTATAGGTTTGATGACGCTGTCTTAAGTCTTTTAATTCGCCTAAGCGCCGTACATTACGCTTACGCCGTGCGCTCACGCCATAACGCAACCATTGCTCTTCACGAGCAATTTGGCGCCCCAATTTATGCTGTTCGATGGCTTCTTCTTCCAGTGCTTTATCACGCCAATTTTCAAACTCAGAAAAACGCTTTTCCAGTCTTTTGGTTGTGCCACGATCAAGCCATACCGTTGACCGCGTAACATTTTCTAAAAATCGCCGATCATGGGAAATCACCACAATCGCTGAACGCAAAGAAGCCAAAACAGCTTCCAGCCATTCAATGGTTGGTAAATCAAGATGATTGGTTGGTTCATCTAAGAACAAAATATCGGGTTTTGCAGCAATGGCCCGTAACAGTGAAACACGCCGCTTTTCGCCTCCCGAAAGCGTTTCCAATTTTTCCGCCCCAGAAAACCCTAAATTTGTGCGAAGCGTATTGATCCACTGGACATCAGATGTATCGTCCAGCCCCGCTTCCATATAAGCATTAATATCTTCAAATCCTGAACAATCCGGATTTTGTGAGACATAACGGAGCGTTACTCGCGGGTGGCGAAAAATTTCGCCACCATGAGGTTCTAATATTCCTGCGGCAATTTTTAATAGGGTCGATTTTCCACAACCATTACGGCCGACCAGCGCAATACGCGCCCCCTGCTCAACCGATAAACAAGCTTGATTGAGCAAAGGCGTTTTTCCAAAATTTAAGAAAATGCGGTCAAGCCGCAGAAGCGGCACCGCCATTAACGAACGCGGCGCGGACAAGGTGCTTTATACATCACCCCTCTTGCATCACGGTAAGCACATAATTGTCGTACAGGAACTCTCTGTCCACAAGGTGCTTGGTAAACATGCCCTCTACGACCACGATACGTGCACAATTGTGATACCTGTCTTTGTTGTTTTCTTTGATTTGCAGCTGCACCTGTTACTGTTCCAGCCAAAGCACCAAATGCTGCACCGGTCAGTGCTGCTCCAGGCGTACTTCCAGCAATAGCAGTTCCAGCCAAAGCACCGATTGCTGCTCCTCCTACGCCGTAACGTGCAACGCGTTCATCGTTTGTAGTACAAGCGACTGAACTGAAACCAATGGCTGAAACAACGGCCACTTTAAAAATTGATTTTAACATATCAAAACCTTTCCTTCTCAAGATCAATACATATATCGTTTATGTCGGCACTTCATCACTAGGCCCCCCCCTGCCTTATTCAAAATATATTGGAAGAGCTTTATGGAATAGGTACAGACACTAACAATATAGCTTTTCCAGAACCTAAATGGCAAGAAAAGGTTCCACAAATACGGTTAGAAAGTGTTAAAGAAGAGCCAAATGACACATTTTTGTCACAAATTGGCCATTTTACCCCTTTAAGAGTTAAACCTTTTAAATCAGAAAAACCGATAATACTAAACAAACATCCCTTAGGCAAATCATACGAACAAGGTTTTGACAAAACCGGCCAACCTTCTTCCAAACCGCTTGTCAACAACACTGAAATACCCCTTTCAGCCATCATCAACGCTTGCGTTATATGAGAAAGGCTGTGATCACTTCGCTCCCCTCCCAAAGCACCGCACAAAATAAGCTTTTTAGCGCCATTTTGCAGCGCTCTTTCACATGCCAGAGCACTATCTGTCATATCTTTATCAGAGGGAAAAACTTCACGCGGAACATGACTATATTGACGTATTAAATTCTCATCTGATGAATCAAAATCCCCTAACCACAACTCAGGCGTCGCATTAAGCGCTGCCGCATGACGCATACCACCATCAGCAGCAATTACCCGACTGTTTTGAATTTGATTAAGCAAACGATCAGTGATATGAACATCCCCATTTAATAATATCGTAAATGTTGTCATGCCATACTTTGCCTTTCACAAAATTTTCTTTACAGTGCATCTTTTTATAAGTGAGAGTCATTTTTTATAAACAAAAAGCATGATATAGCCAAACGAATCCTTATCTCTAATGCCTTTCTTAAAGAAACATACGATACAAAGATACAAATGCAATTTGCCAAATTACTCCGCAGAAATAATGTGCACCATGGTCCAACGCACCCCATTTTTCACCGCAATTTTCTTTTTCGCTCGTGCCTGTATAAAGCCACTCTCATAAGTTTAACGTTTCTCCTTTCGGCTTGTCATACACCACTTTCTCAAAATGATAGGCTTTCTTCCACTTCTTCTAAAACGATCAAACGTACCAACAACCACAATATCTATGTCACATTAAGCGCTCTGCAACACCCACGTATTCTGCAAATGTATGGTGGCGCTTATCATGATGCAAAACTTGAACACCTTTTAGCAAAGATTGTCCGTAAACTGGCAGTTGCATCACATAGTTCTCATCAAAGCTATTCTGTAACAATTTTAAACTCAGAAACTGTCAATGCCTTTGCGCTCCCCAATGGCTCGATCTACATCACTCGTGGTATGCTGGCATTAGCCAATGATTCTTCAGAAGTTGCAGCCATTTTAGCCCATGAGATAGCACATATCAGAGCCAATCATGGCATTTTACGCCTGCAAAAAGAAGCCCAATTAAAGATGACCAATCACATGTCTTCACGTCTTCTTTCTTCTATTGGCAAAAAACTTCATAACCCTATGCAAAACAAGCAACAACTCGCGCAATTTTCCCGCAATCAAGAGCTGGAAGCTGATTCCCTTGCACTCGAAATGCTCCAACAATCAGGATATGATCCATTTGCTTCACCGCGCTTTCTTCAAACAATGGAAGCCTATAGTGCTTTTCGTAATATCTCCGGCACCCAAAATGCCTCTCTAGATTTTCTAGCTTCTCACCCAACCACCCCTCAACGCATTCGGCTTGCGATAGAAAAAGCGCGTAAAATCAGTAAAGGGAATAGTACAATATCCGATCATGATTCTTTTCTCAAAAGCATTGATGGCATGATTTTTGGAGGAGGCTTTTATACAGGTTTTGTACGAGGCAACCAATTTATTCACCCACAATTGCGCATAGCTTTTTCTGTTCCAAATAATTTTACAATAGAACATTCAGCACACACTGTTTGGGCCAGTGGACCAGATAAAATTGCGATTCGTTTTGACGCTATTCCACATCCTGCTGAAATATCTGCGAGTGATTATTTGAAAAGCGGCTGGATTCTCGGGCTAGACCAATCATCTATCCGCCCCATCACAATTCAAGGGCTCCCCAATCAAGAATTTACGCGTCAAGGATTCCAAAGCCAAAGTTTACTTGGAGCACAGGCCTATGCTACCAATGATCAATGGCAATTTGATGTGGTTGCCATTCCATTCAACAACCACATCTTTCGTTTTTTGACGGCCGCTCCACATAATTCTCGAAATTTTGCAGAGGTTGCCCAAAAAACGCTACAAAGCTTTCATTCTCTTTCATCTTCACAGTTAAAAAAATTGCAGCCCTTAAAAATCCGTGTTGTTCGTGTTAAACAAGGAGAAACCGTTGCAAATCTTGCAGATAAAATGCAATACACACCATATAAAGAAAAACTCTTTCGCATCCTCAACGCCCTCTCACCAACGCAAACTTTACCCGCAGGTACCAAAGTAAAAATTATTACAGAATAAGCCCTTTTTCTCATCTGCTACAGTTTTAATTCTTTTCTATCTGTATCACGCCCTCCCCCTTAAAGCATATTCGAAAATAAGGAGGAACACTTTAAAATCCAATTTCATCATGCCTCTATAGGCCTCCGTGTGATACATATTTTCTCCAACTAACTCTGCCCCCTGTCTTCCTCTGTTTATCAGTAGCGCCCCCAAGGAGGCATATTCCTAAACAAATATGAACACCCCCTAAAACTGACTTCATCATATTCTCATATGCCCCCACTTAATATATTCTCTTTCCTCCTCCCCCCCAAAGCATTTCACTGCTTATATATCGTAAGCGTCTTCTGAATGAACCGTAAGGAGAGCAGAACGCAATTTTTGCAAAGCCCTAGCTTCAATTTGACGCACGCGCTCTTTCGAGATTCCTAACTTTTCACCCAAAACTTCGAGAGTCGCCCCCTCTTCATTTAAGCGACGAAAGCGAATAATTTCCAACTCCCGTTCGTTGAGAATTTGCAACGCATCGTAAAGCCACTGTGTACGCCGTTGACCATCAATGACTTGCTCAATTAAAGCATCAGGAAGAGGACTATCATCCACCAAAACATCCATCTTAGCAATGGGATTATCACTGTTCTCAGAAACAGAAACACTCAAGGAATTATCAGAACTGGAAAAACGAAAATCCATCGTTTCAACATCGCGCACGGAAACGCCAAGCTTTTCAGCGATTGTGCGAAAAATATCCTGTTTTGACAAAGCACTATCATCTTGTATCAGTTTTGCACGCAAACGCCGAAGATTAAAGAAAAGTGCTTTTTGCGAAGAACTCGTTCCCCCTCGAACGATTGACCAATTTCGCAAAATATAATCTTGAATAGAAGCGCGTATCCACCACGTTGCATACGTTGAAAAACGCACTTCCCGATCAGGTTCAAAACGTGCAGCTGCTTCCAATAGTCCCACATACCCTTCTTGGACCAAATCTCCCAATGGCATTTTGAAACGTTTAAAGCGATTAGCAATAGCAATCACTAAACGCATATGAGCCGCTGCAATTTGATGCATGGCATCATCATCACGTTTGTCTTTCCACCGCAGAGCCAAATCATGCTCTTTTTGTCGTTCAAGATAAGGTGCTTGCATAGCAGAACGCATCATATTACGTCCTAAGCTTTTGTCTGCATCGCTATAATTTTTGCTGCTTTTATAAACAGCATTTGAAAGATTACCCATAATAACCCCTTGCGATTAAAATTATCAAAATTGATTTGGCAACGACATCATTGTTCTTTGCTTAAAAAGAACGCAAAAGTTGTTAACTTCTGTACCTACTACTTTAACGTGTAATTTTATAATCGCAATTGTTTTTTTTACTGTCATGGTAAAACTTCTTGTCATAAGACACAATTTCACCTGCAAAATGCCTTTACAACATGCCTTTTAGCCTATGAAATATTTGAAAAAACTTTCTCTCCACTTTTCATGACAAAACAGCAAAAAAAATAAAGTGATCACGCAAAACAAATGCTGTTTTTTGATAACCAATTCCGTTTCCTTTTAAATTGAAGAATTTATTCATGCTTTCAGCTTTACAATACAACTAATAAGTGTAATTTGCAAATATAAAGCATCTAAACTGAATGAAAACTGAATAAAAAAAGAATCATTCAAGTTTTAAAGGCGCAAAGAAACAGCAAAAAATGACAAGAGTGATTGAAGCAAACGCAACAAACGTGTTAAAGAAAGAGCACCATTATGAAATTGTCGCAAAAAGCTTTTGACCAGTGTCACACTGAGAAAGAAAATGATCATGGATAGCAAGATTGTTCAACAGAATGAGATTCTTCAAGATGATATTCTCATTGAAAAACACGGAAGGGGTAAATTTGAAGGTTTTCGTTTTTATGCCAACAAAAACAGTACCGATCAAATAGCTGAGAAGCAAATTTCAACAGAGAATGAGAATTTGATTCTTGCTTTTTCCAAACGCGCGACACGTTTTTGTGCTTGTGCAAATGGAGATTTTACCCTCAGTTCTGATGGAATTGTGCGCTGGATTGGTCAACCCGTAGGACAACTTGTAGCAACAGAAGATTTTTTCAAACCAAAACTGATTGTTTTAGCAGATGAACAACTCACGGGAGAATCCCGCAATAACGTTGTGAAGCGATTAGAACGCTTTGTCACCTTTCATTTTGAAACGACTTTAAAACCCCTGTTTGATTTGCGCAATGCTGATAATTTAACGGATTCAACAAACAGTCTTGCTTTACAACTTTTTAACTCTTTAGGGATTTTACCACGCCGTGAAGTTTTAGACATTGTCAAAAAACTTGCGCAAGAATCACGTGCCGTGCTTCGGCGTCTAGGCGTGCGTTTTGGCGCTTTTCACATCTATGTTGCCGGAATGCTTAAACCTGCTCCGGTTCAAGCCATTACTCTCCTGTGGAATCTTCAAAATGCGGGACAAGATCAAACTGGTTTGGGTGAAATTTTTTCAGCATTATCTGCTGGTCGAACCTCTTTGATTGTTGACCCTACCTATAACCGCAAATTTTATCAATTAGCCGGCTACCGAATCTTAGGACAACGTGCTGTACGGATTGATATTTTAGAACGTCTTGCCAATCTCATCCGCCCCGCACTTCATTGGAAACAAGGAAGTGATCCCAGACCCGATGGAGCCTATGATGGCAAAAGTTTTTTTGTTACACCAGCCATGATGTCCATTCTTGGGGCCAATGGAAACGATATGGAAGAAATCCTCAAAGGACTTGGTTATCAATCGTACAGCATAAGCAATACTGTTTTTGAACAAAATCTCTTTGCACACCAAGCCTCTTCCCCTGTCAATAGGACAATGCAAGATGTTCCTGCAGCAGAATGCGTTGGAAGTCAATGGCAAACAATAAGCGATTTAGAAACAACACGAGAAGAAAAAAATACCTCATACCCAAACACTTTATCCTCTGGTATTGAAAAACATCTCCATAAAACCAATCGCTTACCAGCAGCTGAACCTGTTGGGAATTTTGCCAAATCCCCTCGCTCTACAGAAGAAGGTAAAGTTATTTTATTATGGCATTATAAGCATCAATTTCACCACCACGCACAAAAAAAACATGATAAATTAGGAAATAAGTGGCAAAATAAATCGAAGAACGCTGTAAAAAAAGCGGAACACACAAATGAAAATCCCCCTCAAGAAGCACTATCACAAGCAAAACGCTCTCATAAGTTCCACAAATCCCAAGGAAAACATGCAAATCATAAGCCTTTTCACAAAGAAAAGCGCCTTAATCCTGATTCACCTTTTGCGAAACTAGCTGTACTACGCGATCAACTCACCAATCATAAAAACACGCACCCACTTTCCTCTAAAGAGAATTAAAGTAACAAATGGAGTTTGATCTTGACCCACGTAGTAACCGACAACTGCATTCACTGCAAATATACGGATTGCGTTGAAGTCTGCCCTGTTGATTGTTTTTATGAAGGGGAAAATATGCTTGTTATTCACCCCGATGAATGCATCGATTGTGGTGTTTGTGTGCCAGAATGCCCAGCAGAAGCGATTTTACCTGATACAGAACCAGGATTAGAAAAGTGGTTAGAACTTAATCTTCATTATGCAAACAAATGGCCTAATCTAACCACCCGAAAAGATCCCCTTTCTCAAGCAAAAGAAATGGATGGCGTTCCAAATAAATTAGAAAAGTATTTTTCAGAAAATCCAGGAAGTGGCGAAGAGTAATGATACAGTGTACACCCTCCTCCTTCAACGACTGAAAGACTTCTCTTGTAAAAATAAAAAAATCCTTAAGCGAAATGATTGATTCTTTTAAAGTTTGATGTTAGTGTTATTTTAACATGATCATCTTTCTAAGTATTTTTCTTTGCTTTTTACAGTAAAGCAATGTATTTTTTTTGGATTTAAAAGTACTCGGCTTTTATGCTCACTTAATTGGTACAATATACTTGGTTAAAGAAAACTCAACCCTCAGGTTTATAACCTGTTTTCCGATACATTTGTTGATCATAAGGGAGTAAACTAAAATATGGCATCCCAACATGGAACGTCTTCCAAGACCAAAGAATTTGCAACCTCTGAATATATCGTCTACCCTACACATGGAGTAGGACAAATTATAGCGATTGAAGATCAAGAAGTTGCAGGACATAAATTGAAACTTTTTGTCATTCATTTCGCGAAAGATAAGATGGATGTCAAAGTCCCCATTGCAAAAGCCCTTTCCGTTGGAATGCGTAAATTATCTGCTAGTGACTCTGTCGAACGTGCCTTAAAAGTTTTACGTGGAAAAGCACGTGTTAAACGGACCATGTGGTCACGTCGTGCACAAGAATATGATGCCAAAATCAACTCAGGAGATCTTATTTGTATCGCCGAAGTGGTCCGTGATCTTTTCCGCTCTAATCTACAACCTGAACAATCTTACTCTGAGCGCCAACTTTATACAGCTGCTCTTGAAAGAATGGCCCGCGAAATTGCGGTTATTAATAGTCTTTCTGAAACAGAAGCTATCAATCTCATAGAGATGCATCTCTCCAACAAGCCGGAACGCGAGTTTAAAACTGAGAGAGAAGAAACAGATGAAAACAGTAAAGCTGTCTACGCTGCGTAATACACTCTTTCATCATAATGATGATATCTCGATAAAACCAGCGAAAGCTGGTTTTATTTTTTAACATCCTCTCTGCCCTTAAGGACAAAGTTTCTTAACCAGCGCCAATCTATAAACAATCTAACTTTTCGACAAATTCCTCCTCATTTTCTTTCTTCATAGATAACAAACTGATTAATCATCATAATCTAGCATTATTCATATTAAATTAGAATCTTGAATATGGTAAGATTACTCATTTCAAATTGCTCTCATGTTGAATTAATCAAATCACTTGCTTGTCAATCACAAGCGAGGCTGATCTGTGGGTAAAAACTGTACAAAAAGAGCAAGACACTGTCTCAAGCACCAAAGGATATACCGACATTGGAATCTGGCAAGATGTGTAAGGGGGCGGGACTTGATTTTTTATTAAGCGTAAAGATCATAGTGCCGTTTATACACTACACCGAGATTTTACCATTTACCCTTCTATAAAACCATTATAACATTCAAAAACGCCGTCATAAAATGGATAGCACAAATATTGAAAAATATTCCTTTTAAAAAACGCGTGACGGTACAACATAAGCATATTTTGTCGTGGGCGCTCTATTTTGTATGAGAAGCATTCCTCCTCATTAAAGAACGCGATAAAAAAAACATGAACTAAAACCATCATCTCCATTCTGTAAAAGGCATTCCAAATACTTTTGAAAGCAGTAACGCTCACTTAAAAAATAACAATAAAAATGAACGTTGGCATTGCCCTTTCAATTTTATATTTTTCCCAAATGAGGTTATATTCTCATTTCAGAGATTACGAGATATACGCAATATTCTTACTCCAATCGGACACATAAAATCTAGAATGATTCATAGAACTCTTAAAAGTCTCAATCTCTGTTTCAAACAAACCGCTAAAGATTGGATATTCTCAGCAGGAATTGTCCATATATCATCTTCAATCTGATCTTCACGAATATGACGCAAAGGATTAGTATGAACGCCTGTCAGGATAAGTAAACGCAAAGCCAATTGTGTTATGTTTTGTGTTTTACAGAGTAACTGATAAAAGGCAGGGACATCTTTCCAATCCATAGCTGGTCTATTTTGCGTTTTATGACGTTGCTTACCTTAAGAGCGCGCATGCTTTTATCGTTGCTTGTAAATCAACATCAAAACCCAAGGCAACCGTATGTTTAAGACAAAGATTAAGACGCTTCAGTGCTGTCTGAGCTGTTCCAGCTTTTGCATGCCAAATGGGAGAAAGCGTATTGCGTATCTCAGTTTGCGTAATCTCTGAAACGGGCAGACAACCTAATTTGGGGAGAATATAAAGGCGTCAGTGTAAAAACCAATCACACGCCTCACCATCATTTTTTAATTCAGCTTTACGGCTTTCAAAAGCATCTAAAGCAATATCTTTTAAATAATAGAGATTGCGCATTGCCTCACGCTTTTGTTTCTCACGTTCTTTAATGGGATCACGCCCCTCACGTAAAACAGCCCGCCACCCAGTTGCCAATTCACGGGCTTGTTTTAAAGAAACATCTCTCAAGGCACCCAAGCCCATTTCGCAGCCCCCGGAAAGGTATAACGGTAAATCCATTGACACCACCCCCATCTCTTACGTTTGTGAAGAAGCAAGCCGGCACCATCGTTATATTTGTCAGCTCGTGGGTGTTGTGCTACAGCCCTTGGCTCTTAAGACAATTCATAAGAGTCCTTTCTTATACAAATTTTATCCACACACTCATCCCGCTTGTGACGTGCAAACGAGTGGTTTTGATTGATTCTAGATAGAGAGATTTGAAATGAGTGAATCTTACGTTATTCGGGGTTCTAATTCAATATGAAAACAGTGAATTATATATATAAATCAATGTGTTGTCTAGTAATGAACAGATAACAAAAAAAATCATAAACTTAGGTAAGCACCACCATAAAATCACTCATAAACCAGCTATGAACTGGAGAGTCGTACCGGCTTTGATAAAATACTTTGCTCATCCCCATACACAACACATTTGGTTTTAAGTTTACTTATTTTTACAAGCTGTTCGCAACAAATCCCTTATATTCACAAAAATAAGAAAAATATATGGACAATTCTTAGTTCAAAAATATGAAAAGACAGCGTGATATTCATAGAAAAGTCTCATGTACCTTTATCAATCAAAAGCACTAAAGATCATTGAATGTGCACCTTCTGTCTTGTAACGGTTGTCTCTTTTCTGCTCATAAGAAAGCACGCTGGCATCAGCATACACTTAATCCCAATGTTACAACAATTCTTACATTTGAAAGTATTCATTATAGACATTTTTTCCTTTTTTATAGAGTTTTTACTCACATACCATCCCCACTTGTGACCGAAAAGCAAGTGATTGTCATTGATTCAACATGAGAGAAATTTGAAATGAGAAAATCCTACGATAGACCTTCCATTCAAGGCGCAAAACAACAAATGATCTTTATAAATCAATGTGATGTCGATCTCTATTTTTTTAAGGAGAATCACATGTCACAATATAAGCCTATAGACAACCATTGCCTTAAATATTCTCATAAAAAACACCGATATGCTTAAAGCCTTACATAGATCAACTGCCTTAAACGATGATATTTTACGGTCTAATAGGATTCTCTCTATAATCAATAAAGATTAAGTGCGATACAAAATGATTCTATTACTGAGCTAACTTATATCAATACCCAAGCTCTTAACGAAGTCATCATAAAAGACACTGATACAAGTAGCCCTTTATAGCCTCTCAAGAAAACAAGAAAATCATCTCCCACAATAGAATCATTTCTCTACGGCAAAACTTTATCCCACATATGTTCCCAAGAAAAAGCGAAAAACGCATCTTACCCAATGCATTCACNTTTCTCTACGGCAAAACTTTATCCCACATATGTTCCCAAGAAAAAGCGAAAAACGCATCTTACCCAATGCATTCACTAATGAATCAAGAGAAACTTACCACTGAAAGAGATAAAACGCTAAAGTTTTAACCACTAAAACAGAACGTCCACGATACATTCCCTGTTCCACATCGATAGAAGACGATGCAAGAGAACCTCAACATTCATCTTAAAGCGAAAATGCACGCCCCAAGCATGCATTGATCGATGAAATAAAAGAAGTTCACCACTGAAAGAGATAAAACGCTAAAGTTTTAACCACTAAAACAGAACGTCCACGATACATCCCCTGTTCCACATCGATAGAAGACGATGCAAGAGAAACTCAACACGGAAAGAGATAAAACGCTAAAGTTTTAACCACTAAAACAGAACGTCCACGATACATCCCCAGTTCCACATCGATAGAAGACGATGCAAGAGAACCTCAACATTCACCTTAAAGCGAAAATGCACGCCCCAAGCGTGCATTGATCGATGAAATAAAAGAAGTTTACCACTGGAAAAGAAAGAAAACGCTAAAGTTTTAACCACTAAAACAAAACGTCCACGATACATCCCCTGTTCCACATCGATAGAAGACGATACAAGGGAACCTCAACATTCACCTTAAAGCGAAAATGCACGCCCCAAGCGTGCATTGATCGATGAAATAAAAGAAGTTCACCACTGGAAAAGAAAGAAAACGCTAAAGTTTTAACCACTAAAACAGAACGTCCACGATACATCCCCTGATCCACATCGATAGAAGACGATGCAAGAGAAGCTCAACATTCACCTTAAAGCGAAAATGCACGCCCCAAGCGTGCATTGATCGATGAAATAAAAGAAGTTCACCACTGGAAAAGAAAGAAAACGCTCAGTCTTTAACCACTAAAACGGAACGCCCACGATACATTCCCGTTTTCAAATCAATGTGATGAGGACGACGTAATTCACCAGAATTTTTATCTTCGATATAAGTCGGCGCCTTCAGAGCATCAGCCGAACGGCGCATGCCCCTCTTCGCTGGAGAGGTTTTTCGTTTAGGTACAGCCATAAAAAGACACTCCAAATCCATTAAAACAGAAAAAGCAATGTCAAAAATGACAATGCTTCATTTAAAAACACTATAAAATTTTAAGATATTATACACTGATAAAAAAGAAGAGGCAATGTCAAAATGATCCTCCTCTTACTAAAAATGACCTTCTTGTTATCAAAAATGGTGTCACAATAATCAAAGGAATATCAAAAACACTGCAAAATTTGAGAATTTTATACACCAATGAAAGCTTTTTTATAAGACCTTCATTCAATTTTTATTTGGTTTAAAAAGGGATTTGCGCATACAGTAGAGATACGGATAAAAAGAGAAGTTGATTTTTAATAAAAAACGACGCCAATTTATGAAAACAAGAAAAAGCGACAACCTTTCTCTTTAAACTTCATAATTTCATTTTTGTAAAAACAAAGGAAGCAAGAATGCACGAATTTACCACCCTTCTTGCAAAACATAGAGACACCGTTGAAAAGCGGCTTGATACCCTGTTAAGTGATCAAATCCAAAATGGTGAAATTTCACGCCCTAAAAACTTAATCAAAGCCATGCGTTATGGTGTGCTGAACGGTGGAAAACGCTTGCGTCCTTTTCTTGTAATTCAAAGTGCTGCACTTTTTGATGTCCCTGTAGAACATTCTCTTGATGTTGCATGTGCCTTAGAATGTATCCATTGTTATTCGCTCATTCATGATGATCTTCCCGCTATGGATAACGATATACTCCGGCGTGGAAAACCCACTGTCCATGTAGCATTTGATGAAGCAACAGCAATTCTAGCAGGCAATGCCCTCTTAACATTTGCCTTTGAAATTATTGCTCATAAAGCTAGTATTTTATCTACAGATATTAGAATCAAGCTGATCACGTCTCTTGCACAATCGGCAGGGCTTGGCGGTATGTTAGGTGGACAAATGCTGGACCTTGAAGCTGAAAAAAGACCGCAAGAAAGTACTGACATTATCACTCTACAACACATGAAAACAGCAGCCCTGATAAGCTTTGCTTGCCAAGCAGGTGCCATCATTGGCAATGCATCTAAAGAATTAACTGAAAAGCTTACTGATTTTGGTACCTATCTTGGTTTAGCCTTTCAATTAACCGATGACCTTCTTGATGTCACCGCCAACACGCAAACCCTAGGAAAAACGGCTGGGAAAGATGAAACGGCACAAAAAGCCACTTTTGTTCATCTTTACGGCATTAAAGAAACCCAAAAAAAGCGAGATACACTCATCAGTAAAGCAGAAGCATTCTTACATCCTTTTGGCGCTAAAGCACTCCCCCTCCAACAAGCAGCACACTTTAGTGCAATACGCCAAAATTAAACTTCATCCGCCATATTGTACATAGTGTACACCATCATATTTATTGAATGCATAATAGACTTTTCAAAGAAACGTTACCATTAATCTCCATTATAGTCCTTATCATGAAATGGGTGCGACAAATCTTAAGAAGAATTTCATTAAAACAAGCCGCGTGAATTTATAACACAAATGCATTCTGGGTATCTTATTTTGCATGAAAAATGCCTTCCATTAAAGAATGAAAGAAAATGTGAAACAATGCGCAATCACTATGCTTTAAAAGATATTACAGTGGGTGGTGGGTGCTTTAAAGCTGAATAAAAAACAACCGGAAAGAGGAAAACTCGCTTTCTCCTTTATGTCTTTAATCTTCTAACGATAAGGCAAAAGATAAACAGAATAAGTATAAAACCAGGCATTTTATAAACCCGCAAAAAACAATAAAAGAAGTACAATGCCCTCAGTAGAGAATCGTAATTTTTATGCCTTTCCACGCTATCTTGTTGTAGAAGATCAAATATGGTTATATTCTGTAAATTCACTCGTGTATTGCTTGCTCTCTAAAAACACTTTTACAAAAGTGCTCGTTGTTTAGTTTAAGCATCATTTTTTTGAAGCTCGTATTTAAAATATCAGAAAAAAATGAACATAATGGCTATTTTGATTTTTATGCCACCCTCAAAGAACAAAGTCTTTTAACCTAATCTGCTCTGTAAACAGTCTAGTTTCCTACCGAGTAGGTTTCTCTCGCTTTCCACGCATACGATTCACTTAAACTAAAGACGCAATAAACAAGACTTAAGAATATTCACCATGCACTTCTTAAAATACTTAATGTATCAAACAGGATACCTTCACCACCCCTCAAATGACAGTATGTTACGGCATAACAGGATAAATAAAACCACTAATTTCAATAGAACGAAAAACCAAAGCAGTATTATTACCGATCTCTCTTTTCTTAGCAAGAAAGATATAACACATTGATTTATAATGATAATTCGTGGTTGTTCAACTTGAATAAGAACCCTAAATATCATAAGATTCTCTCATTTCAAATCTGTGTATGTTAAATCAATCAAAATCACTTGCTTGCACGTCACAAGCGGGAAAAGCCGTGTGGGGCAAAACATCAAAGAAAAGACTAAAAAAATGCCTCTTATGAACCGTCTTAAAAGCCAAGGGCTGTCCGCAACATTAGGGGCGAGAAAAGTGAATGATTGTGTCGGCATGCTCCTTCAAAAGCAGAAACATTTTTATTTACAAAATTGTGTAATAACTTCAATTGAATAATAATCATGATCACTGTACAACTTTAATTCGTCACACTCTTTATCTCGTTTATTCAATTCATCGCATAAAAAGAGAATTGATAAGATTAAACAGAGAATGATCATTGCAACAGAAAGATAAAGAAAATCCTTATTATTATATATAATAGCGCAATCTAATTTGTGATAAGTAGTTTTTTCAATCCAAGTGCAAATTTCCTCCTTTAAGTGCAATTTTCTCATTAAGATGAAAAGCATCATTGTAAGTGAACCTATGCCTGTTGTAAAAGCTGGAAAATATGTCCACCTTTTGAAGCCATAATAAAAAAACATGCAACATGGCCAAGAAAATGCCGCGACTATCAAGACTATTATAGCCATTTAATATCCTTCGAGAGAATTTTTCTCACTACCCATTCAATATCATTTGTAAATTCTTCTTGGTTTCATCATGTCATATATCGTGTTTAGCTCTATGCAAAAACGCGCTATTTGTTTAACATTTTCATCATCACCGGTCCTCATACTCGACACGAGATCAATCATTTGTGTTTTGAAACTCATGCCATTTTCACTTGAAGAATTAAGAAACTTTTTCGCGTAATCAATCATGGGGTCGGTAGAATTCATAGACATATTATAGGCCCAAATAAAATCGCTTTCTCTCCAATTATAGTCATTACGCAAACTGCTTATGACATTGAGTAACATATCTGCTGATATCCATTCATTATAATCACCACGCAATAAATTAACAAAACGTCCACATAAAACAATCAGTATGTGACGATGCCGTATAATGTCAAACTTTGGTACGATATTCTGATAGCCATGGCTGTATACAAATTTTTTTGCTTGTTCATGCTTTTGAAAATGTTCAAAAGCGCCGTAATTTTCACTGATATATTTTTCGTAAAGTCTATCGTACTGTTCTAGACTATCCACGCGCGTACATCCCACCAATACAAATACAGAAAAAAGAGTTATAAATGTTACAATATGCGTTATGGATAACGATTTCACCGCTTTACCTTTTAATAACTACAATTTGTACGGCTTAACAGATTCCTATCAAATATATCAATATATGCTGTTTTCTTGTGGCTTATTTATAGCAAATTGTACTCAACAATATTGCTGTACTTGGTTTTATTCCCTCTCAAAGAGGGGGCTGTCATTCAAAGTTTCCATAGATAAGTTTACTATCTGGATTAAGAGTATTTTCTAACATCAGAAAATACAGAGCTAACACCACAATCAAAGAGAAAATACTCAAAAATGAGAATGAAAGATGTTGTTATCTCAACAAGATGATTAATATTTTAAAGGAGGCAATGGTAAAATCCGCTAAATATACCAACAATAAAATAGATCATCAAAATATCAAAATCGATCATAAGGGAATTCTGATGAGGACAGGCTATAAATTGTCCGACTGTTTAAATTAGCTCTAATGAGATAAAGTGTTACCAGCAAGGAACCAATGAAAATGGGAAAACTGCTCCATCACCATTCCTTAATAAGCATATAATCCAGCACAATCATTTTCTTTATCAGCGTCCAATCTTATCAGAAACTCTTGGCGCAATATTCATGAGCAGCATTTTTATTTCCCTTTTAACGATTATTATGCCAAGCCCACTTATAACGACAAGCGGATGACTTTGATTGCTTCAACATACATAGATTTTAAATAAGAGTAACTGACACTATTCAGCTTTCTCATTCAACATACAAAAACAACGATGCGCCTTAATAAATCAAAGCCTTGCCCCACTATGAAACCCTATAAAACACGTATCGTAATAAATTAATATTTTCACTGAACTTTTTTGAGAGTTCCTTCTAAAAAAAATACCGCCAACAAGTAAATCAATAAATAAATAGCAAAAATATAAACGAGTGAGAAAAAGCCAAATATATTGACCATATACGCACTCATGTAAAAAAATACCAATAAGCTAAATCTCCCAACGGTTGACAAGAAAGATTCATATGTAGCCCTGAAATGATCACTAATACTATCATGCAAAACAACTTCTACACGAAGATATGTATACTTAATGAGATAAAAAATCATACAGACTAAAATGACAGCAATTTCTTTTCTTGGTTCAAAGAAAGCAATGGTAAAAATCAGTGAAGCCGAAAGAAACAACAGTAAAATAAAATTCACTCTTTCACTTAGTTTTGTAAAGAGAAAACTAGCCAAGAGCTGAGAGAGCAATATCAATGAAAATGTCACACCAAGATCAAAATAAGTGACATTAATATCATAATCTTTAAATATCCACTGCCAATACTGCGAGAATATATTGAAAAAAATCAATGAAAAATAAAAGCATAAAGAGATATAAGGAACTTTAATAAAAATAGATAACATCTCCTTAGCTTCACAAATGAGAGAATTCGCTTTATTTGGTTTTTTCTCCCCCTTCAAATCATCAAGAAAAAACAAACCAAATAGTGTTGTCATCAACATTAAAAACGCCGCGATATACCATATATATTGGCTAGAATAATCAGCAAAATATGCCCCGATTAAACTGAATATAAACATGCCGATGTAATTATATTGAGAGCTGGAACCAAGCACTTTTTTAGTGGATGTCACTTTTGCTTTTGCATATTGAACAAGTAAAGCATTATAAGCCCCAGCAATTAATGTTAGCGATAAGGCATTAAAAGTTTCTGCCAAAAGAAAACCATAAAAGCTTGTAGAAAATCCCATGAGAAAGAGCCATGTAGCAGCAAAAGCAGCTGCCAAAACGATCGATATTTTATAACTTTTTCGATCAGCAAAATATCCCAGAGGAATATCGGTAACCATCATAATAAAAGCCTGAAACGACTTAATGACACCTATATCAATAAGCGTTAAGCCTTTTTCAAGCATATAAAAGACAATAAAGGCGCCAGTTAAAATCCTTATACCATTAAATAAAAAGCCAAACGCTAATATACTTGTCATGCATTCCCCCAATAACGCCCAAAAAGGCACCCGTATACATCATTTATGTCAATATAAAAGCTTATATTTTACGACAAATAGGACTATAATCGCTATAAGGATTTCCAATCCTATCAATTTGATACCCCAAAAAATGCTGGGAAAATGCCTGAAAAATCAATAAACAATGTTCTTTCTATAATTTGATATTTGAAGAATCCGTTAAATATTTTACTGTCTCAAGAGCAGCCCAAAAACCAGCAACAACATTTACGGATCTATCAAAGTATTCATATCGTTTTGCTTAATAGTCTTAACACACTCAAACTCATTAATATCCTTCATAAGCTTCTGATTCTAAAACAGGCATATCATCTGGTTTTACCTAAAATAATAAGCAACCAACGACAGTATTGACCATAGCTAAAGCAGCATACAACAGCACCCTCTTCACATTGAAGACAGCTTG
Source organism: Bartonella sp. CL434QHHD (assembly GCF_042195145.1). Taxonomy (NCBI): domain Bacteria; kingdom Pseudomonadati; phylum Pseudomonadota; class Alphaproteobacteria; order Hyphomicrobiales; family Bartonellaceae; genus Bartonella; species Bartonella sp. CL434QHHD. Next base: position 48,213 of record NZ_JBHINT010000027.1, on the reverse strand, counting down.
TTTTTAAAAAATGACACACCATTTTTACTTCAGCCTTATGCGATTTTTACCTCAACCTTGCCCAAAGCGTGTATGAATATAATCACTCAAAAGTGCTTCAAATTCTTCAGCAATGTGATCACCCCGCAAAGTTTTTACCTTTTGTCCCTCAATGAAAACAGGTGCCGCAGGACTTTCCCCCACTCCAGGCAAAGAGATTCCAATATCCGCATGCTTTGACTCCCCCGGTCCATTGACGATACATCCCATCACAGCAACCTTCAAGCTTTCAACGCCAGGGTATTTTTCACGCCAAATAGGCATATTTTTGTATAAATCTGCTTCAATTTTTTGCGCCAATTGTTGAAAGACCGTTGAGGTTGTGCGCCCACAACCAGGACAAGCCGCAACAACAGGCAAAAATTGCCGAAACCCCATCACTTGCAAAAGTTCTTGCCCCACCTTTACTTCTCGTGTCCGATCACCACCAGGTTTTGGCGTTAAGGAAATTCGTATCGTATCGCCAATCCCTTGCTGTAATAAAATACCCAAAGCCACCGAAGAAGCAACAACGCCCTTTGTTCCCATCCCAGCTTCCGTTAATCCCAAATGAAGAGCATAATCACAACGCGCCGCTAAGGTGGTATAAACAGCAATAAGATCTTGGACGTCACTCACTTTAGCAGAAAGAATAATTTTATCACGTCCCAACCCCATCTCTTCAGCGCAAAGAGCCGATTGCAGAGCAGACTGCACAACAGTTTCCCGCATCACTTCAGCAACCGATAAAGGATTTTCTTGCTGTGCATTTTCATCCATAAGCCGTGTTAACAACGCATTATCAAGAGAGCCCCAATTCACGCCAATGCGAATAGGTTTATGATACCGACAAGCAATCTCAATAATTTCTGCAAATTGACGATCTTTTTTTGCGCCAAAACCAACATTTCCAGGATTGATGCGATATTTTGCAAGCGCCTCAGCACACGCAGGATGCTCAGATAAAAGCTTATGACCAATATAATGAAAATCCCCAACCAATGGTACAAAAAATCCTAACCTCTCCAATCGCTCCCGTATTTTTGGTACAGCAGCCGCCGCTTCATCGCGATCAACAGTAATTCGAACCAATTGTGAACCAGCTTGCCAAAGAGCAGCCACTTGAGCAACAGTTGCATCAACATCAGCGGTATCTGTATTGGTCATTGACTGTACAACTATCGGGCTCTGCCCCCCAATGATCACATCACCAACAGCAACACCAACAGATCGACGACGCTCAAGTGGTTTAGATAAAAAATAGGTCGTATTCATCAAGTCCTCAAATTTTTAAAACCTGCGCTATCAATCATTACTTACATTGACTTCCTCCGCGCTTCAAAGGACGAAAATTACACCGCCCACCAATCTTAACAGATTGCTCTCAAAAGGTTCTACCTACTAACACTGATGCAATTCAACTCATAGGTGGATTCATTCTATAGACGCACCGGATAAGTTCTACTACTTCTGTTCAAGTTTATACTTCTACACTTGGTTGATTCAAAAAGAAACTGAAACCAAACAGAGACAATACTGTATTTTTAGTTGCATGCCGATACCTTACATCAACGTCATCACAAAACAGTGTTTTACAACACAACAGATAACGCCTAACAAAACACCATTTTTAAAATGCATGAAAGACATCGCCAAATTAATCCAACATATTGATTTATAATAATCTATTTTTTACAAATTTGAATGCTAAACCCAAATATCGTAAGATTTCCTCATTTTAAATCTTCTTAATTGAATCAATCAATACCACTCCCTACAGCCACAAGAGAATATGTAGATAAAAACTCCTTATAAACTATTTCAAGTGCCAAAAGATATCCCAACACTTTAAACAAACAAAAAAATGAAGACATCGCCCACCATCTTTATGATGAATCTTACACCATTTTGTAAAAATTTTTACCTTACATCCTTAACAAAAACCATCATGAAATGAACTCGGACACATTAAAAAATGCCTCATTAAACTCAAACTCTTAATTTTCATCTCACCCACGCGCGGCATTATCAATGCAACTTTTCAATTTTCAAGCCGTTATAGCAAAACCCCAAACACAATTCCAACTGTCACGCAACAATTTAACACATGAAGGAGTCAATAAATGTGTCTATTTTCACCCCATAGAAAAAATGCTAAAATTAAAAAACGTATAGCACAATTAAAAAGAGAGCTGGTCCCCGTAAATCATTGGAGTTTTCAAAATGATAGCTTTGAAAACATTTCTGAGCTGTTTAACACATGGAAACAAAAAGGCCGTCACGCACTTTATCACCTCAACGAACATGCTACAGAATTAAAGAAAAAAGCGAAAGAAAATCCTAAAAAAACCCTCGCATTAGCAGCAGGAATTGTTTTAGTAAGCTTCTTGCTGATCCGTAAACATTAATAACACAATCAATAACCTTCCCTTTTAATGCCCGATTCAAAGCGGGCATTTTTATGGTTTACAAAATATAAACTTTACGTCTTTCTCCTAACTTTACGCCCTCTCCCAAAAGGATAAGTTTTCCAGCCATCCAGCCAGTCTATAATCCAGCTTTTGTCTATCGGAAACCTATCAACGCATGCGATTCACATCACCACCCCTCAAAGGAAAACATTTCTAAAGGCAACAAACAAGCCCTACAACGAATGTGCTCCCCACACAAACACTTAACGCATCAAAAAGATGCCTGATACCACACCTAAAATGAGGATATTCACGGGACAATAAGATAACAACTCAAATATTCAATCCAAAACTTCCCCCAATTTCCCAGCCTTCCCAAAACTTCATTGTGTATATAGACTAAAAATAAAGAATTAATACTGGAAAAGCTTACACTTTTACTCTATACGCCCCCGATTGTCATTTTAATTGGGGAAAGGGGAGGATATTTTGATATTGAAAACCCACACTCCTCTCACTACCAGGTATTTTTTATAAAAAATACCTTTAGACAAAAGAAATGTTTCTCAACAACAATCATTGCATTTTCCTTTGAATTTCACACGAGCGTATTTGCAATAATTCTTCTATTTTTTTCCAACTCATTTTGCCAAAATATAGAACAGATTAAACAAGAAAAACAACAGCTTGCACATTTTAAAAATCCACTCGATGAAATAAAAAAACGACATGGTTTCTTAAATAAAACATCCGCAGCTCTTCAAAGAACATTCAAAAAGCAAAAGAGTCATGGCCTCCATCGCTCTAATTTTAGTCACTTTCAAAAATTGACAGGTATCAGCAGCAGCAAAAATACTGAAAAGAGGAAAGAAAAATTCTTATACTAAAGAGCCATTAAAAAACGCAAAATCAAAAGCCGCAGTTGATATTTTTGATGAACAAAAAGCCAAAACACAACATAGAACAAGCTATTTACGAAAAAGCGCGTGAAAAACAAAAAAAACCATAAAACAGCTTATTGATCAACTTAAAAGTCCTAAAGATACTGATCAAATTCAGCCCATTCAAACACTCTACGCAGCCCTACAGATTCACGAATACGAGTTCTACAAATGAAAGCCTCGGCAATAACCCAACAAAGAAAATTAGAAAACGACACAAAGATTATACCCAACCACTCTATAGTCATTAAACTAAAAAAAATTGTGAAAACGTACGAGTAGCTGATCATGAACTTGCCATAGAACGTCAGAAAAAAGCTGAAGAGGAAGCTAAACGAAAAGCCGAATATGAAAATGGGAAGCTGAAGCTGAAAAACGGAGAGCTGAAAGTGAAGTTAGAGGACGAGCTAAACTTTAAGAATTACAGTGAACATAACAAGAGAATATTCGTAAAATGTTTGGAACTGAAAAACAAAAAGAAAACGAAGGCATATTGACCTAGATAGATAACGATTTAGTCCCTTACAAAGACAAATAGACAACACCATTACACATCTTTCATCGGCTATATCTGCTCCGGTAACTACATTTTATACGCTCTATAGTGTGTCCCCATAAAGTACAATATTATGTATAAGCGTTTTTTAGCTAGATTATTGCGACAGTTTTCAAACTTAGCATCATTGTTATACACACAATACAGATTGATAATAACAACACATCTATCAGAGATAGATTTTTCAATGATCTGCCTCACATCATGCAAATATCACATAAAGAGTACACTCAGATAAAAAGAAGAGCCTCCTTTCCACACCTCAAAAGATGATGTTGCTAGAAACGACAGGCAAAGCTTCCAATACTCCATCCCCCCCTACTGAGTTATTTCAAAAGAAATGGAAGTGAGTAAAGATGCATGCGCTTTAATATTCTAAGGCACATTATTTTACATCATGAAATAGAATAATAAGAAGCTTAAGAGCTTTAAAAGATGTAGTATAGCAAACCAAACGAAATCTTCTAACGTGAATATCCATTTGCTATAAGTAAATGACGCAAAAATTAAACTGAAAAAACCCAAAATTTTATCCTCCAGAATCGACTCGCTGCGAAGTATCTACATAGGTAACCACGGACATGCCAGGAATGAGCTTTTCAATCCCTTCCTGTCCAGGATCTAAAGCAATCCGTACTGAAATACGTTGCGCAATTTTGATAAAATTACCAATTGTCGTATCCGTTTTTAACAATGAAAACTCTGAGCCTGTAGCAGGTGCAAAACGAACCACACGCCCTGTTAACTTTTTGTTGTTCAATGCATCAACAGAAAAAACAACCGGTTGTCCCACACGCATCTGAGAAAGTTGCGTTTCCTTATAATTAGCAATAATCCAAATATCATCAGAAATAACAGAGACCAATTGTGTCCCCGGCATAACATATTGCCCTACCCGCGCTCCAACTAATCCAATATAGCCTGTTCGAGGAGATAAAATCTTTGTATGATCGAGATTAAGTTTTGCCAACTCAACACTCACCTTCGCTCCAGAAATTTCTGACTGTAAACTTTGCCGTTCAAGATCCAATTGTTTTTGCAATTGGCGTTTTGTTTCGAGAGCTGTCAAGAGTTGTGAAAGAGGACGAGAAACAGAACTTGCCGCATCACCAAAACCTAACTTTTTACTATCTGGAACAACATTGGAAAATGCTCGTGAACGCGCCAACTCCACCTCTGCTGTATTAATCTCGCCCTGCAAAAGCTGTGCTTGTAATTCAATACTTGCCAGTTTTGCATTTTTTGAATCGAGAACAGCCTGTGCCCGTGCAAGCTGCTGGCGAAAAAGAGAATCATCGAGCTCAAAGAGCAGCATTCCCTTTTCAACGCGTTGATAATCTTGCACATAAATCCGTGCAATCACCCCAGAGATCTGTGAACTAACCAGAGTAACATTGCCCTTAATGGAAGCATTATCGGTTATTTGAATGTTACTCACAAAAGGAGGAAGTCTCCAAGCCCACAAAATCAGCAAAACACCCGTAATACCCGATAGGAATGCAACAATCGTAGCTTTTGACCGTAATGTTTTTATCATTTTTTTGCACCCCTCTTTCTATGACATTACTCTACTTTTCTAATGCGCGCAAAGAGCATGACTTAACAATCATTGTGACAAGAAAAATAACGAATACAACCATTGAAATATAAAAATAAAGCCGAAAAACGTCATCATAAGCAAAAATATTTGCTGTTAACTTAAATTTCTCTATCAACATAGAAGTACCTTGCTCACTTCTCAAGCCATTGGGAACAGAAACACCATAAGAAGGCGAAAATAAAGTATTCATCTCACCAGAAATAAGCGGATCAGTAATAATAATATTTTGTGTTAAGGACTCAAAGTTTTTATGGGCAAAATAAAACTGTAGGCTGCCAAAAAAAGCCGACCCCATCAATCCCCCTGTCACTTGCGTTAACAAAAAAACAGCAATAAAACTTAAAACGTAACGCGGTCCTCGCTCACCAGCGATCACAAACCCTTTGAAAAGAGCAGGAGGCAAAAAAAGTGCATAACTAAAACTCACCAACCCTTGGCTCAACATCATATCTTTCGGACGCGTTAAATAGTTTACATGACTGTCTAAATAAGCTCCCAACGCCAAACAACCTAAAGATAACAAATAAAAATAATCCTCACGCCCCGCCCGTAAAAAAAAGACACAAACAGCCCCCCCTAACAGAATCCCTAATGTCACCGCAAGATACATGGGCGCCATCTCACGATTGAGCAAACCAAAAAGATTAAAAAAACCTACGGGCAAATTTGACCGCTCCAATAAAAAAACATGAAAGATCAATAAAATAAAAACAGATTGGATCATTTCTTTACTGAAAATCCAACGTAAATCAATCAACGGTTTTTCTCTATTAAGCTCAATAATAATAGCAATAGCCAACGAGAAAATAGCAAGTGCGAGCCCCCAACCAATCCATGGTGCTTCATACCACCAATACAATATGCCAACAGACATGATCACAGCATTTAATCCAAGACCAAGAGCAATCAAACCATAGCTTATCCAATCTAATTTTTGAATAACCTTACTACGCACAACAGGAGTAAGAGGCAAAGTATAGATACAGACCAAGCTGATAAGAACCAACCCCATTTCCAGAGCGGAAAGACTGGAAAAACCACCATTTTCCAGCAAATCAGGAGAAATCAAACGTGATAAAGGTGCCGCTAAAGCCGCATTCATATAATTCAAACTAAGACCAATAGTAAACTTCTTTGCTGGAGCAAAAGCCTCCATCATATAAAGCAGCGCAAGCGAAGCCAAAGGAGCAGCAGCAATCCCAGCAAAAAAGCGAATAATCAATGCAGAACGCAAATCCGTAACAAAGAGCTGCAACACGCAAACCAAAACAAAGCCAAGAATTGATAATTCAGCAAAAGCGCGTAGCCCAAATTGATAGCGGATTTTGATCAACATAATCGCTACACTCACATTTGGCGCCATATAGGCCGCTACCAGCCATGTCGTCTCGGCCAAAGTTGCATGAAAATCACCCGTAAGATGGACAATATTAGACTGAACAATATTAGCCCCTAAACCATAAGCCCATTGCAAAATAAGAGAAGCCAAAATATAAACAAAGCACTTTGGCAAAGGTCCCGCAAAGACACGACCAGGACGAGGAAAGGGTTTTGCGCTCCTTTTAGCAGACACAACCGTACTCTTTTTTCCGCTCATGTCACCTTTTCCTGTATACTCTGCTACGCTTCTATCAATACAGCACCATCAGCTGACAACTGCTGGAAAAAAGACTCTATTTTATGATTGTCCTCATCACTTGTCCCTCCTTCTAACGTCGCTTGAATCTGCAAAATCTGCTGTTCTAATGCATCAAAAGAAAGATTCTCTACAGCCACAACGTGCTCTACCAATAAAGAGCAGCCCGAAAAGGTAATATTTGCAACGCCCCCGCATACAGCAAATAATTTTTCACCCAAAGAGGTGCGAACACGAACACTACCCAACACAATACTTGCCACCAATGGCGCATGATGCGCCATAACTGTCAAATAACCTGAGGCTGAAGGAAGAACAACAGACACTACCTGCTCTGAAAACACAATTTTTTCAGGCGATACAAGCTCAAATAAAAAATGCTCTTCTCTATTGTTTTCCACAAAAATCTCCACAATACCCGATATAAGGACTCTCTGTTTTCTTCAACGATGCGTCCTTTTTAACGAAAAATACCCATGACAGTTTTTTCTTGAATAAGAAGCTTCTTACTAAGAAGCCTCTGCCATGAGACGCTTTCCTTTTTCAAGTGCTTCATCAATCGAACCAACCATATAAAAAGCAGCTTCTGGCAAATCATCATAATCGCCAGCACAAAGACCTTTAAAGCCTTTGATTGTCTCTTCTAAAGGAACGAGTTTCCCCGGCGAACCAGTAAAGGCTTCCGCAACATGGAAAGGTTGTGAAAGGAAACGTTCAATTTTACGCGCCCGCCCCACCAGCAACTTGTCATCTTCAGAAAGTTCATCCATTCCAAGAATAGCAATAATATCCTGAAGCGCTCTATAACGTTGTAAAATGGTTTGTACTTGACAAGCAACTGTGTAATGCTCTTCCCCCACAATCAATGGATCCAACATACGTGAAAAAGAGTCAAGCGGATCAACCGCTGGATAAATTCCCTTTTCCGCAATAGAGCGCGAAAGAACAGTTGTTGCATCCAAATGAGCAAAAGACGCTGCAGGCGCCGGATCCGTCAAGTCATCTGCCGGAACATAAATTGCCTGAACGGAAGTAATAGAGCCTGTTTTTGTACTGGTAATACGTTCTTGCAACGCCCCCATATCCGTTGCCAAGGTAGGCTGATACCCAACAGCAGAAGGAATACGCCCTAAAAGAGCAGATACCTCAGCTCCTGCTTGCGTGAAACGGAAAATATTATCCACAAAGAAGAGAACATCTTGTCCTTCATCACGGAAACTTTCTGCAATTGTCAATCCTGAAAGAGCCACACGCGCACGTGCTCCTGGTGGTTCATTCATTTGCCCGTAAACAAGGGCACACTTTGACCCTTCCGTTGAACCATTATTCTCTTTTGGATTCACATTCACGCGGCTTTCGATCATTTCATAATAAAGATCATTTCCTTCACGTGTACGTTCTCCCACACCAGCAAATACAGAATAGCCACCATGTGCCTTTGCAATATTGTTTATAAGCTCCATAATGAGAACGGTTTTTCCAACACCAGCACCACCAAACAAGCCAATTTTACCCCCTTTAGAATAAGGGGCTAACAAATCCACGACTTTAATACCGGTGACGAGAATTTCCGAAACAGTCGATTGCTCAACATATTCAGGTGCCTCTTGGTGAATAGAACGTGTTTTGGTTGAAGCGATTGGTCCCACATTATCCACCGGTTCCCCAATCACATTCATAATACGTCCCAACGTTGCTTCTCCTACAGGAACGCTAATTTGTGTGCCTGTATCCACAACCTTTTGGCCCCGCATCAAACCATCAGTCGTATCCATAGCAATCGTACGCACGGTATTTTCACCTAAATGCTGCGCAACTTCTAATACCAAGCGATTACCTAAATTCTCTGTTTCCAAAGCGTTGAGAATATTTGGCAATTCACCTTCAAATTGCACATCAACGACAGCACCAATAATCTGCTTGATTTCACCAACAGCGCCTTTTGCACGCTCTTCTTTTTTTGCGGATGTATCTTTTTTTACAGGTGTATCTTTAGCTGCATCACGCGCAGGTACAGAGGAAGCCTTTACATCCACTTGAGATTTCGAAGCGGCTTTTTTCACGCTAGAACGAGCAGCTGGTTTCTTTTTTTCACCTTTTTCTGTTCCTTTGCTTGAGGTTACTGCTTTTACCATCAATCCTTACCTTCTCCATTTAAAGCGCTTCAGCGCCCGCAATAATTTCGATCAATTCTGTCGTAATCTGTGCTTGACGTTGACGATTATAAGCCACCGTCAATTTACTAATCATTTCACCCGCATTGCGCGATGCATTATCCATAGCTGTCATCTTGGCGCCCATCTCACCAGCAACATTTTCCAGCAAAGCCCGAAAGATTTGCACCGAAAGATTACGTGGTACAAGGGCCTCTAAAAGAGACGCAGCATCAGGCTCATATTCATAAACAATCGATTGTGAACCTGTGTTATGATCGGTTTGCTCCACAACATCTATTGCCCCAACAGCTGCTTTTGGAGCAACCATTGGAATCAAATCCAAAGCTGTTGGACGCTGATTAATTACGGAAACAAATTCAGAATAAAACAGCGTACAGACATCGAAAGCGCCTTCATTGAATAAATCAACAATCCGTTGACTAATCATCACTGCCTCTGCAAAACCAATTCGCTTTACAGCATGCAAATCGATATGGTCAATTATCAAGCCTTTGTAATCACGCGATAAAATATCCGCGCCCTTTTTACCCACAGTGATAATTTTTACTATTTTATCAGCCGCCAACAATGCCTTAATCTGTTCACGTGCACGACGAGCAATTTGCACATTAAAAGCACCACACAAACCGCGCTCAGCAGTACACACCACCAAAAGATGCACATCATCGCGCCCCGTACCACGCATAAGAGCAGGCGCATCAACACCATCTACATCAGCAGCAACACTGGTCAAAATATCAGCCATTTTCTTCGCATAAGGGCGTGCAGACTGCGCTGCCTCTTGAGCACGATGCAACCTTGCCGCTGCAACCATTTGCATAGCTTTGGTAATCTTTTGTGTTGCTTTAACCGAAGCGATACGGTCTCTAAGATCTTTTAGTGAAGCCATTCAAGCATTCCATCAATTCATCACGAGAAATTTTTCGCATAAGTATCAAGAACAGTTATCAACTTATCTTTCAGCTCATCTGTTATTTGCTTTTGCTCAGCAATTGCCTTTAAGAGATCTTGATAATCACTACGCAAAAGCACCAAAAGTCCCTGCTCAAACCGCGCAACATCAGAAACCGCCAAAGCATCAAGATAGCCATTCACACCCGCGAAAATAACCACCACCTGTTCTTCTGTTTTGAGTGGAGAAAATTGTGGCTGCTTCAACAACTCTGTCAAGCGCGCACCCCGATTTAACAAACGCTGGGTTGACGCATCCAAATCAGAGCCAAACTGCGCAAAAGCTGCCATTTCACGATATTGCGCCAATTCACCTTTAATCGAGCCAGCAACTTGCTTCATCGCCTTAATTTGTGCAGCAGAACCAACACGCGATACAGAAAGACCAACATTTACAGCAGGACGAATTCCTTGATAAAACAAATTAGTCTCTAGAAAAATTTGTCCATCAGTAATCGAAATCACATTTGTAGGAATATAGGCAGAAACATCATTTGCTTGCGTTTCAATAACTGGCAAAGCTGTCAACGACCCAGATCCATTTTCCGCATTCAACTTTGCAGCCCGCTCTAAAAGACGCGAATGCAGATAGAAAACATCTCCCGGATAAGCTTCACGACCTGGAGGACGACGCAATAAAAGAGACATTTGACGATACGCTACCGCCTGTTTTGACAAGTCATCATAACCGATCAAAGCATGTTGCCCATTATCACGGAAATACTCACCCATAGCACATCCAGCAAGAGGTGCAATAAATTGCAGTGGTGCTGGATCAGAAGCAGTCGCTGCAACAATAATAGAATATTCCAGCGCTCCACGTTCTTCTAAAACTTTAACGAATTGTGCCACCGTCGAACGTTTTTGACCGATAGCCACATAAATACAATAAACTTTATCTTGCTCTCGTCCAGCCCCTTTTTCATGAAAAGGTTTTTGGTTTAAAAATGTATCGAGCAAAATTGCTGTTTTTCCTGTTTGGCGATCACCAATCACCAATTCACGCTGCCCCCGTCCAATAGGGATGAGTGCGTCAATCGCTTTCAATCCGGTCGACATCGGTTCATGGACAGACTGACGCGGAATAATTCCAGGAGCCTTAACATCAACACGACGACGCTCTGTTGCTTTAATGGGCCCCTTACCATCTATAGGGTTTCCCAACGCATCAACCACACGCCCAAGCAAAGCGGGGCCCACAGGAACATCGACGATAGCGCCTAACCGCTTTACACAATCACCTTCACGAATATCACGATCTGAGCCAAAAATGACCACACCAACATTATCAACTTCCAAATTGAGTGCCATACCGCGCACACCGTTTGGAAAGGCGACCATTTCCCCTGCTTGGACATTATCCAAACCATAAACGCGAGCAATACCATCTCCCACAGAGAGAACCCAACCAATTTCTGAAACCTCAGCCTTTTGGTCAAAGTTTTTGATTTGCTCTTTTAGAATTTTTGAAATTTCAGATGGTCTAATATCCATCAGCTGACCTCTTTTTTCAATGCAAGCTTAAGCGAAGACAATTTTGTGAGAAGGGACGTATCAATTTGAGACGACCCCACACGAACGATTAATCCACCAAGAATTGTTGGATCCACAATGATGTGCAGCAAGACTTTTCCTCCAACAACACCTTCCAAAGCCTCACACAACTCTTGTCTTTGTTGAGAACTTAAGGGGCGCGCAGAAACAATTTGCGCAGTAACCTGCCTACGAGCGCGTGCAACACAACGCTGGAAAGCATGTAAAATACCAAATACGGCACTAAGCCTACGGTTTATTACAATAACGCGTAAAAAATTACCAATGACCTGCCCTGCGTTTTTATCAGCAAATTTGATGTTTGCACAAACAGATTGCATCACCTTAATTTGCTCTTTAACTGAAAAGAATGGACTGAGCACAAAGAATTTTAAATCCTTATTCTCCAAAACAAGCAAAAGATCCTCTACTGCCTTTTCAACCTTTTCGACGTTTCCGGCTTCTTGAACGCAATCAAAAAGCGCTTGCGCATAGCGTTGATCTACCAACGGCAGCGGTATGAGAGAAAATGAATCCGACACGAAATACCGCCTCTTTCCCTTGAGCGACTCTCTGATAGTTATCAGATGAAATGAAACAGACATTCTCAATCTTAAGAATCTTCTTCTTAAAACCTAGAACAAAAATCACTTGGTTTCTAGCATAGACATAGCCGACTCGCAACACCACAAATCGCTGCTTTTCAAAAATTTTAATAAAATATTCAAAATATTTTTGAAAAGCATTTTTTTAGATATACAGGATGGCATCACAGTTTTTTTATGCCTCTTTTTGACATTCTCTGAGCGATTTTTTCACTCTCTTTGATTTTTCTTCAAACGCTCTTGTCACCAAACGCTCTTGTCACCATAACAAAACATTCCCTTTATCACCACAAAACCTTTAACGAAAGACGACGGCGACTGAAAAAGTCTATTATTTCAAACTGATAAGAAAGAAAAAACAATGAATATCCTCCTAAAAATTAAAGAAAACATTGATCTTTTTTCTTCAAATACCCACTCCTTTTAAAAAATTTTACCAAGTAATATTTTCTTGTAAGCACACTCTTTTAATATACAAAACATTGATTTATAATGATAATATATCATTTTTCATACCGGATGAGCTTCAAATATCGAAAGATTCTCTCTTTTCAAATTTTTTTATCAAAATCACTCCCTTGCTTCATCACAAACAAAAAAGGAAATGATTAAAGAAAACAACACCTCTTATAAACGCTCTCAAGTACTAAGAGTTTTCGTAATACTCAAAGCTAAATAATAAATGGCGCCATTTTATACCTTAATGAAATAAAGATGGGGAGCCTTAACGTGGTTTTTTCATTCATGAAAGCTTTGATATTCTACACTCGAAAAACATCGTAAAATGAATTCGAGTATGCTGAGAAACATTTGCTTAAACAAGCATATGAATGTAGTAATACAATAGATGTTCTGTAATATTCCGCTTTGGGCGTTCTGCTTTACATGAAAAATGTGCCCCCATTAGAGAACGAAAGTAATAAAAGCATGAAACAATGGATAATCTCCATTTCACGACAGCGCCTATGAATGCTATAATGGTAACCCCATTGAGCAGCCCCATCTTTACACTTATGAAAGAACAAGCCGGCACCATCACACACTTTGCCATCTCCCAATTTTACGACAGCCCTTAATTCTTGAGATGATTAGGTATTTTGGTCCTCTCTTGTATAGTTTTACGCGACACAGGCTCCCCCATCTGTAACATGCAAACGAATGGTTTTGATTGATCAATATAAATAGATTTTAAATAAGAGAATCCTACGATAGTTGAGGCTATAATATGAATAACGGCATATTATCACTATAAATCAATATTTATTATTTATAAAAATTATTATTATGGATGCTTTTGAAAATTCTAGAGCCGAATGAATAAGGATGACAACGATGAATGCTCATTTTGACCTTCACGCTCCAAAATGAGTCCGTGTTCTCGTCAAAGATAAATAAAATAGATATATGCAATATTCTCGCCCTAATCTAGCATACAAACGCAGGTACGACTCGTACAGCGCTGATACATCTTATGAACGCTGCTTCATAAGGCTTTAAGGTCAAATAATATCAAAAACACGTCCCTCATTAAGCCCACATAGCGTCACTTTATATGACACTATATTGCACTGATTTAGAAAAAGCATAGATCAATATCAATTTGAACCCGAACGGAACTGGGCATTTTGGGTGTACAGCTAAGCATTTTAAGCCCTTATAAAAAGAATCCGCCTATCAAAAGAATACTGTCCCTCATACAAAAAAGGAGTAAAAGCCGAAATGATAGTGCCCTCGAAGAAGAGAGGCGCTTCTGCTGGTTCTATAACAAAGATATTTTTTCCCGTAGCTCTACTTAATGCAATGTACATGTATCATATTTTGCTGCCTGGATGCTTATTCTGAATAATATAAGAGTTCAAGTAAAGCACCTTAAGCAAAGAGACCTTCACTTTATGCGATACTGGTTTTAGAAAAAACTTTGCGGATCAATATCAATTTGAACCCGAACGGAACTGGGCATTTTGGGTGTACCGCTAAGCATTGCACGTATAAACCCTTGTATATCAAAAGAACGCTGTCCTTGCAGCAAAAGCCGAAAACGATAACGCCCCCGAACCAAAGCCAAAGGCGCTTCTGCTGGTCCCATAACCGAGATATTTTTTTCCCGTGGCGCTGCTTGACGCAATGCGCGCGCATAATGTTCTGCTGCTTGGCGCTGTTGTGCAGACACGATCAAAGAGGCAAGCCGCCCATAGGGAGGCAAATGATAATGCTGACGCGCTGCAATCTCACGTGTGTAAAAATCTTCTGGCTGGCATGCAAGTAAGGCTTTGATAACCGGATGATCTGGTTGATAAGTTTGCAATAATCCTAAACTTTTCAATCCCACACGCCCTGCTCTTCCGGTAACTTGAGAAAGCAGCTGATAGGTACGTTCACTTGCGCGTAAATCGCCATTGGCAAGACCAAGATCAGCATCAATAACGCCAACCAGAGAGAGCTTGGGAAAATGATGTCCTTTAGCGACTAACTGTGTTCCAATAATAATGTCCACATCGCCATTTGCAATGGCTTGTAATTCGCTTCGCAACTTCCCAATCCCTCCTTTGAGATCTGTTGAAAGGATCAATGATCGCGCTTGAGGAAAAAGCATTTGTGTTTCTTCGGCAATTCTTTCCACACCCGGTCCACAAGCCACGAGATGATCTAATGTCCCGCATTCAGGACAGGCTTGAGGAAGTGGTTCATGATATCCACAATGATGACATTTCAGTTGCCCGTGCGCACGATGTTCGACCAACCAACTTGAACAATCGGTACAATGAAAACGATGTCCGCAAATTCGGCATAAAGTTAAAGGTGCATAACCACGACGATTAAGAAAAAGAAGAGCTTGTTCGCCCTTATCAAGCGTTTGTTTTAAAGCCCTTTCAAGAGCAAAGGAAATAAAGCGCCCCTTTTGCACCCCTCCTTGGCGCATATCAACCACCCGCAACTGTGGAAGTGCAGCTTCTTTAAAACGGGAAGGTAAATGCACCTTTTGATAACGCCCTTTTAAAACATTGGCTTGGCTTTCAATCGACGGTGTGGCTGAAGATAAAATAACAGGAAAATGCTCAAAAGAGCCCCGTGCAACAGCCATATCACGCGCATGATAAAAAATGCGCTCTTCTTGTTTATAAGCGCTATCGTGCTCTTCATCGACAACAATCAAGCCAAGCTCATGAAAGGGAAGAAAAAGTGCTGAACGAGCCCCCGCAACGACACGCACCCGCCCTTCTGCAACTTGTCGCCAGACGCGTTCTCTACGACGTGGCGTCAAATCAGAATGCCATTCTGCTGCCGCAGCGCCAAAACGTGCATAAAAACGATCTAAAAACTGCTGTGTTAAAGCAATTTCCGGCAATAAAATTAAAACCTGCTTGCCCTCTTTAAAGGCTTGAGAAACCGCTTCAAAATAAACCTCTGTCTTTCCTGAACCCGTAACACCATCAAGCAAAAAAACTTGAAACTGAGAAGATAAAACACCTTCCCGCAATAATGTTGCTGCTTCACTTTGCGCTCCCTGCAACTGAGGGAGACAAAAATCAGGATCAGGCATTGCCACAAGATCAGGAGCGGGAACCTTAACATCTTCAAAAATTCCTAGCGCTTTTAAACCTTCAACAACAGAAACCGAAGTTCCAGCCGCATGTGCCAGACCAGAACGTGTCCATATCTTCTCATTACGCACCAATTCCAAAACCCGTGACCGCGCTGGTGTGAGACGTTCTACATTTCCACCACAATATCGCAAACCCAGCATCTGCGCTTCCGGCTCTAAAGCAGCCGGTACCGACAAAACCAATCGTGCTACAAGACCAAAAGGCGCCATTGTATAGCGACTAACAAAACGCAAAAATGTGATCATTTCTGCCTTTAATGGGGGGCAATCAAAAACATGAAGCAGAGAGCGTAATTTTTCACGCGCCACCGAAGCAGACTTGTGCCCATCGGCTGTCTGCTCTCCAACATCTACAACAAAACCGCAAAGCTCACGCCCCATCAACGGAACCCGAACAAAGGAACCAACGTTCACCTCCATAGAAGATGGAACTTTATAACTATAAGCGTGAGCAACAGGAAGAGGAACCAATACGGATACAATCTTTTCCTCTATCATGCTTGAATTCATCTTGTAAACCAATCTACGACCTATTGAGCATCAACAAGTCTACACCTTATCTTTAAACACTCTTATAAAATTCATTGCCGGATTCAATCCCCCCCGATCACAACACTTTTCTAACAAAAATTCTTTTTAACACGCATTCCCTCACCAAAGTGCCAATATAAAGAACCAATCTCATCGTCTATAACAAAAAACTCTATAGCAAAAAAACAGCACTATTCTTCTGTGTAAATAAAACGCATCACTATTAAGCATTCAACATGCTATCGGTTAAGTGCATCCTTCAACAAGGCGATCCCATAGTATGACCTCTTCCCAACGCACACGTTTATTTTTTTACCGCCTCATATCTCAATTTATCTTCAACAAACTGATTTATAAAGACATAATCATTATTTTACCTATTGTAATAAAAACCCTCCATACGATGATTTTTTTCATTTCAAACCCATCGAGGAACATTTGTAAATCCTTATTGATGAAAAAGTATCCCATGATTTTAATTATAAGGAGAATAATATTGCAAATGGAGCCGTTACAATATTCACCTTGGCTTTGTGCCAAAAAGTGAAAACACGTGTATACATTTTTCAGCTTGATTGAAAATCAAGCAACAATACAAGCAGCACAAAAGCGTATTTTTGAAGAATGGGGAAAACAGAATAAATCAATGTAATTGACCATAAAAAAACCCTTCATGCGTAAAATTTTACAGGCGTTCTTCAACAGTGTTTTACGACAAAATAAATCCATCCGCTTTCATCAAAAACAAAGTTAAACATACCCCCTAAAAAAGGAAGGTATCTTATGATGCACTCTCAAATATCAAGAGCAATCGCAAATAGGAAATGAGCAAAGTGTTTGATAATGCTAGCTTATTTCCATAAATATAAAAACACCGCTACGCAAAGATGCCAATACGCAAAAATGTTGGTACGCAATGAATTCTATGCCTTATCACGAGCAACACTATGAAATGGGTGTGGAAACGATAAATCATATTTCTTTACCGAAAACGGATACATGATTAACACCATAGCATTCTTGTTCTTTACACAGATATTAATTCTTTCTCTTGCTTTTGCAGTCAACAATAGCGCATAACAAAAAATAGGATAAAGCTAAAAAAAAGAGGTTAGAGATGAAATTTTTTGTGGATAGCGCCAATATTGAAGAAATTCAAGAGTTACAGAATTTAAGCCTTGTTGATGGTGTTACCACCAATCCCTCTCTTATCCTAAAATCAGGACGCAATATTCTTGATGTTACAAAAGAAATTTGTGCTCTCGTTAGCGGACCTGTTTCTGCTGAAGTTGCAGCAACGGAATTTGAAAGCATCATGAAAGAAGCAGCTGTTTTAGCAAAGGTTGCCGACAATATTTGTATCAAGCTTCCTTTAACACTCGATGGATTAAAAGCCTGTAAAGCCCTCACAGCAGCAGGACTAAAAACAAATCTCACACTTTGTTTTTCTGCCAATCAAGCCTTATTAGCCGCCAAAGCAGGCGCAACATTCGTTTCACCTTTTATTGGTAGACTTGATGATTGTGGAAATGATGGAAGTGAACTGCTTCATGAAATTCGCACAATTTATGATAACTATAACTTTGAAACACAAATCTTGGCCGCTTCAATCCGCACCGTTAATCATGTCAAAGAAGCAGCACTAAGCGGTGCTGACGTTGCAACAGTTCCACCAGCAATCTTAAAAGCACTAGTCAAACATCCTCTCACCGACAAAGGGTTGCAAATATTCCTCGACGACTGGAAAAAAACAGGACAAAATATTGCTTAATGTCTAGAAATTTTATTGGAAAGATCTTTTGAAAGTAACAAAAAGATCTGTTCAGCCAACTCTTCCGCAACACGTTTTTTTGCATCTTCTTCTGCTTGCAGCGTTGCATATTCTTGACGAAGTTGCTCAAAAGATGCATTCATCATTGCTGTTCCTTTTGCAACAAGAGTATTTTTCATATCCTGCAAAGTATAAGAAGCTCTGCTCATAACAGTTCCAACAGAAGGTCGTCCCTTTCTCTTTTTCTCGAAATCAACCTCTATCTGCATAGATTCTCTTGTAAAGACGGATATCTGCAATGCCAATTTATAAGCAGGTAGAGAAGGTTTAGCACCATTTCCATACAAAAGAAAAAGCAGATGATTGCGCACCATTTGACCAAAACGATCCGAAGGTTCTTCCACAACAATAGAAGCAAGCTTTTGCGCTAACCCCAAAGAAGCTTGTCCAGAAGGGTATCCAGAAGCAGGATTCCCATAAGAAGCAGAATCCATTGTCATTGCACTCTGCAACTCTTGACGGTAAAGCGGTTCAACTTTGCATCCACACAACAGTGTGAATACACCAGCTAAAATGACAAGAATAGAACTTCTAAAAAACGACATTCACAATCCTTTGTGGAACAACAATGATTTTTTTCACAGGCTTTTCAACCAGCTGCGCCTTTACAAAATCTAACGCCAAAACCGCTTCTTTAATCATCACCTCATCAGCAGTTGCTGCAACGCTCACCTCACCGCGTTTTTTACCATTAATTTGTACTGGCAAAGTATAGCATTCCGCAACGGTTAACGCACGATCATAAACAGGCCAAGCAAGCGCAGACATTAAAGTTTTTCCTCCTAAAGCAGCATGACATTCTTCTGCTAAATGGGGCATCATGGGTGCAATCATGGCAAGAAAAAAATCCATAGCTTGACGTAAAGAAGCTTTCATTTCATCGTCAACACTTTCTATCCTATTTAACAACGGTGCCATAATATTCAAGAATTCATAAAGGCGTGCAATAGCCCGATTAAAAGCGAATTTTTCCAAATCATCTTCTACAGCGCAAAGCGTGCGATGTGCGACCTTTGAGAGTTCCAAAGCCGCCCCCTGATGCCCTGCACAAGGCGCCACATCCTTTAAAATAGAAGCACTCACAGCCACATGGCGCCAAACACGCTGTACAAAGCGATGTGCACCTTCAACACCAGATTCTGTCCAAATGACATCCCGCTCGGGAGGAGAATCTGACAACACAAACCAACGCACAGTATCAGCGCCATAAGATGCAATAATATCATCAGGATCAACGACATTCTTTTTTGATTTTGACATTTTCTCAATCAAACCAATCGTCACTTTACTTTGATCGGTTAATTTATAAGCACACCGCTTTCCATCTTTTTCAACAATCGAAATTTCTGCTGGAGAAACCCACCCTTGATCATCCCGATAGGTTTCATGCACCACCATCCCTTGGGTAAAAAGCCCCTTAAAAGGCTCATCTACCGTCACATGACCGACCAATTTCATAGCACGCATAAAAAAGCGCGCATAAAGAAGATGCAAAATGGCATGCTCAATTCCACCAATATATTGTTGCACAGGCAACCATTCAGCTGTTGCTTGTTTGTCAACAGGTCCCTGCGCAAAAGGAGCCGTAAAGCGTGCATAATACCAAGAAGAGTCAACAAATGTGTCCATGGTATCGGTTTCGCGTTTGGCAGGTTGACCACAGGAAGGACAAGTAACATTCTGCCACCTTTCATGTCGTGCAAGAGGATTTCCTGGTTGATCAAAAGTAACATCATCAGGCAACACAACCGGTAAATTGGCACGTGGAACAGGAACAACCCCACAAGTTGTACAATGGATCATCGGAATGGGGCACCCCCAATAACGTTGACGTGAAATCCCCCAATCACGCAAACGAAATTGCACTGTTTTCTTCCCTTGCGGTTGCCCATTGAGCATTTGTTTTTCAAGCTTTTTAGCAGCTTCTTCAAAAGCTTGTTGGGGTGTTAAACCATCCAAAAAACTGGAATTGATCATCACCCCATCACCCGTATAAGCTGTTTCAGTAATAACAAAATCTTCTGCTTGCTCTCCTTTTGGCAAAACCACCGGTTTTATTGGAAGATCATATTTACGCGCAAAATCGAAATCTCTCTGATCATGAGCTGGACAACCAAAAACAACCCCTGTTCCATAGTCCATAAGCACAAAATTCGCGATATAAACGGGAATATGTACTGTTGAATCGAAAGGATGAACAGCCAAAAGGGGCGTGAGAAACCCTTGTTTTTCAGCTGTTTCAAGTGCTGCTGTTGTCGTTCCACCACACCGACAATTTTCAATAAAAGCACTCAACGCTTTGTCTTTTTTTGCCAAAGCTTGTGCAATAGGATGATCAACAGACAGAGCCAAAAAGGAAGCGCCAAACAGTGTATCAGGACGCGTTGAATAACAAACAACCTCATCAAATTTATCACAAACATCATCAGCATCACCCGCCGACTTTAATGCCCAACGAATCAGCAAACCTTGTGATTTTCCAATCCAATTTTTCTGCATGGTGCGAACTTTTTCCGGCCATTGCTCCAGCTCTTCAAGCCCAGCCAAGAGATCTTCACTAAAATCGCTAATTTTGAAAAACCACTGCGTCAATTCACGCTGTTCTACCAACGCACCAGAACGCCATCCCCGCCCATCAACAACCTGCTCATTGGCCAAAACGGTGTGGTCAACAGGATCCCAATTCACCTTAGCTACTTTACGCGCAACCAAACCCTTCTGATAAAAATCAAGGAACAACATTTGTTGACGATGGTAATATTCCACATCACAAGTCGCAAATTCACGCGCCCAATCTAAAGAGAGCCCTAATTGCTTTAATTGCCCGCGCATCACAGCAATATTCTGATAGGTCCAAGTTTTAGGATGCACTTTACTTTGCAGAGCAGCATTTTCAGCCGGCATACCAAAAGCATCCCACCCCATGGGATGAAGCACATTAAATCCCTTTGCCCTTTTATAGCGTGCAACCACATCCCCCATGGCATAATTGCGCACATGCCCCATGTGAATACGGCCAGAAGGATAAGGAAACATTTCTAAAACATAATATTTTTCACGAGCATCTTCTTGAAGAGTCTGAAAAATTTTCTTTTCATCCCAAATTTCTTGCCATTTTTTTTCTCTCGCACGTGGATTATAGCGTTCGCCTATATTATAATGTCCAATTGTCATTCCCATTATACTCTTTTAATAAAACAGAACCAAAAACTTGTTTTATTATGCTTGACCATGGATTAACCTCATCGTCAACATTTTCGTGAAATATTTCCCTAAGTATTTTATAAAACTTTAAAAAAAACGACCAACTCTTGAACAAAAAAGGTAAAGCACAAAAATATGAATACACAAACGCCCCTCGATGCCCCTTCCGTTGAAGCATGGCAAAACCTTCAAAAAGACATTGCAGCAATATGCCAAGAGCTACAACGCCCTGTAGAAGAAATTGAACTTATCGCTGTTTCAAAAACTGTTTCTGCTATTGATATACGACCCCTTTTGCAAGCAGGCCAATCTTTGTTTGCAGAAAACCGCGTACAAGAAGCAGCACAAAAATGGCCTGCTTTACGTCAACAATTTGAAAATATTAAACTCCATCTCATCGGTCCCCTACAATCAAATAAAACAGCAGAGGCGGTAAAACTTTTTGATGTCATCCAAACGGTTGACCGTGAAAAAATAGCCAAAAGCCTAGCTGAAGAAATGGAAAAGCAAAAAAAGCATCTCCCCTGCTATGTTCAGGTTAACATTGGCTTAGAACCGCAAAAAAGTGGTATCGCACCACAAGAAGCTACATCTTTTGTCAACCAATGCAAAAACAACTATGGACTCGATATCATCGGACTTATGGGCATCCCCCCTGTCGACGAAAACCCCGGCCCCTATTTCGCGCTCTTAGCAAAATTAGCAAAACAAGCAGGTCTTCCAAAGCTTTCCATGGGCATGTCCAGTGACTTCAAAACCGCTCTACAGTTTGGCTCTAATGTCCTTCGCATTGGCTCTGCTTTATTTGGAAAACGCCCTGTGTAAAGCAATTCCCCCTTCATATAAATTCCCATTGAAAATTCTACGAACAAACCAAAAACAGCAGAAATGAGAAAAAATATTTCCTTCAATATCAATAAAAGAGCAATTCTAGCAAAAAAGATTCCAGTCCCTCTTTCATCCTGTTAGCAGGATAAGCAAAAAAGCTGGTTTCTCAAATTTCTCACCGGCACATCCACAACACGTACAATAGCTTCAAGATAGCATTGCAATTTGGCTCTCATATTCTCGCACATTGGCTCTACTTTACTCCCCTCTGACCGCCTCTCCAGCAAAAGCAATATAAAAAATAAATCCTTATATAAAGGCAAAATGATAAGAGGGGCGTTGCGCATGAATGAAAAAACTGTCGCGAAATAAATAATTGCAAAAGAATATTGAATAAGATCATCGCAATGATTTCCATTGAAAATCATGAATTCTCTTAACTTCTCCAACACGCGTAAACAATTTCCCCACATGCCAATGGCATAAAGCAGACAAAAAGAGGCTTATGGTTACATAATACAGTAACAAAACTCTTTCATGTAAGTCACTTGAGCAAAATAAACATCTCAAATGCTCAATAGAGCACCAAGAACCGCGCTAAACAACATGATAGCAATCTATAAGGTCAACGATAGCATAGAGGCTTTCCATGCTCTACAAAGCATAACATACGGTCAATATTCGCCTGAAAAATAAAAGAACGAATCCCGTGCATATGCGCATAATACATGCACGCAAAACAATGGAAATGAGAACGATTTCAATAACGATATTCCTTTATCATTATTCCTTTGTCGATCTCGTAAACAAAGAGAAAAACTTCAACTTTTCATATGCCTAATTTTTCTAATTTTAAACTTTAATTAAGGAAAAACAGGGGATATTTCTTATATTTTAAAATATTGCAAATAATATTATTATCTTCTTAAGAAGAAGATTTCATGTATACATAGTATAGATATTATTTATACAGTATTTTTATTGTTATTTTTAAAATTTATCTTTGACATTTTTCTAAAAATACATGATAGCCATTTGAAATGTATCATTATGATACTACTTTTAATGTAGATAATTAAGGAGAATTAATATTTTTGGTTCATGCAGCACATTCGGTCATATAGCGACAAAGATATCTCTCTGAAGTTAAATAATTTTGTAAGTATATTTGTAAGAATATACCAAATTAAATATCTACATCTGTGGATAAAATAATTTTCAGAGATATCTATTGTGGATCACATCTTATAATCAGAATTTTTTTTATAATGAATATTTGTTATGAAATCGTAAGAATGTTTTGTATTCTCATTGTCTTTATCCCTATTATATGCTATTGGTTTTTAAAAATGGTAGTTACATTTGGAAAGTAACTATAAAATAAACTTTATATACAGTAATTCTTTTCATTATTTTTGATATTTTGGTTTAATTAATTATTAATGAACTTATTCTTATTTGAATAAGGGAATACAAAATAAAAAACATTTAAAGCGATAATCAATAAAGCACCTTCATCTCCCTTTTTATATGATATTTTTTAATGCCTTTGTGCGTTTATAAAAGGCTCTATACCGCAATAGACTTTGCCACATTTAAATATCCTAAAAGCATAAAATACCTTTTTAAGAAAAACGTATCAGATTTAAAAATTGACTATTCTAATCTTTGTCATTTAGTCTAACCTCACAATGAAAAGCTTTTGGGAAAACTCTGCCACAAATATAACCATACAAAAATACAGAGGCAGATTTTCAAAACAATAAAAAGAGGGAAACATGACTGAAAAAATCTATCCAGTATCAGAAGAGATCAAAAAAAATACTTTACTCGATGAGGAAACTTATCAACAATGGTATCGAGAAAGCATCGATGATCCAGAAAGCTTCTGGGCAAAACATGGTCAACGCATTGAATGGTTTAAACCTTTTACAAAAGTAAAAAACACTTCTTTTAACGGAGATGTCTCCATTCAATGGTACGAAGATGGGATAACAAATGTTACCTATAATTGCATTGATCGCCACCTGAAAATCCATGGAGACAAAATCGCGCTCATTTGGGAAGGAGATAATCCTTATCATGATAAAAAAATAACCTATAACGAGCTTTATGAACATGTTTGTCGTTTTGCTAATCTTTTGAAAAGCCGTGGC
Organism: Bartonella sp. CL434QHHD; assembly: GCF_042195145.1. Classification (NCBI taxonomy): domain Bacteria; kingdom Pseudomonadati; phylum Pseudomonadota; class Alphaproteobacteria; order Hyphomicrobiales; family Bartonellaceae; genus Bartonella; species Bartonella sp. CL434QHHD. Next base: position 23,631 of record NZ_JBHINT010000027.1, on the reverse strand, counting down.
ATTAAGAAAGGCGATAAAGTAACCATTTATCTCCCCATGGTACCCGAAGCAGCCTATGCTATGCTTGCTTGTGCTCGCATTGGAGCTATTCATTCGGTTATTTTTGCTGGCTTTTCTGCTGAGGCAATAGCAGGACGCCTTGTCGATTGTGAATCAACCTTCATTATTACCGCTGATCAAGGCTTGCGTGGCAGCAAACGGATCAACTTAAAAGACAATGTTGATCATGCCATTGAGATAGCCGCGCGCCAAAACGTGCAGGTGGACCAAGTCATGGTTATACGGCGAACTTGTGGACCCATTCAATGGGTAGAGGGGCGTGATTTTTGGTACCACGAAGAGATAGCTCATGCCAAAACAGCTTGTCCACCAGAACCAATGAATGCTGAAGATCCACTTTTTATTCTTTATACTTCAGGCTCAACAGGCAAACCTAAAGGTGTTTTGCATACCACAGCGGGCTATCTTGTTTTTGCCTCGATGACTCACCAATATGTTTTTGATTACCACCCCAATGAAGTTTACTGGTGCACGGCTGACATTGGTTGGATAACCGGTCATTCTTACTTGGTTTATGGACCTTTATGCAATGGTGCGACCACTTTAATGTTTGAAGGCACACCAACCTTTCCTGACAAAGGCAGATTCTGGGAAATTGTCGACAAACACCAAGTCAATACGCTCTATACAGCACCAACAGCTATCCGCGCCTTAATGGGAGCAGGAAATTCGTTTGTTGAACACTCAAACAGAACATCGTTGCGTCTCTTAGGCACGGTAGGAGAACCGATTAATCCAGAAGCATGGGAATGGTTTTATCATATAATTGGAAATGACCGTTGTCCGATTCTCGATACATGGTGGCAAACGGAAACAGGAGGGCATATGATCACGCCCTTGCCCGGTGCAACACCCCTCAAAGCAGGATCGGCCACACGTCCTTTTTTTGGTGTTCAACCCCAAATTGTTGATGCCCAAGGCAATGTTTTAGAAGGTGAAGCAGAAGGCAATCTTTGTATCAGTGATTCATGGCCCGGACAAATGCGCACACTTTATAAGGATCATGAACGCTTTATTCAAACTTATTTTTCCTCCTATAAAGGAAAATATTTTTCAGGCGATAGCTGTAGGCGCGATAGCGACGGTTATTATTGGATCACAGGACGAGTTGATGACATTCTCAATGTCTCGGGGCACAGGTTAGGAACTGCTGAAATTGAATCAGCTCTTGTTTCTCATCCCGCTGTATCAGAAGCAGCTATTGTGGGTTACCCGCATCCCATTAAAGGACAAGGAATTTATAGTTTTGTGACTCTCATGGAAGGAACAGAGCCAAGTGAAGAATTGCAAAAAGACCTTATCAAGCATGTGAGACAAGAAATAGGCTCTATTGCCATATTGGATAAAATTCAGTTTGCTCCGCAGCTTCCCAAAACACGATCAGGGAAAATTATGAGACGTATTTTACGAAAAATCGCTGAAAACGATTTTGATACTCTCGGAGATATTTCAACCCTTGCCGAACCACAAGTTGTTGAAGATCTGATTGCCAACCGACAAAACTAAAAAACACGACGCAATACAACATACGGTGGTTTTTGTTTTTTTTGCTAAAATTATCTCAGCATTATTACGAAAACCACCAAGGAGAATAAAAAACAAAACAATGCATGAGAAGCTCAATCATTCTAACAACAAACGCTTTTTTTCATAACAGGTAAGAAATAATTTAAGCAAAAACCTCAAGATTGGGATGCGAACAAGAATAAGAAAGTAAGATAAAAAGAGCAACATAGCTTTTTAAAATCACCCAATGTCCACTCAATGCAAAAAAAGCCTCTGAGTAAGAAGGAAAAATAGTTCTGATGTTTATGCTAGAATCCCTTTGAAATTCCTGCTAAAATCATAAATAAAGCTAAAAAAAGAAAGTATAAGTGATAATATTCTTGAGCAAAAATATTTATCGATAACGAGGGTGTATAAAAAATATTGAAAACCATGAAATCTAAAATAAACAAGCTTACAACAAAAATCTAAAGCAATGAAAGTAAGAGTTCTTAGAATAAATGATGCAATATAAAATCAGGAGTAATAATAAAAAGTGATTCATTTTGAAAATGTCGGCCTACGCTATGGAATGGGCCCTGAGGTCCTTCGTGATATTAGCTTTCATATTCCTCCTGGATCATTTCAATTTCTCACAGGTGCCTCTGGAGCAGGGAAAACGTCGCTGATGCGTCTTATGTTTTTGGCACTCAAACCCACCCGCGGTCATATTGATCTCTTTGGAACAGACACAGCATTACTCAAACGACAAGAGCTCCCTGCGCTGCGACAACGTATCGGTGTGGTTTTTCAAGATTTTCGTTTACTCGACCACATGACCACTTATGAAAATGTCTCCTTACCTTTACGCATTAAAGGACAAGAAGAAGCAACCTATCGCAGTGAAGTGGAAGATCTTCTCTGTTGGGTAGGTCTTGGAGATCATATTCATGTTTTACCACCTGTTCTTTCCGGTGGGGAAAAACAAAGGGTAGCCATTGCACGCGCACTCATTGATCAACCTGAAATTCTACTTGCCGATGAACCGACTGGAAATGTCGATCCGCCCTTGGCAAAACGCCTCCTCCGTTTGTTTATTGAATTAAACCGTTTTGGAACGGCTGTTATCATTGCCACCCATGATATTGCCTTAATGGAACAAGTTGCAGCACGGCGTATGCTTCTCCATAACGGACGGATGACGATTCATGAATAAGTCTTTCCCCATTTTTACAAGCAATAAAAAAAATACAACAGCGATTATTCCCAGTGGTAATATTTCTGGAAAAGCATTGGTTGCCGTAATTGCTATTATGACATTTCTTTCAAGCCTCACCTTAATCGGTGTTGATTTAGTCCAACATGCTGCCCAAAATTGGAGTAATCAGATTAGCTATGAAGCAACAATACAAATACGTCCCATTGACAATGTTGATATCAACAAAGCACTCCGTGATGCCGTACAATTGGTTAAAACATTTTCTGGTGTACAAGATGCAAAAATTGTTGACCAAAAAGCTACAGAAAAGTTACTGGAGCCATGGCTTGGAACAGGCTTCAATGTCAATGAACTACCCCTTCCCCGCCTCATCATTGTGACCCTGAATGGGGATGAAAAAATCAATTTTGCAGCCATTAATCACGCCATTAAAACCCAAATTCCAGGAGGTCAATTTGATGATCACCGTGTTTGGGTTCATCGTTTTGCGACCATGGCACACACCACTGTTTTCATTGGTTTTTCAATTTTAGCATTGGTTCTAGGCTCTCTTATCCTCACCATCATTTTTGCCACCCGCAATGCATTGGCAGAAAATACACATATTATCAATGTCTTATATTTCCTTGGTACTGAAACTCTTTTCATTGCTCGCCAATTTGACTGGCATTTTTTTAAAACCGCGCTGCGTGGTTCTTTATATGGTGGTCTTACAAGCATATTTCTGTTTTCAGCCTTTTGTCTCTGGACAAATTATAACTTGGGAAGAGTGGAAGCTAGCCAAATAACAGCTTTATTTGGACATCTTTCCATAAGTTCCATTCCTTACGGAAAAATCATTTTTCTTATTATTTTCGTTTCTTTTCTTACCACCCTTACAAACCGCATGACTATTTTAACACAACTGAAAAAAATCGATCAATGTGAAAACGGTTTATTTTAATTTTATGACTCACAACACTTACAACTCATTGACGCAAAACAATTTAGAACGTCCTCTTCCAAAACGGCTCCACTATAGTTGGTCTCCCCGCTTTTTATTTCGCTATTTTCCACCGACAACCCTTACTCTTTCAATCATTGTTTTCATTTTCTGGAGCGGTTTTATTATTTTTTCTGAAAAAACTGAACGACTTTCTCCCCCACAGCCTCTCCCCAAAGCTGATGCCATCATTGTGCTGACAGGCGGAGAAAACCGAATAGAGACAGGACTTAATCTCTTACAAAGGGGGCTTGGTTCACGTCTCCTCATCAGTGGTGTAAATACCACAACCAACCTGAAAAGTCTCATGCATAACATGCATATTACCCGACGGCTTATCTCCTGTTGTATTGACATCGGGCATCAAGCGATTAACACCAGAGGAAATGCTAAAGAAAGCGCCGATTGGATCAAAAAACACCACTATAAAACCCTTTATATCGTCACCCATGATTACCATGTGTGGCGCTCGATGCGAGAACTTAAATATTTAATGCCTGATATCCATTTCATTGCCTATCCTGTTAAAAAGCACAATGCTGAAAGCGCAATACAACAGATCAATCAAATCCGCATTCTCATATTCCAATATATTAAAACGCTCCAAGTCTATATCAGAACCGCATTCTAATCTTTATCCTTCTGACTTTTTAAAAACCTTGCCATCTTCTGACCTCTTCATACCTTTCTCTCATACTCTTCCACAAGAGGTTGCTTCTATAAAAGCTCGACAGAGCTACCTTCATACAACACAGAACACCCCACAATACATGTATCACTGTATTGCACATTCACCCAAAACATCTCTTACATCCCAAACATATCTCACAGCACGGGATCTGTACATGCCATCTCAATATATAAGCTCTTGTAAATAGAGCCCCCAGACAACTATAAGATCTTCAGACTTGTTATAGAGATCTATTTATACCACCGTCTTTACGCTTCATAAAAATACAAACCGCCCACCCTATATTTTGCCGCCCCCAAGTATTACGATAGCTCAAGCCTCTTGGGATGATTGGTAAGAGGCATGCATTACGCCTTTCTTAAACACGAACATACCAACCTCGTATGACATGCAAAAAAATAATTTTAATAGATTTAAAATGAGAAAATTTATAATAATTAGATTTCTCATTCAACAGAGAGAATGTTAAACTATCATTATAAGTCAATATATTAGTAACAATCTCTTATTCTAAAAAGCATCTTCTTAAGAGCATTTTAGATCACAGATAGGAATAAGCTAAAAACGCACACCGCTACGAATACCTCACGTTTTTTATCGCAATCTTTTTTGAAATCATTTTGCTCTCTAAGATCACTTTTTGTCTGGTTTCCTCCCCAAAAAAGAACGAAAATTTTTAAACTCTATTGATCTGTAAACAATAATAACTCAGCTTCTTGTCTAACGCGTTCCACCTGCTCACTTCAATATCAGAACACCTCAAAAGACAGATTTCATAAGAATTGTGATTTCCTCTCAACATCTCAAAGGACGATGATTCCTATCAGCAACGATTTGTAAACAGTTCACTTTCTCTGGACAGGTTCCTCTCAGCTTCCCCATTTATATGATTTACTCACATAAAGCTCGACAAGAAAACCCCTGCCTGAGAATATTCATCACTGCCGCTAAAGCTCATGCGTCATAATTTTAGTGACCTCACTGCCTAAGGTGCTTTATTACATACAACATATTGATTTATAATGAAATTTTATTACGCTACAACTTGAATGAGAGCTCTCAATATCATCAGATTCTCTCATTTCAAATCTGTTCTCTATTGAATCAATCAAAACCACCCGCTTGCACATCACAAGCGGGATGAGTGTGTGGATAAAAACTGTACAAGAAATGACTAAAAATGGCTCTTATGAACCGTCTTAATGCAAGGTCTATCGCAACACCCACGAGCTGGCAAATATAATGATGGTGCCGGCTTGTTACTTCATAAGCGTAAAGATGGAGGTGCTCAATGGATTTACCGTTGTACCATTCACGAGCGCCGTCGTGAAATGGGATTGGGTGCCTTAAGAGATGTCTCTTTAAAACAAGCCCGTGAATGTGCAAACCAATGGCGCTCTGTATCGGACTTGTAGCAGGAGGAAGAATAACCACCATACCAACTAGACATACCATTGCTCATCACTAGCGCCATTATGTTCTTTAGCAGCATAACTGCAGCTTGGTATTACGATGTTCTCTTACTTCATCTCACACCTGCTGAATATGAGCTTATTCTTTTTCAATAAATGAAAGCCCTTTTCATTCATACATCATTCAAAATAAGAAGCTATCCGCCTCTCAAACTTTTTGTCTTCCTCACCAAAACCATTAAATCAAACCCGCGTTTCACGGTATTAGTTCTTAAGATCACGCCCCCTACCGAGTATCTGACGGCATCCTTACCCTAGAAACTCAAATGGCTTGTTTATCCTTCAGCTCCAAAATCATGAGATAAGGCAGAAAAAAGCGGTGCCTTAAACAAAATATTCTAAAGAAAGCTAAGTTACTCGCATAAAGGAACAGAAAACGGCTGTATCTTAGGTCACATTTTAAAACCTGAGCATGATCATTATTTATTTGCATAAACCTAAACACCTATAATTTGCACCACCCTCTGCAAAACTAAAAGTGAGAAATCCTCATAACCTCTTTTCCAAAAATCTTAAAAAGACTAAACGAAACCTCTTAAACTGCTCAGCTATCTCGATACCAGTTCATTTTTTTTTGGAAGAATGGAGGTTTAAGCTGTTTTTGGCATCAACCTTCTTTTTTGTTCTTTTGTTTGTTAGCAGATATACTATTCACTTCCCCCGCCTCTTTTTAGGTTAAATCTTAAGAATCGTCGCGCAGTATATTTCATTTGTCCTCCTCTTCACATCTCAGAAGGCGAAGATTTTTAACAAAATTCAGTCTGCAAGCAATCTCACTCTAACGGGTTCCATTTAACTTCTCCTTAACAGGATTTACTTCCATAAGACTCGACAAGAAAGATTTAAAAATATTCATCATGCATTCTCAAAACATTTAATGCCTCAAGAAGGCTTATATGCCTATCATATCTCACATGATGTAGTCTGCTATAAGAAACGTTCACCTCTAGGGTACGCTCCACTTAATAAACAAAGCGTTTTCTAAAATAGAGCAGCAAATAATGCCAAACTTTTCCCATTCATGTTTCGCTTCATAAAAGCTTCATCCAAGTGGAAAGCATCACGAACAAACATGACCCAATTGATAAAGCTTAATCGCGTGAAAGAGCGACAACAGGGTCAAGCCGTGAAGCTTGCCGCGCTGGAGAAAAGCCAAAACATATTCCAATGAGTGTTGAAAAAGTAAGAGACATAATGATCGATTCAATAGTATAAACCAAATGGATAGGCGCCTTAAACAGAAGAAATAAGCCACCGATAGAAAGCCCAAGCAAGATCCCCAAACCACCACCAATCACACAAACCAAAATCGCTTCAATGAGAAATTGCTGTAAAATATCACTTTGCCGTGCACCAACTGCCATACGCACGCCGATTTCATTGATCCGCTCAGAAACAGTGACCAACATAATATTCATCACCCCAATACCCCCCACAATCAGGGAAATAGCTGCAATTGAAGAAATTAAAAGTGTTAAAATATTTGTACTCTCCATAACACGTTCACGGAAGAATTCAGAATTTCTAATGAAAAAGTCCTCCCCGCCATGCCGCATAATGAGAAAACGTTTTATCATGGTCTCCGCTAAATGTGAATCAATATCATCAGCAATTCTAACAGTAATTGCACGAACTTCTGTTGTGCCAAGAAAACGTGTCTGCACTGTTGTATAGGGCAAATAAAGCTGTAACGTATTTGATGTATCTCCACTTGCATTATTTTGCGAATCAACAACACCAATAATACGCGCTGGAACATTCCCCACATGCACCACCTTTCCAAGGGGGCTTTCATAGCTATGGGGGAAAAGAACAGACAATGCTTCTTTCTCGATCACGAGATCAACCGCCCGATCATGGACACTTTTTTGATCAAAAAACTGTCCTTTGAAAACTTTGAGCCCCTGTGTCTGAAAAAATTGTTCTCCCACCCCCGCAATGACGGCATTAACTTCAACTGCACCAAAACGCACTTTCGAGCTTGCTGAAATCTGTGGTGTTACACCAGAAACATAAGGTAATCCAGACAAGGCTTCTGCATCAGCTTCAACCAAACTGGTTATTTTTTCTGCTTGTGGATCAGAAAAACTTTTACCAGGAAAAATGGTTAATGTATTAGTACCCAAACTTTTAAAATTTTCCAGAATTTTCTCTCGTGTACCATTCCCTAAAGCCACCATAGCAATAATCGCCCCAATACCGATAATCACCCCAAGCATTGTTAGAAAAGTCCGCATACGATGTGCATTCATTGCCAACAGAGCCATCACAAACGCCTCACGGAATCGCTCAAAAAAAGAACGAAAAAAGCCCAGTTTTTGTTGGCCTTTTAGATTTTGTTGTTCCTGAAGAGATTTTCTACCAACTTTTGTTTTTGCAACCCTTGACCGCTTATCAGCAATAATTTCCCCATCACTGATTTCGATAATACGCTCTGCTCTTTCAGCCACCTGCATATCATGGGTTACAATGATAATAGTACGCCCTTCTTGATGAAGTTCATCCAAAATATGCAATACTTCTTGCCCACTCTTTTTGTCCAATGCACCAGTTGGTTCATCTGCAAGAATGACCTCCGCATTATTCATGAGCGCCCGAGCAATAGAAACACGTTGTTGCTGACCACCGGAAAGCTGATTTGGACGATGATTTATCCGATCACCCATGCCCAAACGCGTTAAAAGATCCTGTGCACGCTTTTTTCTTGCTTCCACGGCACATCCCGCATAAATAGCCGGAATTTCAACATTACCAAGAGCTGTCAATTCATTCAACAAATGGTAGCGCTGAAAAATAAAACCAAAATGATTACGTCGTAAAGCCGACAATTCATCCGCAGAAAGAGAAGCTGTTTCTTTACCAGAGATCCAATAACGGCCAGAAGTTGGACGATCAAGACAGCCTAAAATATTCATCAAGGTAGATTTACCTGAACCGGAAGCACCTACAATTGCCACCATTTCACCACGTTTAATGGTAAGATTGATGTTTTTCAAAACGGTAACAAACGTTTCGCCCGCAGGAAATTTGCGCACAATATTTTCCAAGACGAAGACAGCATCTGCTTGATTTGTGCTCATGCTTTAACTCTCGTCTTCGCTATGCATGTTAGAAGACTCTGGCATCACTCCATCAGACGAACTGGTGATGACGACATCACCCTCGTTAAGTCCTGAAATAATCTCCGCCATAACCTTATTATTCAACCCAACACTCACCTGTTTAGTAACCACCTTATTTTCCCCCACCAAAACAGAAACCCATGCTTTACGCTCTCTTGTCTCATCGCGTAAAGCATCACTTGGAACCAACAAGACATTCTGCGCGCGCCCTAAGATAATATGAACTTGAGCAGTCATATAGGTTCGCAAAAAATTGTCCGCATTATCAACATGTAGAATTCCATTGTAATAGATAGCCGATGATATTAAAGCACTAGAACCACTCACCATACCAGGATTAATACTCACATCAGCACGAATTGCTTCAGGAGCCGGCTCTACTTTTTCTAAAACGCCTTCATAACGACGCTGTGAATTACCTAAAACTGTAAAATAAAGTGGTTGTCCAGCTCGGACTTTAAGAATATCTGCTTCTGAGATTTGCGCCTTGATCGTCATCTTTGATAAATCACCCAAAATAACAATTGTTGGCGCCGACTGAACCGCATTCACATTCTGCCCTTCTTCCACAACTGTTGCCAAAACCGTTCCCGCTGAAGGGGCAGTGATGCGTGTATAACCTAAATTAACCTCTGCACTCTCCACATCAATTTGTGCTTGCACAATCTGCTGACGAAGTTGTTCAATTTGCGCCTCGCGTATTTTCACCTGTGTCGCAGCCTCATCGAGGTTCGCCCGTGAAATCGCACGTGTTTCGATCATTTTTTTCTGACGCTCTAAATTTTTCTGTGCAAGAGAAAGATAGGCTTCTTGTTCTACCAAATTCGCATAATAATGCGATAATGCTGCTTTTTTTCTTTTTAAATCATTTTCCTGATCTGTAGGATCAATTTCTGCCAAGAGATCGCCTTCTTTCACAACACTCCCAGGGGAAACACGCATTGACACCACACGCCCTGTTGCACGCGCACCAACAGCCACCAACCGGTAAGGACGTACAAGACCAGAAGCTAAAACACTTTCCTCAATATCCCCACGCTTCACCACCGCTGTTATATAAGTTGGAGTAGATGTTCCAAAAAAAACAGAACGTAACCATAACAACAAGAGAATGAGAAATATAGCAGTTAAAAAGAAGGAAAGTTTTTTATGTTTTGTAATGAAATTTTTGAGTAAGTTTTTTTTCATTTCCCTACCTTTGCACGCGAACGAGGTGCATTATCAACGACTTCTGGACGCGATACATCAACAACGCCATCCCAGCCTCCCCCCAATGCTTTCATCAACGTGATATATTGCGTAACCAAAGAAACACGGCTATCTTTAAGCGCCATTTGTGCAGAATAATAAGAGCGATCAGCATTTAACAATTCAAGAAAACTAGTATTTCCATTCTCAAAAAGGCTCCGTGAAAGTTTTAAGGAATGAAGAGAAGCTTTATTCGCAACGATTAGCTTTTCTAAGCGTTGATGTTCCTTCGTTAATCTTACAAGCGCATTTTCTACATCTTCTAAAGCTTCCAACACAGCAGCTCGATAAGTAATAAAAGCTTGATCACGCTGCGCGCGCGCTACCGCAATAGAAGCCTCGACCTGACCTCCATTAAAAAGAGGAAAACGAAGACCAGGTCCAAAAGACCAGCCAATCGTTGAATTTTTCCATAATTGATCAATTGCCGTTGCTGCTGTTGAAATATTACCTGTTAAAGTAAGTGATGGATAACGATCTGCTTCACGTTGACCAATCCGTGCTGTCGCTTGCGCATATTGACGCTCTGCCCGTCGTAAATCCGGACGTGTTAACAAAATATCAGCTGGAATTCCTGCTGGTATCGGCCAGCGTGGTTGTGGAATCTTTGCATGCTTAGCATTTTTTTGTAAAAGATCCTTCAATGCCGTAGGCACACGACCAGTTAAGACAGAGAGGCGATGAACGCTCATTGCTACATTCGCTTCCATCTGTGATATATCTGCCTCTGTATTTGCCATTTGCGCTTGCGCATTTGAAACATCAAGCTCAGAGACATCACCAGCTGTTAATCTAGCGCGCATCAGTTCATAAGTTTTACGTTGTGAGACAGCAATTTGCCGCACAATAAACAACTTTTGTTGCCAACCACGCATTTGCACATAATTTGTTGCCACATCTCCTAGTAATGTCACCATGGTAGCACGCATATCTTCCACAGCCGCATCAAGGCCATAACGCGCTGCTTCAACCGCACGTTTATGCCCACCAAAAAAATCCAGCTCCCAGCTTGCATCAAAACCACTACTATACTGGTTTAACAATGCATCAGACTGTCCAGAACGACTACGGGTTCCTGAAATTGAATTGGACACATTTGGCAAAAGAGTTCCCACAACCTGCCCTAAACCTGCACGCGCCTCACGTACCCGAGCTTTGGCAACAGCAACATTATTATTTCCAGAAATAGCATAATCCATTAACGCATCTAGAACAGGGTCATTCAAATGCCGCCACCATCCGGCAAGCGCAATGGACTGCCCTGCAGTCTGTGCAGATTTTTCTCCCCAAACTGCTGGAACACGAAAAGATGTTTTCTGGTAATTAGGACCAACCATACATCCTGACAAAAGCAAACACAACAAGACACTAGAAAATAATCCACGAGAAGCGCCCCATTTGAGATTTCTGATATACATCCAGTCTCCCGCATTCTTTCAGAATCATTATTTAATATTAATACTTTATTTACCTCTTATTTCAAACTTGACGTGAAAAATCAAATACAGTTTGCACAGGAATATGATCTGAAGGACGTTCCCATCCGCGCGCATCACGAAAAATAGAAAGATCTACAACAAAAGGTGCTAAATCTTGAGAAGACCAAACATGATCAAGCCGCCGCCCATAATCGGTAAATGCCCAATCGCGAGCACGATAACTCCACCATGTATAAAGCTTGGTAGGAACAGGAATATGCAACCGCATCAGATCAACCCATCCACCTTGACAACACAAATCCTGTAAACGCTCGGTTTCAATGGGAGTATGGCTTACAACCTTCAACAATTGCTGATGAGACCAAACATCCTCTGCCAAAGGAGCAATATTTAAATCTCCCACCAAAAGAGAAGAAAGACCATCGCCGTGATCCGCACGAATGGAAGACATTTCTTCTAAAAAATCAAGCTTATGACGAAATTTTTCATTCACATCAGCATCAGGGATATCTCCCCCAGCAGGAACATAAAAATTATGAATCCGCAAGCTTCTCCCATGGGCTTCCACAATAACTGAGATATACCGGCAATCTTGGTTTTGACAAAAAAAACGTTTTTCTACCTTTTTAAAAGGCAAACGAGAAACAATAGCCACCCCGTTATAAGATTTTTGTCCACTCAATGCGATATGCTTATAACCCGCTGCTTCAAAAGCCTCCACTGGAAATAAAGCATCTGGACATTTTGTTTCCTGTAGACACAAAACATCTGCGGAAAAGAGTTCCAAATACTGAAAAACCTGTGCAAGACGCAAACGAATAGAATTAATATTCCAAGTCGCAATACGAAAGAACATTTGTTTTAATCCAAATAACGTAACACTCTTTCTTCATTTCTTCGAAGGAAGCGTGAACATCCCATTAGCGAACCGGACGTCTGTCCGCACATTCATAACCTGCACAGTAGTTTCCAAATTTTGTTGGTCAACAATTGTCCACTGCCGCAAAGCAGAGCCTTTAGAATCAAAAACCATCCTTATTTGCCCTGCCCCAATCGTTTTATCACGCAGAACAATCGTCACAGCCCCTGGATCTTCGCGAAATGCCAACAAGCGCCCAGAAGATACATCAATTTTATCATCCAACAAAAACTTCATTGGCGTTTGCGAAAGTTGTGAAAAGTTCCAAGTATTCAAAGCCCGATTGTTAATACCCACAAATTGGCCATCTGCAATAATTTGTAAAGGCATTTTTTTGTAAATGAAACGAATTTTCCCTGGACGCTCTAAATAAAATGTCCCCTGAGACATTTTTCCCTTTGGACTAAACTGAATAAAATCACCTGTCATTGTTTTGATTGCCGCAAAGTGATTCACAACATTTTGCGCCTTTATCACTTTATTAGATACTTGCGAAAAAACAGGAAAAGTTAAACACCAAAAGATAATAATTCCCACCAACCCAAAGATTCTTCTTTGCGGTAAAAAAGACGTTTTCATAAAAAATGCTCCCAAGCAATACTTAATTAACTTTATAATTCATAACTTAAGTGATCAACGACGAATAAATACCTATCTTTATAAGATAAAGATATCGTTTGAAAAAACTATCAAAAGATTTTCAAGAGTATTCTTCTTCGACAGCCTCCAAAACTTTTTGCTTACCCATATCATTTACTGGACTAATGATGCCTTCTTCTTCCATCCTTTCAATCAATGTTGTAGCACAGTTATAACCAATGCCTAAACGACATTGAATATAAGAAGTCGAAGCCTTACGATCACGAAGCACAATAGCAACAGCTTGACAATAGGAATCATCTGCTAAAGAAACATCCCTCTTTATTTCTTGCGATCTCTTTCGGTATCGTTTCCAAATAACCAGTCTGCGTTTATGTTTCCGAAATCATCAAAATTTCCTGCTTTTCTGCTGATTTTCTAAACGCATAATATATTCTTTCCCACCCCTAATCTATGAAGCAACATAAATTATAGTCAATACATAATGGATTAAGGACTAAACATATTACTCGCGAACCTGAAAGCTCTTTTAAGTGTCAAAAATGCTTTTTTGACTTCCTTCCCACCCAAAAGAATAAAAATCTTCATCCGAACCACTCTGTAAACAGTTTGGAGTTTAGCAAATTTCACTTAGCTTCCCACCCCATATAATTCATTTATATTAAGACTCGACAGATCAGCCTTGCCCTAAATATTTAGAGCGCACTTAAAAAGACACTTAAATACCAAACCTTACATGCTTTTACCCCCTCTACACTCGCAATGACATTATTTTATACCAAGATATTGATTTATAATAATTTATCTTTTTAACTTAAATCATAACGCCAAAGACAATAAGATTCTCTCATCACATACTCTCTCATATTGAATCAATTCAAATCATTTGCTTGCACGTTACAAGCAAGGTTGGTGTATGGATAAAAGTTATATAAGATAAAGAATCCCCTTATAAGGAGTCTCAAGTACCAAGGAGCTATCGCAAATTGAGAGCTGGTATATGAAAATGCAGACTTTCTACGATACAATAGGATAAACACTTGTTTTACAAGGTATTATAAAAAACAACTATAAATATTTTTCAAAAGCGTTCTTCTTCAGCAGGCACTAAAATTTCTCGTTTCCCTGCGTGATTTGCTGGACTAATAATACCTTCTTCTTCCATCCTCTCAATCAATGTCGCAGCGCGGTTATAACCAATGCCTAAACGGCGTTGAATATAAGAGGTTGAAGCCTTACGATCACGAAGCACAATAGCAACAGCTTGACTATAGGGATCATCTTCTGAAGGAGAAGACAAAGAAACATCAGCACCATCCTCTTCAACTTCTTGCGTAATTGTTTCTAAATAATCAGGTCGTGCTTGCTCTTTGAGATGCGCAACAACCTGCTCCACTTCATCATCCGCAACAAAAGGCCCATGCACACGCTGAATACGTCCTCCTCCCATCATAAAGAGCATATCTCCTTGTCCCAATAATTGCTCGGCCCCCTGTTCGCCTAAAATTGTTCGGCTATCAATTTTGGAACTCACAGAAAAAGAAATGCGTGTAGGAAAATTGGCTTTGATCGTCCCGGTAATAACATCGACGGAAGGACGCTGTGTCGCCATAATTACATGGATACCGGCAGCACGTGCCATTTGTGCTAAACGTTGAACCGCTCCTTCAATATCTTTCCCAGCAACCATCATCAAATCAGCCATTTCATCAATAATGACAACAATATAGGGCATAGGACTAAAATCAAGTGTTTCCGTTTCATAAAGAGGCTCACCGGTCTCGCGATCAAATCCAACTTGAATTGTCCGCACCATTGTCTCTCCCTGACTTGCAGCTTCCCTAAGACGTGCATTAAACCCATCAATATTACGAACGCCTAGTTTTGACATTTTACTATAGCGCTCTTCCATTTCACGAACAGCCCACTTTAAAGCAATCACGGCTTTTTTAGGATCTGTCACCACGGGTGTTAATAAATGGGGAATGCCATCATAAACCGAAAGCTCAAGCATTTTCGGGTCCACCATAATGAGACGACATTGTTCAGGTGTCATACGATAAAGCAATGATAAAATCATTGTATTGATAGCAACAGACTTTCCTGATCCTGTTGTACCAGCAACCAAAAGATGGGGCATTTTTGCTAAATCTGCAACAACAGCTTCTCCTCCGATTGTCTTACCCAAAGCAAGTCCTAGCTTTGCTTTGCTGTCAATAAATTCTTGCGCCTGCAACATTTCTCGTAAATAAACCATCTCACGCTTTGCATTAGGCAATTCTATTCCAATAACATTACGTCCTGGAACCACCGCAACACGCGCCGAAATCGCACGCATCGAGCGTGCAATATCATCTGCCAAACCAATGATACGGGAAGACTTAATGCCTGCAGCCGGTTCAAATTCATACAAAGTTACTACCGGTCCAGGACAAGCATCTATAATTTTTCCTTTGACCCCAAAATCTAACAAAACCCCTTCAAGTTCCTGAGAATTTGCTCTTAAAACAGCAGGAGAAAGTTTTGCATCCCTAACAGACGGTGGTGGAACCGAAAGATAATCTACAAGAGGAAGAACAAAACCACCATTTGAAGAAGCTGTTAAAGACTTTCGATTTTTAACAGGAGAAACATAGGCTTTATTTTGATTTTTCTCACACTTTACTTTTTCACCCAAAAAAGTTGGCTCAATCCGATCAAATGGCTTTCCTTGCCCTTTACTCTGAAAACGCCTTTTGAAACAGAATAAACGAAAAAAACGCGCTTGTAAAAAATAAAAAAGATGCAAAAGAGCGCCACAAGTTGTCGCAAAAAAACCATGATTTTCACGATCCTCCTCTGCGGCATATTCCGTATCTTCTTCCAACTCAAAGACTGGATTAACGATTTCGTCTTTTGGAATGCTTTTTTCTTTTCTTTTCTTTGTTCGACGCCGCCATATCACATTACCAGCAAAAGCAGCGGTGAAAAAACCTAAAAGAATAAAAACAACACTGAAAAACACCGTGTAAGGAGGAGAAAGAAAAAGAGGAAAGACTGAAGAAGCAACACTTAAAACTTTATCTCCTAAAACCCCTCCCAATCCCATTGGCAATGGCCAATAAGTAAAAGAAGCAACAGGTGACATAAGGGCAAAAGCAATTAAAAAACAAATCGTTGATAGCACCCATAAAAAAAAGCGCAAAGTCAAATTGTAGATATTCTTTTGCGCCAACAAGAGAAAAGACCAAAATAACGGTGGCAACAAAACAGAAAGACTTGCCAAGCCAAAAAACTGCATAATAAAATCTGAAAAAATTGCCCCCATCCACCCCATAAGGTTTGTAACCTCATTTGTACTTGCATGGGTTAAAGATGGATCCGCAACATTCCACGTCGCCAAAGCAAACACACAAAAAATAATAAAGCCCAAAAGCCCAAGCCCAATAAATACCCCTATCTGACGTAAAAACATCTCAATAAGACGCGAACCTTGAGAATTTCGCACTTCTAATGAATCATAAGGAGAAGAACTTCGGTGCATCTATCAATTCCAAATACAAAAATTTCATATTTTAAAGAGTTATAACTCCCTCTCTCTCTTAAAAAAGGATGAAGCTTAAACTCTGTGCCGATTTGTAAACAAATAGCCTGTAAACAATCCGACTTCTTATCTAGCGCGTTCTACCTTCTAACCACTTCATATCATTCATATACCACCACCCTAAGAGACAATCCTTCATAAGGCGCATAAAAAGCTCTCCCTGAGATATTTATCACACGATCAACCAAAAAACACCTCATGTGTAAAGTGTTACATGGGTCCTATAGACACCTTCCTAAACAGATGATGTTTTTTACGCTACATCATGATAACGGCAAAATATGAATACTGTTTTAACCATCACGAATGAACACAATTTTTTATCTATCATACTAACGAAATGTCCCCCTTCAGGACAGGCATACTGAAGTAACTCACACAACTTAAAAAATACATGACCATCTTTGTTTATTTTTAGTTTTCTTTTTTATCAACCAAGTGTAAAAAGAATTGAAGAAGATATTCAAAAAAGCTTATCCGATAAATCTGTAAGATGAATCACATAAATGATTAAGCAGAAAAACTCTGAAAAACCAATCTGTCATCAGATTGGCGCCAAAAAGAAACCTCGTTTTTGTAAAGCAGAGAGAAAAGTAAAAGTTAAGATATTTTAGGCAATGTAAAAAGATATTCTTTTTAAAAGAAAGCAAACTATAAACAATGGAAGAAGTATTGTGTGTTCTAATCGCAATAAAGACGTACAACCCAATAAAAAAATTAAATCTCATAAAACTAAACAATGTGATCTGCTCATTGCAGGGGGGGCAGCTGTCGGTTTAACCCTAGCGATAGCACTCAAGCAAACAGCCCCTACTCTGAAAATAAAAATCGTTGATGCTGCTCCACAAGGAGATACCCCTGCTTCTAACATACGAACCATTGCCCTTGCTGCTGCTTCTATTCGTATGTTAAAACAATTACAATGTTGGGAACCTATAAAACCCTATGCGCAACCCATTCATTCAATGATCATCACAGATGCAAGCACTAGTGATCCTGTCAAACCCACCCTTTTAACCTTTGAAGGCGACATTACCCCCGGTGAGCCCTTTGCTGCTATGGTAGAGCATAGAGAACTCATCAACACTCTAAAAAAACGTGTCAAAGATCTCAATATCCCTGTTATTACAAACACGCGTGTCATTGATTTTCATCAAGAACACCAACATACAACCGTCACTTTAAATAATGAAGAGGTTTGGCAAACAAAATTGCTTATTGCAGCTGACGGAGCCCATTCGAAATTACGCCAAAAAGCTGGTCTGAAAAATTTTTCTCATCCCTATAAACAAACAGCAATCATCTGCACAGTTGAACATGAAAAACCCCATAATGGTCAAGCAATTCAACATTTTTTACCTGCCGGTCCTTTTGCTCTTCTCCCTCTCAAAGGCAACCGATCCGCCATTGTGTGGAATGAAGATCATAAAACTGCGCAATATTATCTCAAAGCTGATGCACTTATTTTTGAAACAGAACTCGAAAGACGCATTGGCCATCGGTTAGGCAAACTCTCTTGGGATGGCGAACGTCAAGCTTTTCCTTTGAGTCTTTCTTTAACACGTCAATGCGTTAAACCACGTTTTGCTCTCGTTGGCGATGCCGCCCATACCATCCACCCCATTGCAGGACAAGGACTCAATTTAGGATTACGCGATAGCGCTGCCCTCGCTGAAGTGATTATTGAAACAGCACGACTAGGTCTTGACATTGGCTCCCTCACGGCTTTAGAGCGCTATCAAAGCTGGAGACGTTTTGAAATTGTCCGTATGGCTTTAAGCAATGATTGGCTTAATAAACTCTTTTCTAATGATAGCCTTCTTTTACGGATGCTCCGCGATACCGGCCTTGGAATCATTAATCAAGCGCCAAAAATAAAAAAATACTTCATTCAAGAAGCTGCCGGACTCACTCCAAATGCCCCACGTCTTCTACACGGCTTCCCACTTTAAGAAAAAATTCATACTATTTTACAACCTTTGCCTTCCTCCTTCAAAGAACAAAAAATTCCTATCTCATCCAATCTGTTTACAAACCGGATTCCTGTCGAGTAATTTTTTCTTGACTTCCTCCTCCCATATTTCACTCAACATAAGACTCGACAAGCAAGCTACATTATGAGAATATTCACTACGCACTGAAAAAAACGTTTAATGTCTCAAAGAGGTTGTTGCTTTATATCACCACACTTTAAAAGAAGCCATTTCACGGCATAATAAAATAAACAAGACTTTTTAGCACACAACACTTTTATTTATAATAATAAGTTCATTGTTCTCATATTGAGTGAGAAATCTAAAGATCATAAAATACCCTTATTTCAAATCTCTCTACATGTTGAAGCAATCAAAATCATTCGCTTGCACATCACAAGCGAAAGTGTCGTATAAATAAAAACAATTAAACAAAGCGACAAAAGCCTCCCTCTCTCAAGAACTAAGGACTTTAGCAATATTGGAGGCGAGTAAAGTGTATAAGGACGCCGGCTTATACTTTTTATTGAAGTAAAAATGGTGGTGTACAATGAATTTTATATGATCATAGGGGCTTTTACGTTATACTATTCACGAGAAGCGCCATAAAATAAGCTTAGTTGCATTGAAAAATTTTTCTTTTAAAAAAGCGCGTAAATTGGAAACACAAATGCATTCCGTTTGGGGCATTCTGTTTCTCAGACAAACCCTTTAACTTATTGTGGAATACCACACAATTTTAGAAAAAATATTCCGATATATAACAAAGTGTTCCGCACTCTATACCATCACACACAATTGTAAACCTGCATACCCCCCCTATTTCACACCATAAAAGAAGATAAACCGCAATAGAAATGATCCAATCCTTTTATTTTCAAATACACTCTTTATTCATTATTCATAAACGCTCATAAATGAATTTTAATCACAAACGCTCAGAAATATGTCATAAATTCTATAAACCCCATAACAGCCATAGAAATTTTCCATTTTCTACACACTCACTCATCTCAACTAACGATAAATAAAGTAAATGCCTCATATATAATCTTACAGAAAAAAGCCCAAACAAAATCTATAACATCAGGCTTGTTCTACAGAACAGTATTTCAAAAATATAAGTACGCTAATTTATTAACATATTAATTGATAAAATTATCATTTTACATATTGAGTTAAAATCCCTATGCAATAAATTATTCTCATTTCGACCATTTTTGTAAATAATCAATAAAACTCTTTATTTACATAGACTAAAAAGAGCAACGTTAATGAAACGATAAAAAGAAGTAAAATATCCCCCTCTCTCAAATGCCAAAAGCAATTACAATATTTCAACCTGGCATCATCATTATGCTTGCCAGATTATGACAACAAAACCTTTTGCATTTAAATAAATTTGTTCACGCTCCCTATTGTCGTATTTGGTAACTCAATACTTTAATATATTTGTTCAGTATGTTTATACAATCAAATTACCCAAAAGAGCATACTTCTTGCATTTACATTCCTTAGTATTCCCTTATCTTGTAAATATCGCACACGTGTTACGTTACTTCGAGTTCATCAAGTGTATACCCATTCTCCAACCACTCTTTAATCCACTTAGGTCTACGTCCACGCCCATTCCATAATTCCCATTGGTTATTGGGATTTCTATAATGGCGCTCTTTGCTCACAAGATCAGCGATATCAATTCCATGGGCATTAGCAATTTCAAGAATTTTTCGTCGCGCATTTTGCTTTTCCTTTGCTTGCCGTTTTTTTAATTCCACATCGATTTGTGTACGCATCTCTTGTAGCTCATCAAAATTCATATTCTTGAGATCATTCACCTTAATTACTCCCCTTGCAAAAAAGAATTTCTTTTTGCCATATTTTAAACACAATTATAGACAATTTCTGTCCATTTATTATCGAAATTAAAATTACGATACATATATCACTTTGACGGAGATGTGCTTTGAGCCACAAAGAACTGTTTATTGGTATATCAACCACCACCACTGCATCTTTTTTCAGTTCAATTACTGGAACTACTAAATGCAGTGCTCAAACACCATCACACCTCTCTGACTCTCATGAATCAGTAGTCAAAAGTAAATATAAATCGTCACTCTATAAATTATGGCAATACGCAACAAAGAACAAGCCCTCTCTGTATAATGATAGTGTAGTTCATTATAACAGTAAAACCTCCCCTTACACACAATGGCTTTTTACTTCGTATAATTTTTTTTTGAAAAGATTTTTGCAACTAGAGAATTATATAAAACAAGCAGCTTCAATACAGTATCAAAGATTATTATTTTTTAAAAGCAGCGCCTTTTTTCGTGATTCCAATAATATTGGTTGGCGTAATGTGCTCTGTTTTATTCAACACTTTTATCTCGTTGGTTGGATATTCGCATATATTAGAAATCTTCTTAGAAGAGAACAAAGCAATAATCACAAGGAATATTCTAAGCTAAACAATCTCATTCTGCAAATTTATAAAATCAAAAGACAACGAGAAAAAGCACCACAAAGAATTAGCATTTGTATTAATAAAATTCTTCGTAATAAGGTGTATTGCTAATGATTGTTCCAGATTTCACATTTTTTGCTGCTGCATACATATCCAATACGCCCCCCATAGCATTTTCAGTTGTTGCCGAACAAGAAGCGCGGGACAATGTCTATGTAACAGATGATAAAGATAACTTGTTCTATCAATCATCTCAGCTTAAGGAAACAATCGCAACAGCTGAACAGAGTGAACATAATTTTAACATAATTTTAGGGCAAATTGGTGTTGGAAATGTGAAATTGTTTTCTCTTTTTGATGCATTTGATTTTTGCAGAAATCTTACAGCTGCACAAAGCGCTTTAACTTACTGCTATGAACAAACAACATCAAAGTGCGTCTTTGAAAAAGCGACTTTACAGTCTGTGCTGAATTTTTACAATACAGAAAACTCAAGCCACACCCGTATGCAAAAAGTTACTTCATATATTGGAGTAAAAGCTGCTGTACGAGGAAATGAAGACTTGCAGGAGCCTGTAAAACTTAAAAAAGAAGAACCAGAACAGACAACTAAAGTAGATTCTCTTCCTCTCTCTTCAAAAGGAGAAGAAGATGCATTTACACATAAAGAAAGTAGCGCCCGCGATGCTTTTTCAGCTGAAGATTTTTCTTCATCGAGAAGATTGCTAGAGTGAGGACTGATATTTTCACGAAACTCCAGAAATTTGATAGGATATTATAATGAAAGGTAGATAAGAAAATGTTAAAGCTCTAATTAGTAAGATTGAACAAAATCTCTTCTAGTTGAGGGCAAAGATAATGAAAATGATAGAACAAAACAGCGTTGATATAGCATTTAGTCAAAAAGCAGCACGTGAGATTACAGTCGTGATGCTTTCAGAAAGAGAATGGTATTTCACGTTTATTTCCGACGATCCAATCACCGGAAAGCCAAATAAATATACGTTACTTACACAAAGAGGAAAACTAAGAACTTGGGCTGATCCAAAATATCTTTTTAAGTTTCTTCATGAACGAGGGGTCATTTGTGGGAGTTTTAATCTTAATCAGGATAAAGGACATGAAACAATTAAATATTCTTCACACAACAGCTCGTAATAAAATTGCTGCATTTTCTGCAGCTTTAACTGTGTTTTTTATGACAAATCCTACATGTGTCCAAGCAGCAGGTTTAAGTACTGCAAAAAAAGCTTTAGAGGAACTCCAAAAAGATTTAAAAGCGATTATCCCTCTTGCTGCTGCCGTAATACTTTTGTGCTTAGCAATTGCTTATGCAGGGCGCTATATCGGAAAAGATACATTCGTACGATGGGCAATCGGGGTCGTTATCGCTGGTTCAGCAGCTGAACTTGCCAATTTATTATTTAAACCAAACTGATAAATATTTTAGACATAAAATATTTCTTTCAGGAAATAAGAAGATTAGATTTCTGTGTTTTTATTTAGCACAATAAAAACTATATCGAAAAAAGAAATTATTTATACTAACTGTAATCTAAATTGAGATAAATAATATGAAACAATCAAATACCCTTCAAACAATAATTAGAAATAAAACTACTAAAGTCTCTGCAGCTTTAACTGTATTTTTTATGGCCAACCCTGTGTTAGCCCAAGCAGTAGTTTTAACTCCTGCAGACAACGCTTTAAAAGCGCTCCAAAAAGACTTGAAAGATATTATCCCCATTGCTGCTGCCGTTATACTTTTGTGCTTAGCAATTGGTTATGCAGGGCGCTACATCGGAAAAGACACATTTGTACGGTGGGCAATTGGTGTCGTTATCGCTGGTTCAGCAGCTGAACTTGCTGGTTTATTATTTAAACCGAACTGATAAATATATTAAATACGAAATATTTATTCGTGAAAAAAGAATTTTAGACTTTAATACTTTTATTGCACATCAATAAAATTATTCCTTAATTTTATGGGAAAACTACTTACGCCTAATACAATGTGATAAGGTTGAACAATATGAAAAAATTAATCAATTTTCAATTGAACGATAATAATAAAATTACGGCAATCTCTGCAGCTTTAACTGTATTTTTTATGGCCAATCCTGTATATGCTCAACAATTAACAACTGCAAAAGGTGCTTTAGAAAAACTCCGAGATGACTTAAAGCTACTTATCCCTATTGCTGCTGCTGTGATACTTTTGTGCTTAGCAATTGGTTATGCAGGGCGCTACATCGGAAAAGATACATTTGTACGGTGGGCAATCGGGGTCGTTATCGCTGGTTCAGCAGCTGAACTTGCTAAAATGTTGTTCCAAAGCCCATGAAAATGACTATTAAAGTCATGCAGT